>JACQSU010000006.1 GCA_016211165.1 Candidatus Woesearchaeota archaeon | reverse complement strand
GGTGTGCGGACGAGGACAGGGTAGTGGCAGCGCCAGCAGTGCGCGTAGTCGTGCTGCACAGGGTTTTTTGCGATGATCGCTCCTCGCGTCCGCAATGCCTCAATGAACTTCTTGTCATCCGCGCGCGCCACAAACCCTGCGAATTCCCGCATCTCTTGCGGAAATACTCCTCGTTCATCCGTGGTGTTATACGCAGGAATCTTGTTTCTGTGACCTACTTCGTAGTCTTCTGGTCCGCATCCAGGTGCGCAGTGGACAAGGCCCGTGCCTGCCGTGGTATCCACGTACTCCGAGGACAAGAGGACGGTGTGTGCCTTTGGTGATTTCTTCTTGATCCGCGCATACTCGGGGATTACATCAGCAAAAGGATGTTCGTATGCAATGCCCTCAAGCTCCGCGCCAAGGATTTCCTCGACAATCTCAAGATTCTTGCCGGCGACAGATGTTACAAAGACATTGGCGAGCGTCTTTGCCACCCACCAGTGTTCGGAGTCAACCTTGCATTTAACGTATTCTATCTCAGGGTTGACCATCACGCCAAGATTGTATGGGATGGTCCACGGCGTCGTGGTCCAGATGATTAGGTAGTCATTGGGTGTTCCTGTGATTTTGAGTTTGACAAAGATGGATGTGTCTGTCACATTCTTGTATTCAAGTTCGTGCTTTGCGACCGCGCTTGCGCATGTCGGGCACCAGGGCATCGTGCGAAGGCCTTCATAGAGGCGTCCCTGCTCGTGCGCCTTTTTGACAACCCACCAGACTCCTTCGATGAATTCTGGTTTGATGGATTGATAGGCGTTCTCAAAGTCCATCCACACGCCGAGTCTTCGAAAGTCTGTATTCATAACGCGCATATTCTCAATGCACAACTTCTCGCATTCCTTGATGAAGGCCTCAACACCCATCTTGATGATCTCCTCCTTGCCATTGATGCCAAGTTTCTTTTCTGTGGCGTGTTCTGTTGGGAGGCCATGCATGTCATAGCCTGCTCTATCCCAGATATTGAATCCCTTCATGCGTTTGTATCGGATGAATGTATCTTTGAGGGACTTGTTCCAGGCTGTTCCCAAGTGGACTTTTCCAGAAGTGTATGGCGGTCCGTCAAGGAAGTAGAAGGTCTTGCCGTCTTTGTTCTTGGCATTGGCTTTCTTGCGGATGCCTTGCTTGTCCCAGAATTCCTGCATCTCGGTTTCGATGCGTTTGAAATCATAGTTGGGGACTTTCATGGAAGGGCAAGACACGAGGGGTTTATTTAAATGATGCGGGGATCAGTTATCCCATTGATGAGAACTTTGAAAAATTCGCTTCCGGCTCATTTTTTCAAAGTTCTCTGCTGTTATTTTCCTGCATTCCGTCCCAGTATCTCTCGGAAATATGCGACAGTAGCTGTAAGCCCGGTGGTCCTATCGACCGTTGGTTCCCATCCTAGGTTCTCCTTGGCAAGGGTGATGTCTGGTTTGCGTTGTTTGGGGTCATCAGCAGGCAATGGTCGAGTGACGATCCGAGAAGAAGATTCTGTCAGTGCAATGACTTCCTTGGCAAGTTCACCCACATGTAATTCAACAGGGTTTCCCAGATTGACCGGGCCAGTGAATGATTCAGTGTTCATGAGCCGGATCAGTCCACCGACGAGATCCGAGACAAAGCAAAATGATCGCGTCTGTGATCCGTCCCCGTAGATGGTGATGTCCTCTCCGCGCAGCGCTTGGGTGATAAAATTCGAGACGACGCGTCCGTCATTGATTGCCATGCGGGGTCCGTAGGTGTTGAAGATACGTGCGACCCGGATCTCAATGCCGTGCGTTCGGTGATAATCAAAAAAGAGTGTCTCTGCGACGCGTTTGCCTTCATCATAGCAGGCGCGTGGGCCGATGGTGCTGACATTGCCTTTGTAGGACTCTGTTTGCGGGTGCACAAGCGGGTCTCCATAGACTTCAGAAGTCGATGATTGCAGGATTCGTGCTTGGTGCCGCTTGGCAAGTCCTAGGGCATTGATGACTCCTATGGTATTGGCCTTGATTGTGCGAATGGCATTGTATTGGTAGTGAACTGGCGATGCAGGGCATGCAAGATTGTAGATCTGCGAAATGTCTTCATCGTCCAAAAAGAATGGTGTGATAATGTCGTGCTCGACAAAGCGGAATCGTGAATCGGGAAGCAACTGCCTGATATTAGCGATGTTACCTGTGAAGAGATTGTCAACGCATACGACGCGGTTTCCCAAGGCAAGCAGTGCTTCGCATAGGTGTGATCCGATAAAGCCTGCGCCCCCAGTGACGACAACCGTTGCCATTATGCCCCCCGCAAAAACCGTTTAAGTTTGTCGCAGGCGAACATTAAACGGTTTTTCCCGATAAAGCCTGCGACCCCAGTTACAAGGATGGTCGTGGTCATGCAGGTGAGGGGAGGATATCTGTTTATGTAGGTTGTGGCTGCACAGCGTTTCCCGTAAGCACTGGCCGCGCGCCAAATCCCAATTTTTCCGGTCCTCAACAAGGCAGGGGCTGGTAGGGTAACCTCTAAACCAATGTATCGGCGCCCGCGGCCCCAGCATCCAGCTATGGTCAGCATCCGCAAGGCATAAGTACGGGCGCTCATAGACAGCCTGATGGCACGAATCGCGATGCTCATTGCTCCAAAGGATTTCCGTGATGAGGAGTATCTTGTTCCTAAAGAAGTCTTCGAGAAGGCTGGTCATAAGGTTACCACAGCATCCATAGAAAAGAAGGTATGCACGGGGATGCTCGGTGCGAAAGTGCTGCCCAACAAAGCAATCTCAGAGCTCAACGCGCAAGACTTCGATGTCATTCTCGTCGTCGGTGGTGGCGGAGCACCAGAGCTCTCAAAGCACAAACCTGCGATCACGCTCCTCAAAGACGCGAAAAAACAAGGCAATATCCTTGCCGCGATATGCCTTGGTCCGACGGTGCTTGCAACTGCTGGCGTCCTTACCGGCTGCCGAGCAACCGTCTGGCCAGAGCCCTGGGCGATCAAGCTTCTCAAAGATTCTGGCGCAGAGTACACAGGGATGGATGTCGAGGCATGTGAGCACTATGTCACTGCTTCTGGTCCAAAGTTCGCAAAGCAGTTCGCGGCGGAAGTGATGAAGCAGATACATTAATAAGTTCTACATCGATAACGCAGTAGATGGTGATAGAGGGGACTGTAGTCCAGAGTATCAAGGAGCTTCTGGTAAAATACAACGCATTGCAGCACCGAGAAAAGGAGGTTGAAAAGCGTGCGGAGGATTTTATTAGGAATATATTTGAAGCACTCGGTTGGAAATGGTTAAGTGACGAAGTGATCCCCCAACATCCGGTCCTGAAAGGTCGTGTAGATTACTGCTTCAAGAAAAAGGGAGATCTGAAGCCTTTGTTCTATATCGAAGTAAAGCGATTTTCGAACAAGTTAGATGATGATGGGGACATCAAGCAGGCGGTCACTTACGGAAAAAACAGTGGGACAAGGTTTGTGATCCTGACGAACTTCATCCGTTGGCGAATCTTCAACGCCGACTACTTCGATGAGCTCAACCATGCAGAACTCTTCGAATTTGATTTATCAGGATGTGTTGCGAATAAAGAGTATTTGGATGCACTAATGATGTTTGGACGGGATGCGCCGTCAGACACGCTGGACGGTTACGCAAAGAAGCACAAGAAATGGAAAGAGAGCGCAGAAATCATTGATCTCCTAACTGAGACATTGGTCACAGTCAGAAAGAAGCTCCGGAAAGCTGTTTATGAGCAGAATGATTACAGATTTGATACCAATGAAGACAAAGAATTACGACTACAACTATGCGTTCAGACGATTATCGATAGAATTGTGTTCTGCAGGATGCTTGAGGATACAGGTGGTGATGCAGAACATCGACTAAGCGACATCCTGGAATCATGGCGAAGCGGCGATAAGAGGGTGCAATTCTATCGGGACCACCTTTGTGCTTTCTTTGCCAAGATGAACAAAGTGTATGACAGTAGTATCTTTGAGGCGTCACTTGCAGAAGGGTTGACAATCAAGAACGAAGACTTCATTCCGCTCGTAGAGTCCTTCTACATTGATCAGGAAACACAGCTTCCGTACAGGTTCGATGCGATAAAGACAGATATCCTTGGCAGGTCTTATGAGATGCTACTTTCTGAATCAGATACTGGGAAAGACAGATCGGGATCATCCCAGAAAGCTAAACGAAAACAACACGGAATCTATTATACTCCTGAATTTCTCATCGACCATCTGGTCGCCAGCACATTGGGGGAGAAGCTTAAGCGTTGCAAGTCCCTAAGTGATTCATTGAAACTTCGAGTTGTTGATCCTGCATGTGGCTCTGGAGCGTTTCTGGTTCGAGCATTGGAAGAATTCAAGAGGTGGTTCCTCAAGAACCATCCTGACGAGGATTTGGGGCAGTACATTCATGATGTGATTAGCGATTGTATCTATGGGATTGATCTAGACCCAAAGGCGATACAGCTTACGAGACTTAATCTGCTGCTTCATGCGGTGATTGGTCCAAGGCGACTTCCTCAGGTGAATGCATACAACAAAAACAGCTTGGTTTGGGATTCTGACGATAAGAACAACCCACTGATCTTGAGTCGTCACTTGCCCCTCATCGCTGAAATGGGTGGTTTTGATGTAGTAATTGGCAATCCGCCTTGGGAAAAGTTCAAACCTGATAGCCAAGAGTTCTTTGAGCAGTTTGATCAAGGATTTTCGAAGTTACCCACAAAAGCGGCTAAACCAAGGATGGATGAAATTCTCAAGTCTCGTCCTCAAGTGCGTAAACAATGGGAACAAAAGCTTGTGGAATATGCGGCATATTCTGATTATTTTATGGATAACTATCAGTTTCAGAGCGAAGAAGCAGGCGGTAAACATGTCTCCGGAGACATAGACTTATACAAGCTTTTCACCGAACGTGCGTACGCTCTATCCAATGAAGGGGGAATGGTTGGATTTGTTGTACCCAGCGGAGTCTATACTGACTTGGGGGCGAAGGGACTAAGAGGTATGTTGTTTGAAAATTGCACAATCAAATCCATGTATTGTTTTGAAAATCGTAAAGGCATATTTGCTGACGTGGACAGCCGATATAAGTTCGTGCTGTTGACTTTTGAGAAGTCCGGAAAGACAAAGCAATTCCCCTGCGCATTCTTCTTGCATTCAGCAGACGATTTGGAGAGAGCTATAGTGCATCCAACGGTCATAGACGTTGAATTCATCAAGAAGGCATCTCCCACTTCTTGGGGGGTCTTGGAGATCAAGACGCCACTAGACTATAAGATCGTTCAGAAGATGCTGCAGCATCCTCCCCTCGGAGAAAACATATTCGGAAAGTGGAATATTGCAATGAGTTGCGGGTTTCATATGACTAATGATAGCCATCTGTTCCGCAAGCCAAATGCAGTCCTGAACGGCTTGCCATTGCTCGAGGGCAAGAACATGCATCAATTCGCCCACCGTTGGGTGGAAAATCCTGACTATCAGTGGGTGGTCTCTGAGCAGGACGTTCTAAACGCGGTAAAACCTGAGAAAAGGTATCACACGGGTTATTGGATAGCATATAGACTCATCGCGAGGTCAACAGATGAGCGGACTATGATTTCCGCGCTGGTTCCACCAGGTTATGTCTGCGGCAATTCACTTGCTATTGTGAAAACGCCTAATCATCAAACACTATGCTACTTGCAGGGGATTCTAAATAGCTTTGTCCTAGATTACCTTCTAAGACAAAAGGTCAGTGCAAATGTGAACATGTTCTACTTTAAGGAGCTTCCAATCCCCAGAGGTGATTCTGGCAAGGAGTTTACAACTATTGGCCGGAAGTCAGCACAACTCTCATCTGTGACCAAAGAGTTTAGCAGCCTCAAAAAGGAACTTGAAATTGAGGGGGTGACAAATGAGAACGATCGAGCTCAGTTGAGAGCCGAAATTGACGCGGCGGTTGCGAAGCTCTATGGAATCACAAAGGAAGAGATGGCTCACATCCTAAAACAGTTCCCGTTGGTCGAAGGTTCGGTTAAAGTTAGAACACTTTCTCAAATGTAGTGCTTCAAAAATTGTAAGGTCTTCGGTCTCGTAACGTGGGCCATCTGAAGTGAACCCCCACCAAGAGATCTCAAAAAGGGAGAATAAAACTTAGCGCCTCGCCTATCCCATCGTTCGCTTTGCTCACTCCGCAGCAAGCTGCGGGGTATTAAAGCCACACGGGAATAAAAGTCAATATACCTGGCTGTCCGCAATAGCTAAATACCACCTCGTCATCCTGTTGCACATGGCGCAGAATCACTCCGACATTCCGTATGACGACATCGGCCCTGAGAAGATTGTGTATGTGTATGATCCCAAGACTGGCCTAAGGGCGGTCACAGTGATTGACAGCACCAAGCGCGGTCCTGGAAAAGGCGGCATTCGCATGACAGCAACAGTCGATGCGCTTGAAGTCTTTCGACTCGCCCGGGCAATGACACTCAAGTGCGCGATGGCCGACTTACCGTTTGGCGGGGCGAAGTCAGGCATCATCTTTGATCCTAAGAGCGCGACAAAAGAGAAGAAGTTAGAGATTGTCGAATCATTTGGCAAGGCACTCAAGCAATTAGCCCCGTCGATCTATGTGGCTGCTCCTGACATCAACACTGCTGAAGAAGAGATGCGTGCGTTTGTGAAAGGCAATGGCGCATTCAACTCGACAACAGGCAAGCCCGTAGATATGTGTGAGGGAAAGTCGTGCGGGATTCCTCATGAGCTTGGTTCGACAGGGTACGGCGTCTATATCTCAACGCTAGTCGCCGCTCCATACGCTAATCTTGCCATCAAAGGGTCTACTGTGGCGGTAGAAGGCTATGGCAATGTTGGCGCGTTCGCGGCGAAGTTTCTAGCAGAAGAGGGCGCCAAGATTGTTGCAGTTTCTGATTCCAAGGGAGTCGCGTATCTCGAGTCTGGTTTTGATAGTGCGACTCTTGATGATGTGAAAAAGACCAATGGCAGTGTCGTGGAATATCCTGGTGCAAAGAAGCTTGCTGCGCATGAGATCTTTGAGCTTCCTGTAGATATCCTGATTCCTGCTGCGCAAAAGGATGTGATCACAAGCGCCAATCAAGCACGTGTCAAGACAAAGCTGATTGTGCAGGGCGCGAACATTCCGATTCCGCATGATGTCGAGGAGGTGCTCCATAAGCGTGGCGTGCTTATCGTGCCAGACTTCGTCGCAAATGCAGGCGGTGTGATCTCAAGTTATGTTGAATATATTGGCGGCACAGCAAGCGAAGTCTTTCCTTTGGTCAAAGAGAAGATCCAAAAGTCAACAAAGGCCTGTCTTGATCGTGCAAAGCAAAAGGGGATCTCGCCACGAAAGGCAGCTAATGAGATTGCATTGCAGCGACTTCGCGGGTGATGTCCTTTTCTGACGTTTTTCTCATCTGCTTTGAGAAACGTCGCTCTGGAAACCGTCTGACCAAAGGCTTATATCATCTTAATCCAATGGTTTCTTCATGCCTTCCCTTCCCACATCTCTAATGGTCGAGGCAAAACCTCCCAAGCGCACCCTTGTCTATCTCTGGACAGGCACGGGTTGGGGTAAGACAACATCAGCTTTGGGTGTTGCTTTGCGTGCCATTGGTCATGGGAAGAAGGTTGTTATTGTCCAGTTTATGAAGGGTCGAAAAGATCTCATCGGCGAGTATAAGGTGCGCAAGCGCTTAGGAGAACTCTATGAGATTCATCAGTTCGGTCGTCCTGGCTGGGTTGACTTAACCAATCCGAGCAAGGAGGACAAGGACCTTGCAAATGAGGGCCTTGAGTTTGCGAAGAAGCTAATCAAAAAGTCCCCCCCGTTCATTCTGATTCTCGATGAAGTTAACATCGCGGCACACATTGGTTTAATCAAGGTCAAGGACGTGCTTGCCTTTCTTGACACAGTTCCTAAACAAACGACAGTCTATCTGACAGGGCGCTACGCGCCAAAGGAATTCATCAAGCGTGCGGATTTCGCAACTGAAGTACAGCCGCTTAAGAGGCCCATTCCCATCGAGGCAAGGCAAGGCATTGACTACTAAAAACGTTTAATGATTCCTCGTTTCACTCGAAATCTTAAACGTTTTTTGTTATAACGTCACTATATTTTTAGGGGGTTTCAAAGGGGGCGTAGCTCCCTTTGCCGGGGTTTCAAAGGGGGCGTAGCTCCCT
>JACQSU010000049.1 GCA_016211165.1 Candidatus Woesearchaeota archaeon | reverse complement strand
TTGTGATTGTGTAATTGATTCTTTTTTTCTTTTTATTGTTTCTTTTTGGTGAAAAGAAATAAAAACCAACCACTAAAACCAGTCTCATGAACGTACGTCAAAGATTTAAGAACGCAATCTTCAAGCGCCATATGAAAGAATCGCCATTGAACTGCCCAGACGAAATCAGGGCTAAACTGGATGAGGCAAGATTTTACCATAACCAGGTCCAAGATGAGGAAAAGGCTATGGCACACCTCATTCGGTCTCTTGAACTAAGCGAGCGGTTCGATAATCTGGTCGTAACTGCTCAATTGGCCTATCTCATTGGAAAACCAGACTACCAACAATACCTGGATAAAGCGAAGAAACTAGACTCTATCCGCTTCCAGAATTTTATGAAGAACTACTGGACCTATGACGCTCTGTCAATATAAACGAGGAGCAAGTTCGCATCACATTACCATGGAAACCACAGACAAGGAAAAGCAGGATATTGCTGTCAACGAACCGGCTCGAAACTTTGCTGAGCTCATAAGGCAACTTAAGGAATATGACACTGAGAAGTTCTACAAGCGAACCTTTAGCAGCGTTAGCAGGAAGCTTGACCCTCTGATCAAGGAGATAACTCTGTGCGGAGATGACATCCTGCCTTATCTACATGCCGCACTAGAACATGAAGAAACGTGGAGTTGCTGGGCAGCACTCAAAGCGTTGAGAGAGATCAAAAATCCGAAATCAATCCAACCCCTGATAGCTTTTATCCTCAAGAATGAAAACGGGGACCGATGGGAAGGCTGCGAAGACGCTATGTTCGCGCTCAACTGCATCGGCAAGCCTGCGATAATCCCTCTGATTTCTGCGCTAGACGCACAATTTGAAAAAAAGAACTACCCACCATTCCTCACTGGCGCGCTCACCGGCATAAAAGATGACGAGACATATAGGTTCATGACCAAAATTCTCAAAGATTATATCGCAAATCCGGAGAAGTACGACGACTGGATAAATATCGATAAATTTGTTTACGATTTTGATGCCCAAGGAAGAAAGGAGGTACTGCCCATTCTCAAGGATTTGGCCTCGATGGATCACCTGTCATCACAAAAAAAGCGCGAGATACGAGACACAATCAAGCAGATAGAAGACCCTGAAGGATTCCAACGTGAGATAAAACAATTCGCCAAGGATGCAGGCCTGGACAATGACCGCCTAGATGAACAGAACATCGATACGACTGAACTTCTCAAAGAGGCGATCCAAGATGAAAATCGGCTTGATTATGACAGCGCAATGAGACTCGTAAACAAGATATTGCGCACGGATCCACAATCATACCATGCGTTGTTCCTGAAATCCCGAATAAACAGAAAGCTCGGGAAGCCAGACCTCCTGACTTGGGACGAGGCGATGACGCAGGCGCGCAAGCAGAAAGCAAGTCGCGACGTCCTGGACTTAATCAAAGAAGAACTGACTGCGATCGAAGAAGTATTGAATGATATGGCCAACATACCCGACGAGTCGCTTGAACTCCACTTCAAGTGCCAACAGTGCGGCAAGACACAAAACATACATCCCGGCCTTGTATGGATCATCAGTGCAGAGCCCTACCAGTACATATATGAGCATGAGATCATGTGCAAACGCTGCAGAAGCCACGACATCCAACTCACACAGGAGGGAGAATGGGAACTCAGGAGGCATCAGATACGCGCATTGACAGGAAATGCCACTGGTCTTATATTCTCCAAAAACAAAACCATCGTAGGCACAGCAGGCAAGAGAATGGAATTCAGCAAAGGATACCCCTACCTGGAAGCCGAAATAAAAAAGAAGCCACAAGACGGAGAGCTTCGTCTTAGGATAGGAAATATCGCAAGAAAGATGAATCTGCACGAAGAGGCAATCAACCATTATACACGCGCGCTGGAATTGAACCCGAGACTGATCGACGCAGCATACAATCTCTTCACAATCTATAAACACCGGCATGAATACTACAAGATTCCTGAAACAAAAGAGGCAGCAATAACATACCTCAAAGAGATGCGCAGACTGTACAATTCAAAAGACTATGATAGCGTGACAATATCCGAATCGCAAAGCATCATCGACATGCTCAGAGAAGAAGAACCCGGATACGAGATACCCAATCGGTTTAAAAAAGTCGATGAAGAGAACATCCGAGAGGTTTTGGCAGAATCATCCACCCACGACATGGCCGAAATCACCAAAGGCATGACTGAGCAGACCAAGGCCATGAAAGACCAGGCCAAGGCGCTGATCAATGAGGCAAAAGGAGTCCTAGTGATGCAATCCTACCACACCTTTGACAAGAAAACCAGAAAAGGCAATATTATATCAGTCTCTTCAGTCATGCCAATCGAGTCGAATAAGGTATGCATCTGCGGCTCAGGAAAACCTATGGAGGTCTGCTGCATGAACAAAGTCAGACAGAAAACCCCTTTTGTCGAAAACCTAAACCATGAAACGTTTAGCACGCTCAAATTCATGGAGTCAGCGCAGGACATTAGCACAAACTACCAACCGCTCATAGAGGACTTCAAAAAGGATCCTCGATTCTACTGCCAATATGAAACCAAGACGTCAGCCAGTTTCGTATACTACGGGAACACTTTTTTTATAGAAGAGAACCTAGGCACGTTGATATTCGGTAATCTACAGATCAAGAAGACTCCTCATGGCGCAAGCCGAATCAAAATAGAGGCATTAAGCGAAAAACGGTTTGACGCGCTGGCGATTGCTGTGAAGGAACACATCGGCTAAGACGTAGAGGTTATAGTAAGTCATTTATCAGTGATGCAAGCGTGTATAGCTCATCTTTTGATATCTTACGACCCTGTGATTTTAGGGTAGTATGGAATGTTTTGTTCGCGCATAGTGAATACGCACGAAATACTCCTTTTGTAGTAGCCTTATACGTTCTTTGTAGCTTTGGTATACTTCTTTTGTCTGCCATTTATACTCACTTTATAGTGGATAAATATCAAATATACTTCTTTTATAGTATTTTGTACGTTCTTTGTAGCTGTAATTACTCCTTTTGTCTGCCACTCATACTCGCCCTGTAGTAAAATTACGTCTCTTGTCACAGGACATACTTGTTTTATTTCATCATCTTACAATCTTTGTCAATTTCATACAATCTTTATACTAGTCCAATACTCTTTTAGTAACCAACTTCCTGATCTTGGACTCAAGATCCACCAGTTTACTACAAATCAAGTCAAATAGTAATACTTTTAAAGTAATTCGCTTACAAAAAGAGTAGATTTCGGAGTGAATATCAGTGGTAGCACCAGGTGATAGAGCAGCTACACTACGAACTAGTCCGACCGCTCTTCCGACGATGGACGAATTCTTGGTGTCCCGCTTGACGCCTGATGAACTCACACTCCTCCTATCAAAAATCCAGGCAGCACTCGCAGGAACTCCGACCTCGAATGTGCCTTTGCCTACGACGCATGACCCAACTGCACTTGCACGGCAACACTCCGAAACCAATGCCGAACACGTGCCAGCACAGATCTTCTCGACGGAACTCGCACCTGCAGAAGCAGTGGTCAAGTACCTCAAAGAAGAACTTGGATGGAATTATCATAGGATTGGTGTTCGCCTCAAACGCGATGAACGAGGCATCTGGGGCACATACCGACGAGCCACACGAAAGATGCCAACGCGATTTGTCATTACTGATCCCCGATATTTGATACCACTTGATGTTTTGTGCACTCGCGAAACTTCTGTCCTTGAAAGTGTCATTGGGTATCTGGTTGATTCACTGCACCTCACATTCTCAGAAGCGGCGACTCTTCTTGTGAAGAGTTACTCGACGGTCTACACGACCTACACGCGCGCCTCCAGGAAATCTGGGAACACCACCCCCTACAACGAGGAACAAAGGGTCAAAGCCCCTTTGAAACCCCAAGGAGGGGCGCAAGCCCCCTTTGGAAATCCCACTGGTAGAAAAACTACCGGAGGGAAGAGATGAAAGAAGCAACCTTGCCCGGCAAAGAGGGGGAAACCCCCTCTTTGAAACACCGACCCCTCTTTGAAACCTCCAGAAGTAGTGGAACTTCTGGACGAAGCCACTTGCCGGGCAAGGGACCTTCTTTTTCCAACAAACAAGGCATTGTGAAATTCACCATCAAAACCATCGCCACGATAGCAGTTATGGTTATGCTTCTGACACTAAGCTACTTCGGATCGGAAACACCCATCACAGGAGCGGCGATCGTCGAACACGCCGCACTCCAACCATCACCACAACTACCAAATCTCATCGACTCGAACCCGGAACCTGCACATGCACAGCCAACCACAACGATCCCACAACTGCCACACAAACAACCAAGCATCAGCCTCCAAGGACGCGCAGGGAACAAACTACCCGCCAGCATCAAGATTCTTGACACCAAAGGCCACACTGTCGCCGCAGTCATACCCGCAAGAGGAGAAACACGCACGCTACACATCACCCCACAATCCGGCAATATCAAACAAATCATCATCTACGACGCCAACATCAGCAACAACATTATCAGCATCGACATCGAAGAACTCACACAAACACCATACGCTTCCGCATACCACATCGACCCAAGCAGAATCGCATTTAGCAACGCCACAATCACGGTAAGTGCCAGCCCACAATCACACGCACTCTACAAATGCGCCAACTGGACATTTTCCAGCGCAACCTGCAATGACAATCGCTGGGAATTCCTCCAAGCACTCACACCTGGAACAGAATACAACATCACGATCAATGCCACAGACCCGGGATTTATCGAAACACAAAACGAAACCACAGGAACAGACACCTGGCTTGATGAAGCAAACCCCATACGCAACTTCGGCGCAGACACCATCATGCGCATCGGAAACAACAGCGAACGCGCACGCGGCATCATCCACATCCCCATCGACGGCATCCCCACCAATGCAAGCGTCAACAACGCCAACTACTCATTTGAAATCACAGCAAAAATCGGACCATCCACCATCCTTGTCAATGCATACCGCCTCACAAGCAACTGGACAGAAGGCACCAGAACCGGACTCGGAGCCAATGACGGAGCAAGCTGGAATGAAAACGAAACCGCAGACTCATGGAATACCCCTGGCGGGGACTATGATAACACCACAATCTGGGCCAGTGTCAGTGTCAGCGGCACAGGAAGACATTCACTTAGCCTTACCAACCTTCTCCGAGCATGGCAGAATAGCACCTTCCCACGCTACGGCATCATCCTTATCTCAAGCAATGAATCCAGCACCGCAACCTACATTGACATTGCATCAGGCGACCACCCCACAGCAACATCACGACCCATCATCGAACTCAACTGGACAGAACACGAAGCAACACCACCAACACTCGTCTTTGACAACATTTCCCAGACCACAGTCAAACTCGGCGACACAGCCTGCATTGCCGCCAATGTCACGGACACATCAGGAATAGCGTCAGTGATTGCCAAGATCACCAAACCAGACAATACAACAATCAATGTGACACTATCTGACATTCGATCATGCAATAGCAAAGACAATGATGGCATCTTTAGCAGCACATTCACACCAACCATTGACGGAATCCACCGCTGGACCAATATCACTGTAGCTGACATCTACGCTAACACTCAAACAATACCTGTCGCTCGCAACTTTAGCACATCAAGCGCAAGCACTGCCCTTAGCGCAGGATCCAGCACACCCAAAGCCGCATTCTATCATGACAACAGCACTGCAGACATCGCACTCATCAACACATCAAACAATGTCTACATAACACAGGGACTCTCCCAGAAGTATCTCTACATCAACTTTAGCCCCACTATCACCAACAAAAACATCAAACACGTCAACTTCACCATCGAACACAACTACGACCCGCAAAACGTCAGCGTCACACTTGAATGGCACAATACCTCAACATGGCAGACGATCTGCCAATTCAATGGATCACTTAGCGACATCATCGAGAGCTGTACGCTGACACCATATGTGAACAACCTCCCAGAAATCAACGGACTCCAACTGCGCATCAATGCCAATTCAACAAGCGAAGGCACAGAAAACATCGACTACACCTACATCAGCTACCTTCTCAAGAACCAAACCGCGCGATGGAACGTCACGCTCAATGACCTTCTTAACAACACCTACACAACAACATACGAATTCTACTACCCCAATGGAACCCTGATCGCAAATACTACCACCCAAATTACGAATCTCACCATTGACACCCTTGTCAAGACACTCGCCATTACCCCAAATGCAACGATCAACCGCATCATTCTTGACAACCTCACCATAGAAAATGATATCAGCACCCTTATCAACATCGACGAAACTCCAAACAACGCCTCACCATACGGAGGCGAACTGTACGCTGTCAATGTCCTTGTCAACTACACCAACGCAACAGTATCCCGAAACGCGAATCCAGACGTGAAGACAGTCTACAAATGCACCAACTGGAGCTACAACAACCGAAGCTGCCTTGACAACACTTGGATGCTTGTCCAAACTCTTAACAATGGAGGCGCATACAATTTCACCCTCACCGAAACAGACCCGGGATTCATCGAATCACAAAACGCAACAACAGGAATCGACGTGTGGCTTGACGAAGGCACGGCAACCAAGAACTTCGGAGGAGACACCAAACTGCACGTGGGACTCACAACAGGCAACCGGGGACGAGCACTCATCGCACTTAACCTCTCCACAATCCCGAGCAACGCCACAATCACCTCTGCATATCTTAATATCACCCCAATTGCCCAATCAAGCCCGGCACAGAATGTCACTATACAAATCTACCGATTACTCCGACCATTCACCGAAGGAACCAAACTCGGAACAGGAGCAGCAAACGGAGCCACGTGGAACAGC
>JACQSU010000048.1 GCA_016211165.1 Candidatus Woesearchaeota archaeon | reverse complement strand
TCGTATTATGATTACTATCAGCCAGAGTCCTACATCCCTAGTACTGATACTTATATTGAGAAGGATGCCCAACGAAACGAGAAGATCGAGCGGATGCGCCTCAAGGCAACAGCGTCCTTGCTTGCACGAGACGATGTCATTATTGTTTCATCGATCTCATGTATTTATGGGTTGGGTAATCCGCACGATTTCCTGGCTGTGTCAATCCCTCTCAAGAGGGGAAGCAACCGTTCGCGCGAAGCGCTCATTGCAGGTCTTATTGACATGCAGTATGAGCGTAATGACAGTGCTCTTGAGCCAGGGCGGTTCCGGGTTCGAGGCGATGTCATTGACATCATTCCCGGGTATGATGAGAACATTATCCGTGTTGAGCTTTTTGGTGATGAGATTGTTAGCATCAAGGAGCTGCATTACGTGGACCTCATGACAGTCCAGGCTTTTGATGAATTTCGCATCTTTCCTGCAAAGCACTTCGTGACGCCAGCAGAGAAGATCGATGTCGCGATCCATAGTATCAAAGAAGAACTCACCCATCACCTGTCTAGCCTTGGTCCGCTTGAGGCAGCGCGTCTTGCAAAGCGCACCAAGTATGATGTCGAGATGATTAAGGAGATGGGGTTTTGCAGTGGCATTGAGAACTATTCGCGTTTCTTTGATGGGCGCAACGCAGGCGAACCGCCTTTCACTCTTCTCGATTATTTCCCAAAGGATTTCCTGCTCATCATTGATGAGTCGCATCAGACCATTCCGCAGGCGCATGGGATGTATAAGGGGGATTACGCGCGTAAGAAGAATCTGGTGGATAATGGGTTTCGCCTTCCAAGCGCATATGACAACAGGCCTCTGAAGTTTGAGGAGTTTGAGGCGCGCTGGCAAAAGACGTTGTTTGTGTCAGCAACTCCTGGAGAATATGAAATTCAGTCCTCCGCGCAGGTTGTTGAGCAGATCATCCGTCCAACAGGGCTGCTTGATCCAAGCATTGAAGTGAGGCCTACTAAGAGTCAGATTCCGGATCTTCTAAAGGAAATCGAAACGACGGTGCAGGCAGGCTGGCGCGTTCTGGTCACGACACTGACAAAGAAGATGGCAGAAGACCTCGCCAATTATCTCTCGACGCACGGCGTTTCCGTGCGTTATCTGCACTCTGAGATCGACACGATTGAGCGCACGGAGATCATTCGGCAATTGCGTCTAAAAGAATTCGATGTTTTGGTAGGTATTAATCTGTTGCGGGAGGGGCTCGACATCCCAGAAGTTGCGCTGGTGACCATCCTTGATGCGGATAAGGAAGGATTCCTTCGTAATGAACGATCGCTTATACAGACAGTCGGTCGTGCGGCGCGTAATGCTGATGGCCGGGTGATTATGTATGCGGACCATGTAACGGATTCGATGCGTCGGGCAATCGATGTCACGCATAATCGTCGCAAGCGTCAAATCGAGTTCAACAAAGCGCATGGCATTGTTCCCCAAACCATCATTAAGGCAGTGCAGGAAAAAGAAGTTGAGGTCAAGACGACAAAGCATCTGCCTAAGGCGGAGATTCCGCGTCTGCTAATCGAGCTTGAGGCCCAGATGCGTGTGGCTGCCGAGGGGTTGGAGTTCGAGAAGGCCATCGAGCTTCGTGATCGGATGCAGGTGTTGCGTAAACAGTTTGGGTGAGAAAAGGGGCTGCTGCCCTGCCACAAAAAACGCTTTAAGTCGGCCAGAGGCCGAACTTAAAGCGTTTTTCCCGACGGACACGACACGCAGTTCGCCGCTGGACTACAACAGGGTTCGTAACTCCTTTGGATTTGCACGCATGAGATCCATATCCAATTCCAGGCGCAAGGTGTCAACCATCTGATCAACCTTTGAGAAAAACACTCCCCTCTTGCGGATAAGGTCTTTGCCATCGTCGTATGCGTGCAACACACCGGGCTTTATTGCTCGAAGCAAATTAAGCAATGCTTCATCCTCCCATCCAACTTGTTCTGATGTTCCAGGCCTTGCATCTGCAAGATCGCACACATACAACACTGGTCCTTGCGGATCGAACTTAATGTTTCGCGGGTCAAGATCGCCGTGAATAAACCCCTCGTGTTTTCGAATTCCTGCAAAGACGCCAAGATGGTATGCCACTGACGTTGGAATGCAAGTATACGCAGACGCGGGATGTCCGTCCTTATACTTTGGCCTTACTAACCCTGCGGCAAGAGACGCAAGCCGAGTCCCAGGAACACCTGCAACCTTCACTGTTCCAAAGGAAGACGCTTCCTTGCCATCAGATCCTGCCTGCAGCGCAAGCATCCTTGGCTCAAGTGCCCGCACACCAACACCAGTATCCTTCTCATACTCGCGCAATGTCTCAAACACCGCATATGTCATCACCATCTCATACAACGCACGCCCTTCATACGCCTCCTGGGCTTTATGTACGCAACCGCCTCCATCCTCGTACAACTCGTTTCTTTTCGGAGTCCCTGGATTATACGGCTTGCCACCCACGAGCAGTGCAGGCCCTGACTTGATGTTATCCATACCACAGCCAGATGGCCTTGGTTTTTAAGATTGAGCCCAGCTTTAAGAAGACATCCCCATCCTAGAAGAGATGATCCATCCAGGAACCCGCGTACTTAATGACCACAGTATAGAATCCACACAGTACCGCCTCCATACTCGAGAACCGATAGCATGGGGACTACTCTTCTGCTACGCCCGAGCGTCCAAACGTATGTACGGCAATGTGGGAAACCACTACCAAGGATCGCGAGGAGAAGGATTCAGATCTTAGTAACCGATGAACCCTCGAATCATCACCGGAACCAACAAACAGCCCATTGCATGCGTCTTCTTGATACCTGAATACTGCGAGATAAGCCCGATGACAGTACTAAGGATCAACACAGCAAGCCCTTGCCAATGGCTTAATACATACACAAGAACAATGGTGAATACCACCACAGTAATACATAATGTCGCATACGGAACCCTACTCACATATCGCGCAAAGACTCGTGCGCACGCAAAGGTTGCGATCACAGCCAATCCAGCGGATGCCACAGCAGCGATGATGAGCACGATGATCTCGTGAGTCGTAATGGACGGTATCAGCTCCTGCACTGCCGCGACTGCGCCACTGCGCGCCTTGCCAATGGTAAGCAAGGCAACCAGAGAAAAGACGAAATTGATCATCGAAACACCTGATGCGATAACTATATACATGAGTTCTGATGAGCCGACCACTCCGGAGATAAGCGCAATGCCCTGACTTGCCCCAAGACCGGGAAGCAGAGCCGTGAGGATTCCCGCGCCAACACTTGCAGAAGACACTTTTGCAATTTCTCGAGCATCAAGAACAATCTCTTCTGTCTCATACTGCGGCGGCACAATGGCATTCTCACGAATCGCTACAAGAAGCATCGCAACACCAAATGCCCCAGAAAGCAGTGGTAAGAGAGGCTCGGACATATCCGACTCAAGCGCGACCCAACCAAGAAAACCTGAAAGAACAAATACCACAAGAGCCCAAGCCCTTTGCTCACCGGACGACTCACATACTATAAGATACCCAACCGCAACAACAATGATCCACGGAATGTAGGCATTGATCGAGTCGTACAAGAACGGGATCATAATGATGGCAAACGGCATCACTGCGATGCCAATAAGCAATGACGCAAATGCGCCCACAACTCCCAATCGCACTGCCTCATACCCACGACCCTGCATCAGCAAACGATGCGCAGGCAAGATCGTAAGCGCAGTCTCTGGATTTGGCGCGCCAAGAAATGTCGAAGGAACCAAATCGACAAAGACATGCGTCACGGCGATTGCGACAATCAAGATTCCAAGATCCAGAGCAGAGATGACATCGAGCAGCGTAGAGGATATGCCAACCAGCAACGCACACACAAGATTCACGTGGATGCCTGGAGTGATGCCAGTGATGATACCGATAACAACTCCAGCCACGATGATTGCTATCGTCCACATCCCCTACACAACGCAACCCTTCTTAATACCACGTTCGCTTGGAATCCCGCAAGAGTCTCCATAGATTCCACAACTCTTTCATGATGAATGGAATATCTCCAACAATGTCTCCTGCGTTTGGAATATCTTTCAAGAAACCCGGAACCCTAGTCAACACAGACCTCGCGCGATTCACCGTCCTCAAGATACGCAAAACACCCAAAAACCTGCTGCATCCGAGCACATGTGCCTGTCTTATCCGCCGAAGAATCAATAAGGCAGAACCCGCCGCAATCTGACGTATCTGTGCACGGCTTGTCTGCGTTTGGAGATGGGTAATTGCAAAAACACGTCGGCAAAAGCCCCCCACGACCCCACACGCCACCTGCTGACTCGCAAGACTCACGTGTCTGATTGGTATCTGCCGGAGGAGCGCAACCCTCAATCTCAGCGACGCAATACTCACGCTCGGAAGCATCATCGATTATCGCACATGTGCTCACGTTCTGCTGTGCTTGCGCAACCAAGCGATAACAATACCTCATCTCCCCAAGATTATCCACAAACCTGCACACCGACTCATCCCTCTGCTTGATCGCATAATTCTTGTAGCACGTACCGCGGTATTCTGGCATCGCCAGCTCGCACATCGACAGATTTGTTGTATCCTTGGCCAAATGAATGTAGCAGTACTGCACCAAGGATTCCATCTCCGCGCGCGGACACAGACTCGCGTTCTTTGTTGACTCTCCAAGCTCCTGATAACAATGCAGACGATCCTCATACTCCAAGAATGCGCAAGGATCATCACTGCTTACAATTGTCTCCGTCCCACGATCTTCCTGTCCACTATCCACATCCGTTGGTGGATAGCTCTGACACGCGGACAGAACGACAAGACAGAGGATGAGAAGGATCCTCATGAACATGCAGTTTTTTCTAACTATAAAAAACGTGTTATTTTAGAATTTCCTTATCCACCATTCTGCACCTCCTAACAGCCCTTTCCTTCCTTTATAATGGAAAATGATCGGGCACGAAACTCAGACTTGCCTTCGTAATCATCATAAGATCCGTCAAACTGCACCAGAGAACCACAAGAAATAATCACTTTGTCCTTGAGAACAACAGGAATCACCTTGCTCACCTTGATAATAGTCAGGTCGCCTGTCTGTGACATGCTTACAACACGACCTGTAAACGTGGTATCCATTGGCGTGCTTTGGGAATCGAATCCTACTACATACATCCCACCGAGTCCAAGTACGCTCACAACCACTGCCACCCACTTGATCCTGTGCTCTTCCATCTTACTACTATAATACACTCCTTCAAGCTGTTTATGCTCAAAAACCAGAAAGAAACTTATAGGTGACAACCAGTTCTTCCGAAAACACAGAAATTCTTTCCAAACCAATGGCACAATTCCACAAACATCGCAGTCTTACTGAAAAGATTCTGGGCATCATCCTCATCATCGCCGGCCTCTTCTCGACCATCATCCCCGGCATCCCCGGATTTGTTCTCATACTTTTAGGACTCACCCTCCTAGGCGAGCGCAGAATACACCGATGGTGGCATGAAAAACTCAAACCATGGATAAAAAAGAGGGGCAAAAATCTTTAATGTTCCTCCCCTTCGAGGCGGAACTTAAAGATTTTCTGTGTGTTGAGCGAGGAGCGAAGCAGAGGGACAATAAACGATTTTTCCTACGAAAGACACATAAATAGAACCCCCGCCCCGCACATCAATGACCCCCCGCAGATTCGAATCACCATCATCTATCAACACACTCAAACAATGCCCGCGGAAGTACTACTATCGCTATGTGATGGGATTGCCATCACTGCCATCAGTCGCGACCGTGCGCGGAAAAATCGTCCATTCAGTCCTCGAAAACATCTTTGATGTGGATGTCAGCGGTGTTGAGAAAGAGAACTGCAGGGAATTTTTCAAAACAAAAGCACAGGAACTCTTAGTGTACTACTGGGGCAAATCCAAGAATGATTTTGTAACCGTCAACATCGATCCCACAAGCGAGAGGACGCTCTTCTCGGAGACACTCCTGATGCTCCTTAACTGGGCAGACCACCTTGCCACACGCGTCATCGAACACCCTGACGAGTTTATCCACGCATTCAAGGCACACACACCGGAGCGCGAGGCCCAACTCAAATCAGAAGAACTCTACGTGCGCGGATTCATCGACGCCATTGAGAAGATCCGAGGGCAGATTCGCATCATGGACTACAAAACCTCAAAAAAAGACGATATCAGCGACGAATACCGCCTGCAACTCGCCATCTACGCTCTACTATATAAAGAGAAACATGGCATAGCACCTGATCGCGTCGGTATCTACTTTCTCAAAGGTGACGGGCATTCGGAGAAAAGCATCCCTGTTGACCAAGAACTCATGGATTTAGCCCGCCTTGAGATTGAACTATGCCACATGCACACCCAAAGCAACCGCATCCACGACTACCAAAAACGCGTAAGCCCACTCTGCAAGTGGAGCACGGGACAATGCGATTACTATACGCGATGTTTTTCTGGAAAGGATGATTGAGAACTTTGAATAACCTCCTTTGGGTCGGTTTTCAAAGTCCTTCTAAAATCGACCGCTCGGCCAATTGTGTTCAGGCGTGACAATCAGAGGTGTTAAATATCCGCTAACTCACTGTCCGAGCACAGGAATTCACTCCAAAGGGAAATGAGCAGGAACGATCTTGAGACAATCACAACCGATATTCTCATCGTCGGTGCAGGCGGCGCTGGATTGCGCGCAGCCATTGCAGCAGCAGATGCAGGCATGACTATCATTGTCGCAGGCAAAAGCATGCTTGGCAAATGCCACACTGTCATGGCAGAAGGAGGCATCAATGCGTCCTTGGGCAATATCGACCCGCAAGATAATTGGAAAGTCCATGCTGCAGACACGATTCGTGAGGGCCAGTTCTTAAACGATCCGCGCATGGTAGAAATTCTAGCAAAGGAAGCAACAGATATCATCTGGGAACTAGAAAGCTGGGGCTGTCTGTTTGATAGAACGCCAGAGGGAAAGATCATGCAGCGCGCGTTCGGAGGGCACACGTTTAGGCGCACCTGTCACATAGGTGATCACACAGGGCTAGAGATCATGCAGACCCTGATGGCAGAAGTGCGACGCAGAGAGCGGATTACGACCATGGACGAAGTAATCATGACCAAACTCCTGACGACAGCCACTGCTGTTGCAGGAGCAATTGGGCTTAATCTCCGCACTGGCAATGCGTATGTTATAAAGAGCAAAGCAATCATCCTCGCGACAGGAGGCTGTGGACGCGTGTACCGCGTCTCCACAAATCCATTGGAGACAATCGGCGATGGTTGTTTTTTAGCGTATCACGCAGGCGCTGAACTCATGGACATGGAAATGGTTCAGTTTCATCCAACCGGTATGCTTCACCCAAAGACCGCAGAAGGCATTCTGGTAACCGAATCAGTGCGCGGAGAAGGAGGCATTTTGTTGAATGGACTTGGCGAACGGTTTATGAAGAACTATGATCCGATTCGAATGGAGCTAAGCACGCGGGATGTTGTTTCTCGAGCAATTTTTACTGAGATCAGGGAAGGGAGAGGCACAGCTCACAACAGACAGGGGGGGGTCTGGCTAGACATCACCCACAAAGGCAAAGCATTCATCGAGAAAAAACTGCCAAAAATGGTCAAGCAATTCAAAGACTTCGCGAGCGTCGACATCACCAAGGAAAAAATGGAAGTCGCCCCCACTGCTCATTACACTATGGGTGGCGTCCGCGGACATGCAGAAACAGGAGCGACTTCAGTAACGGGCTTATATGCTGTAGGAGAAATAGCTGCAGGCGTGCATGGCGCCAACAGATTGGGAGGCAATTCATTAACAGACATCCTGGTATTCGGCCGACGCGCCGGAAGAGCAGCTGCAGCGTATGCAAAACGCACAACACACGCCCATCTGCCACAAAAACAAATAGCTAAGGAACTGCGCCGCTTGTTTGAACCATTTACTCGGAAAAAAGGAGCACGACCGCATGTACTACGAGAAAAAATCCAAGACCTCATGTGGAAGCACGCAGGCATATTTCGCACGCAAAAGGGATTGACAGCTGCACTCAAGCAGTTACAGCAATTACGCAAGCAAACAATGCAAGTACAAGGCTCGCGCAGGTATAATCCTGAATGGGCCACATATCTCGACGTGAACTGTATGCTATTGACTTGCAATGCCATCATCAGAAGCGCACTCGAACGCAGAGAAAGCCGTGGCGCACACGCGCGTGAAGATTATCCAAATAAAGACGACAATCATTGGCTGATGAATATTATCCTATTCAAAGACAGGAATGGCATGCAGCTCAAAAGAATGCCAGTTCCTCCCTCAACTCTAGAGCTTGCGCGTGTATCAGAAGAGGCACCCAATGAAAGACAATGAAAAGATTACAATAGAAATCGTGCTCCAGAATCCTGAAGAGGACAAAGAGCCGCAGGTGGAAAGATTCAGTGTTCCATTTGAGAAAGGCATGCGCGTGCTGGATGCAGTAATTTACGTCCAGGAAAATTTTAGGCCGGATCTGGCCTATCGGTGGAATTGCGGCGAAGGCATTTGCGGCTCATGTGCAGCAGAAGTGAACGATCGCGCTGTATTGATGTGTAAACACGAGATGACGCCGGATATGAAAATAGTACGTATCGCGCCTATGAACGTTTTCCCGGTAATCAAAGACCTTGTTGTCGACATTTCAGAAGTATACAAAAAAGTTTTGTCATTCAAGCCCCATTTCATTAGCCCACAAAAAGCAACGAGGGAGTTTTGGACGATGCATGAAGAACAAACAAAGGAAGCAGCATCATTGCGCACGTGCATCGACTGCATGATCTGCTACGACACCTGCCACGTGCTCCGCAATCATGAGAACAAGAACTTCATCGGTCCGCGAAACATTGTCAAACTTATTGGCATCGACAAACATCCCAAGAATACATTTGAACACGCGCCACTGCTGGAAAAGGGAGACATTTGGAGTTGCAACGTCACACGATGCTGCACTGCCTCTTGTCCACAAAACATCAAGATTACAGAGGACAGCATCATTTATGCAAAGGAAAGAATCATGTCAGAAAAGATGTGGAAGCCAATAAAGTTATTATTTTCAAAAGACAAAAAATGAACAAAAGAAACTTCGTAGCATGCTGTATTCCTGTGATCACCCTTGCCACAGCAGTCTTGGCGCACGTGGAGCATTTTGAGGAAGTCTCTGCCCTCCGAGGCTTTTGGTGGTATGTTTTCTTATGGCATGATTGGTTGCACCCATTCTTTTTTCTTTTTATGATTTTGACATGCTATTCCATGCGTTTTTTTGCAGGCCGTGAAGTGTTTCATGAGCCTCGAGACTGCGTATTTGCAAATCAAGGCTGCGGCAAGTGTTACAGGGGCGAGCATCCGATGTCAAAATTTCATCGCTTTTTTTACTGGGGAACACTGATCCTTCTCTTCATTCACTTCGGCGAAACGAGTCCAGCGCTCTTCAAATATCTCTTAGCGCCAGCCAATCCGTTATATCTGGACAACGCAATATTGTTAAGTGAAAGCATCTACCTTTTTGCAGTGCTCGCCTATCTGGGTGGTTGTTATCACTTCCGCTATTTTATCGGCAAGCACGTGCACTGGTTCGGGAGGCTGGGCTGGAACATATACGGTTACGTCACCCGCGCCAACAGGCATCATGATACCTTGTTATGGCTGACCTTTGTCTTTGTCGCGCTCAGATTTACGCTCGTGCTTATCCAGACAGGCTCGCTCTTAAAAGCAATTCCGGGAACGGTGTGACAAATAATTTATAAACACACCTGTTTACAATTGCGTAACAATGAAATCACACACGCCCGTTGTTGTGCTGAGCATTTCTATTGCACTTCTTTTGGCCAGTTGCGCACCTGCACCACAAGAAACTGCAGATATACATTCGCCCGAGCATGCAACGGAATCTTCGGTTTCCGAAAGTATCTGGGCTGGTTTGCCAGTCGTTTCACGAGGAGAAAAACGCGCCGGGTACGAACTTATCGAAGGCGTGAAGGTCTTCAAGCTGACTGCAAAACCTGTGCGTTGGGAAATCCTGCCGGGTGTTGTTATGAATGCGTTTGGTTACAATGGCCAAGTGCCGGGCCCTGAAATCCGCGTTCAGGAGGGCGACCGTGTCCGCATTATCATCAAGAACGAGTTGCCGGTGCCAACGACGATACATTGGCATGGTGTTCATGTTCCGAACAGTGAGGATGGCGTTCCTGAAGTCACGCAGCCTGCAATCAAGCCAGGCGAAACGTACACGTACGAGTTCATCGCTAACCCGCCAGGCACGCACAGCTATCACACGCACGGCCCAGAAAGCGCTGAACAACTCGACAAAGGCTTGTATGGCGCGTTCATAATTGAGCCGAAAAATCCCGGACCTTACGATACTGGTTATGATCGCGAGTACACACTTACCCTGGACGAATGGACGAAAACAGGCGGCCACTCGCACCACATCGATGATTACGTTTACTTTACCATCAACGGAAAAGCGTTTCCAGCAACAGAACCCCTCATTGTCAAGCAGGGCGAGCGGATTAAGCTGCGCTGGGCTAATATGGGCCAGCAAGACCATCCGATGCACATTCACGGCCATGCTTTTACAGTCACGCACCGCGACGGCTTCCCTCTCGCTGCGCCTTTCGTGGCGGACACGCTCAACATCGCACCCGGGGAGCACTACGACTTGGAGCTCGTGGCAAACAACCCTGGAACATGGGTCTACCACTGCCATAACCTACACCACGTCGGCAATGATGGCAAAGAGATGGGAGGCTTGGTGTTGGTTGTCAACTATGAGTAGGAACATAAAAAAACGCCAAGGAGAGAACACGCATCCCTCTCGGAACGTTTATATACGGAACGGGTCAAAGAGAAGTATTGGTGATATGATGAACCGGCGAGTGGCTACGATTCTTGGCGTGATGCTCATCATCACAGGCGTTGCCCTGCTCTCATTCTTATACACATCCGGCCCAACAGCACTTGTCAGCGTCTCTGTCCGTGGCAATCCTCTTACACTTGACGGATCAGGACCAGTCACACTCACCTTTGATAGACCCATCACAAGCGGCCGATTCCTCATCAGCGGCCATAGCGAAGCAGACTCCGAAGTCTACCTTGCAAACCAAAAGTCAGCCCAAAAGATTTTCCACGCGCCAGGACGATTCAACAATGGATCCGGCGAACTACAAGCCAACGTAGCAGTGCCACCAGTCGCACGCTGCATCAGCGGAGACCCCCTAAACAAACTCGAGAAAACATGCACTGATAGCGATGGTGGAACAAACTCCCTCTTCTTTGGCAATGTCGAGTCTTCGTTGGGAGAACTCCTTGCGTCCCCCATCGCCGTTCTCACAGACACCTGTACCTTGCAGGGCGACGCTGTCCAATCCTGCCGAGGATTTGGATGCGCACTCAACGAAGGACGATGCGACGGCACGCAAGCGACAACTGTCACACTACAATGCCCAGCAGGCTGCGCTGATGGAGTCTGCACACCTGAACCACGACTTGGCATCGAATCCGTCACTCTCAAAAAACAGATCCCTGATACAGGGATTGCCAAGCCTGCACCGGACAATAAGATCCACTTGCGCACAAGCGAAGAGATCCAACTCCAAGCCATCATCCGTAACTCAGACTTTAAACCTGTCCAATCCCCGGTACCGTTCACATTGAAACTACGTGACGCCACAACAGGCGCAATCACTCTTCAACTTAATAACCTCACCCACTTTATCACACTAGCACCAGGCGAATCTGGCACATTCAATGTCTTCCCTCCACTTCTGATGCAGGACGTGGCCTCACCAACCAATGAATTCTTTGACATCGAGATGGGCACCCCATCCAACCTTGACACCAATCCTTCCCCACGATCACAATCCATCGCTGTGGTACGAGAACCACTACCCACAGGATGCGGCACAGGTGATGAACCAGGCAACAACACCCTTGTCCGCGGCATGGCATTCACGCAAACCCACACTGCCAACGAAGGATGCTGCGCCACGGCAGCATGCACAGAATTTGAAACTAGCCCACGGCCAGGCCCCACAAACACCTCAATGAACTCACCCATCGAAGCACCATTCCTTTTTGAGACGCTCTGCCAAGAAGGCAGGATCATTACCGACACTGTGCAGTGCCCATTCGGATGCAAACAAGGCGCCTGCCTTGCAAATACCTGCACGCCAAGCGCAAACTTGTGCAGCACAAGCAATGAGTGCTGCAGCGGATCACGCTGCGCCAGACTGGCTGAAGGCACGATCGCCATCGGACCTGGAACAACCATCGAGACCACACTCACCTACAAACTTCCTCCACCTGCAGCCACCAGGAGCGCCACATTCCGAGCGCCAATGCCTTCGATCCTTATCTTTGGGAAGGATGCGCTTGGAACACCAGCTGTGAGCGGCGCTCAAGCACAATTTGGGATTCGAACCACATGCTCGGCTCTAGACATCTGCACATCCAACATCACGGTCACCGCAACGCAGAACACAGAATTCAAAGCAAATGTGACAATCCAATACGTCGCAAATACCACAAACGATTTGGCATCAGTTGTCGCATCACTGTGTCCTTCATACCCATGCGCCCTAGACCTGTCTTCGTCACAGGGATCAAATCTGACACTCACACCTGTCGACTTTGCTGAGACCTCACAATGCACCGACGGCACGCCGATAGGCGCATGCTCCACAACCCGTCCGTTTTCATGCACCCAGAATGCAGCACTCACCCCCAGCTGTTTTACCTGCGGATGCCCGCAAGGAGGAAAATGCCAAACTAACGGCATGTGCACAATGCCCATCGACATCTCATCCACGCTCCTTACCCGGAAATCCACATACCTCCTGAACGAAACCATTGCTCTTACCACTGCGCAAGACATAGAATCTGAAAAGACAGCCAGGGCATCCTACCGCGGATTCATCGTCGAATTCACCGCAGATCCCCTGCTTGCACCTAGGGACAGGATTGACACCATCCAAGCACAGGACCTTGCACGAGCCATAGAAACATTCTCATCCGCCTCACTACCACTGCGCACTGCGCCTGCTGGCACGAACATCCGAGTTCTTGATGAACAACGCAAGCGACTTGCCGCATCTCTTGGAATGATGCCGCAATCCCTTGGAGACTACACACGCATCTTTAATGGCGTGGCACTTGACATCACCGAGGAACAAGCACGACAACTCCTCACCCATCCTGATGTCCGCGCCATCTACCCCAACTATATCCGCTACCTCTTTGCAACCGAGGATATCAGCTCCCGACCAGAAGACACACAACGAATCGAGACCTTCGACACCCCTCTTGCAGACTACACCGGAACAGGTGTTAGGATCGCTATCCTCGATACAGGCATTGACTATACCCACCCTGACTTTGGCGGGTGCACCACGAAACAATTCACCACAGGCACCTGCTCTAAATTCGTCGATGGCTTTGACTTTGTGTCCCAAACACCGGACGCCATCGACACCCATGGTCACGGCACACATGTCGCGTCGATTGCAGCAGGCAATGGCGCAACACCGGGCGTTGCCCCAGGAGCACGTCTTGCCATCTACCAGATATTTCTTAAGGACGGCTCCACAAACGACGCGATGATCCTTGCCGGCCTCGAGAGAGCAATGGATCCAAATAGCGACGGAGACTATACCGACCGCGCTGATATTATCAGCATGAGCATCGGAGGGCCTGCTGGACAATCCGAGGATGCCACCACGATCGCAGTCCGCAACGCAGTCAGTGTCGGATCCGTAGTCACCATCGCCGCAGGAAACAACGGGGCTGAACGCACCATCAATTCACCAGGAAACAGCGTCGAGGCAATCACTGTGGGCGCTAGCTGCAGAGCATCCCAACTCTATTCTCATACGAACTGCAAGACGCCTGCGCCTCGCATTGCAACATTTAGCTCCCTCGGCCCAAGCTTTGAACACCAAAAACCTGACCTTGTCGCGCCAGGCGTTGCCATTTGCGCTGCCAAATCCTCATTCGCTGATACAGATGCGCTCACGTGCGTTGATGATGCTCACGTGCGCCTTAGCGGCACAAGCATGGCCACACCCTATGTTGCCGGCGCCGCAGCCCTGCTCTTAGAGGCACACCCGGACTGGACACCACTCCAGATAAAACAAGCCCTCAAATCAACAGCATTTGACATCGGATACTCACGCACAGCTCAAGGAACAGGCATCATCGACATTCCCGCAGCGCTACGCGAGACCACACCCTTGCCAATCGCAATCCTTAGAACAGTCGACCCAAAAATTATGCCTGAACAACAATCACTACAATGAACCCACTGCACATTGCCGGAACCTGCATCATCTTACTCCTCATCGCATCATGCGGAGAAGAAACAGAAACCCGCGTGCAGGGGCTCATCGGTATCTTTGGCACTGTAGAAGGACCATCCTTTACCATCACCACAGCAGAGCGCAATGACACACGATTCGATGCAACAGGCGTTACGCTGCGCAACCAAGGAACAGGACCATTTGATGACGACCTCATCGCCACCATTGACACAAGCCAACTCGTTGACGGACTCCGAACGATACGGCTTGATGTTACTGACGGAACCATCATCACATCGGACTACCTCTACATCGAATCAGACAACATCAAGATTAGCACACGCTACAATCCTACTAGTCGCCTCATCGCGGTCGAAGGAACTCTCCCAGCCCACATCAGCCAGTACACCATCACCTACAACCACAACACCGTACCACTTCCCCACATACCGGAAGCTATCACTATCACCAACAATCGCATAGGACTCCTCGGAATGATTGACGTTGGACGCATCGGCTATGCAGGCACGTACATTATCACCCTTGCCACAACCCACCCTACTGGACGCATCGTCATAGAAACCATCCCCACAGAAGTCAAAGACCAAAGCCTTGTGCAACCCCCAGACATCACTGCTTCACGCATCATCAACACAGGAAGCGCCGTAGCAAAAGGAACCGTGCACCTCACACTATCCACCATTTCAACTGTGGCGACAGTTGGCCCAATATGTCCGCCAAACTGCGAGCCAACCTGTCCAACAGACTGCCAAACCTCACGATGCGGAGACTCCATCTGCCACCCACCTGAACGCGGTTCTTGCACGCTTGACTGCGGCACGCTTGACACCGGTGCGCTCGGCATCCTGCCTGACCAAAGCTACAGGCGAACTCCCCTTGCACAAATCAATGCCTCACGAACACTACTTCCCAATTCGCCACTACCCCTTGCACCACTCTTTACAAACCAATCACTTGACAAACCAGGATTCTACTCCATCGACGCAAGCTTTGAGACTGGCGGAGTAACAACAACCTATGCAACATGGAACTTCCGCGTCGCAAACACCACATTACCCACAGCTTCACTTCCGTGCAGGGACGGCACAAGCCGCGGAACATGCTCCAAAAGCCCACCCCTACTTTGCAGACTCGACACACCAGACCTGGTCCAAAACTGCAGATCGTGCGGATGCCCCACAGGAGAAGCCTGCCAATCGAACGGCTCGTGCCAAGTTGCGCGCTGTGATGATGGAACACTGTACGGAACCTGCTCTGCTGATAAACCAATACTCTGCGCTGAAGGTCACCTTATTTCTGACTGCGACACCTGCGGATGCCAAAACGGCAAAGCCTGCATCCAAGGACATTGCATTGAGGAAATTATTGAAGTAGATGTTGGACCCCGACGATTTAGCGCAAATGAATCTCAACAGATACTTCTTCAACTTAGCGGAACCCGTAGTATCACCACTGTGAACTTTAGCGCACGCCTCACCAAACCAGGACTCACTCTGCCTATGCTTATCAATGCTCAGGATCCTGCAGATGTACAATGCTATGAACCAACCAATTGCGAACGATATTACTACCTCTATGCCAATGCCACCCTACGCCCCGATGGAATGATCAATGTGGGGCCACCAATCCCGCCAGGCCAGTACGTCCTTGAACTCTACAACATCAGCCCTGCACTGCACCTGAATGCCACCAACTTCTCCATTGAAAGCAGGGACATTGACCTTGCTACATTCGTGACCCTTGGAAACATCAGCTCTGATAACCGCGTCAGATTTACCCTACACTCCGCGAGGTACGAAGGCTTCTTATACAATCAGTTCGGACCAACCATAGACCATATAGACGCATACTATAACCCCATCCCTGATAACGTTGATTACATTATCGAGGTTGAGATCCTATCAGACATCACCCCTGGAATAATCGATACGTACCAACTCCTTGGCAATGAATTGAGGCTTGTCGGATCCCAGGTCATTACTGTTGAAACAGTTGGTTTTACAGAAGTTGTCAGTGGGGGCAGAGTCATAGAACAACCGGCCTTGATGCGATATACCTGGACATCCGGCGGCGCCATTATTATAGTGTCTACGCGTGTGGAAACGAATATCACACCAGTACTCAACCACTACCTTGCACGCTACCCAAGCGATCTGCGAGAAGGCACAGAACCATACCGAATCCGATTCAACCGCGGCTGGAACCTCATCTCAACACCACTCATCCCCAATGTCAAAAATTTGACCACGCTCACAGCGCACCTACGCGCCACAGGACTTCGACTCTTTGAATATATCCCCAGCACCAATAGCTGGAAGATCTTCCATATAGACCCCAACATCCCAAGCAACCTCCACACACTCGACGAAGGCAAAGGATACTACCTCTTTGCCAATGCACCTGGCGAGATCCACATCGTCGGCTCTCGAGGCCTCAACATCCAAGGACAACCCGAGATCCCACCCACATTCCAACTCCACAAAGGATGGAACCTTATCTCACTACATTCGATCAGAGCTACATCAGCAACAGAAGCATACCGAAGCATCCTCCCAACCATCAACTCACTCTGGACACTTGAGGATGGAAAACTCATCAAACTCACCATTGATGACGCGACCCTGGAACCGAGCAACGCCTACTGGATCAACCTCAAGCAAAATGAAACACTGGTATCGTGAGGGAAATGCAAGAGATTCTCGAAATTCACAAGGCTGTTCTACGTTGAAATCTGGACATAGACCTATTCAGAATATGATCTCGTCGCCGCCGGTGACGGCTCGACGGTCTTTTGCAGAGCAAAAGACCTACCAGCCACCCCGGAGGGGCCATCCCCCTGCTGGCCGAGCGTCACGCGGCGGCGAGATCCGACTTATAACTATCACTTTTGTCCTTACATTAGTCCTCATCGTGATGACTTCCGTTGCCATTGCCATCCCACCCATCCTACCTGAACAAATCTTTGGCACTGTCAACGTGAACGGAGCACCAATCCCTGATGGCAACCTTATTGAAATCCTTGCATCTGATGGAAGCTTTCGCACAACAAGCCTCACCAAACAGGGCAAATATGGATACGACCCCATCATCGCCATTCCAGTCCGAACAGACGAATCCGCAGGACTCGCAGTCGGATCTTCACTCCTTTTCTTTGTCAATGGACAAAGAGTCACGCAAAAAGGCTTTGAGCCAGCGCAAACAAACAGATTCGACCTTGAACCAACAGGACCTGTTTGCGGCATCGGCGCCTGCCAAAGCGGCGAAGACTGCATCCGATGCCCCCAAGATTGCCAATGTCAGAATACGCCATTACCCCTTATCCCCAGAGCAAACGAACTCATCATCGGCGCACTTCCAGGCATCGACATAACCATAGACTCCACAACATCCCCAATCACCACACGATTTACCATCGCAGGTCAGGCTGTGGTCGACATCTTCTCTGACCTTATCACCACCCCCCTTGATCTTACAACCATACGAATCGAAAAAACCAGATCTGGAAATCGCAATATCCTTCTTGTCAACTTCGGGGGCCCCAAGATCCTGTACCTTGACAAAACACCCGGCACAACAGCAGTCTGTATCCTAGACCGCCATACTCCTGCGATCACCGACATATCTTTGGCATGCACAAGTCCTGGCGAAATCCCAGTCACATGCAATGCCCAACTCCACGGACCATACACCTGCACGGATGAAGGAACAAGATTCAGAGTAACCGGCCTTTTGCATAGCATCATCGCAGAAATGCCACCCAGCATCACCGCATTTACAACAACCCCCCCACCTCCAGTCCAGCAACCAATGACAAGCACCACCTCACGAGGCAGCCGCGGCCTGCGCCCCACTACCATCCCCCCACAACCACAACCCCTTGCCTTGGGCAACTGCGTACCACTCTTTACCTGCACCAACTTCAGACCATGCGAGCGAGAAGGATTCCAAACACGAAGCTGCATTGACAAAAACAACTGCGGCACAACTATTGGAAAACCACAAGAACGACAAGCCTGCACATACAAACCAGGACCAATCATCCCCCCACAACCCCAAGAACAAGTCCCTATCATAACCACCACTCCGCCGCTACCAGCCCTGATTCCTCCAACTCCCCCCCTCACCCCTCCTCTACAACAAGCCGCTCCTCAACCTGCACAACCTCCACCCATCATTGAAACCCCAAAAGCATCGAGCATGTGGCAAGCAATACTCATCGGAGCAGGAATCGGTTTTCTCGGAGTTCTCCTTATCTACATGATCAAGCGTCGCAAGGCATGATCTCTTCACAATCTATATAAACCCAAACCAGGGTTGTAGGCGCAATGGCGCCCAAGTATTCTTCCACAAAAGATATCCAAGTAAGCAGCAGGATCATTGACCAAGTCATAGGCCAAGAAGAAGCAGTCGAAGTCATCAAAAAAGCAGCAGAACAACGAAGACACGTGCTTCTTATCGGAGATCCTGGCACGGGAAAGTGCGTCAGTGAAGACACTCTTGTCATCACGGAACGCGGCCCGATCAAGGCCAGCGACCTGTTTACGCGCTACGCAGGCATGGTCCTCACAAAGAACAACGGCGCATATTCACGTCCTACATCCACATTGCGCATCGCCAGTCTTGAAACTTCCGGCAAGGTAGCATGGAACCCTGTCAGCGTCATGTACAAAGGCGGCAAAAAGCTCGTCCATCGCATCTCCTTTCGCTCCGGCATCGTCATTGAAGTGAGCGGAGACCATCCACTGCTCACGATAAACGATGGTCAACCCGTCTTCATGCCTTCGCACAATCTTGCCAAGGGGATGCCTGTTGGAGTTGTTCGACACATTCCGTGGGAGCGCTCAAACGCGATCACTACTGAACTTAAAGACTTCATCCGCATCGGAGAAAAGTTGTCTGTTAAAAGGGCAAACGGGGTGGTCCCTACCCCGATTCTTATACCACCCACGCTCTCACCACAACTGGCTTACTTTCTCGGACTGTATGTCGCGGAAGGACGCTGGCAGGGAAACATGGTTCTATCAAACCAAAACAAAAACCTGCAACAGAAGATCAAAAACATTCTCATGGAAGAATTTTCATACCCGGAATGGCTTATAGAATCAACCAAAGACGCTCTTATCATCAGAAAATCCACTGCCCTTATCGAGTTCCTCCATCAGGCATTCCAAATCCCTCTTGAAACAACAAAACAATCCTCACTAAAGCAGGTTCCTGACATTCTCTACACGTGCACACCGGATGTGATCGGCTCATTCTTAAGCGGATATATTGACGGGGACGGATATGTGACAAGAAAGCATGGCATCCAATGCGTCTCGAAGAGCAAGAACCTCATCAAAGGAATCGCCCTGCTCCTCCTGGGCATTGGCGTTCGCGCAGCACAAAAGAACCTCACAAAGCGAGCCACAAACTCAAACCAGGCACCAACACCCTACTATGCAATCCAGATCTCAGAGAGCGCCATGGGGAGAAAGCTTGCAACATATCTCCAACTTGAAATCAACTACAAAAAAGAATCCTTGCTCGAGTTCTGCTCAAAGAAATCAAACACCAACATAGACATCATCCCTGCTGTTGCCCACCATCTGTATCGCTGGAAACAAGAGACTGGAGCGCACTACAAAGACCTTGGCATTCGACACGGCACATTATGCCGTGCGCTACGCGGCGAGAGAGGACTTTCCAGGGACTACGCTGCAGACCTGTATGAAAAACTTCTTTGCGTCGCACCATCAGAGACGACGACCCAATCAGTCCTGCACACCCTTGTCCACAGCGACGTCTTTTGGGACCGTCTCGAATCTGTTGCACTCATCGAAAAGACTGTCTACGATTTCCAAGTAGATGGCAGCCACAACTTCATCATAGAACAGGGAGCTGTCGTGCACAATTCCATGCTAGGCCTTGCCCTTGCCGAACTCCTACCCAAAGAGAAACTTGCCGACACCATCGCATTCCAAAACCCCAATGACGAGAACCAACCCCTCATTAGAACAGTCCCTGCAGGCGAAGGACGCGAACTTGTTGCACGAGGCAATCTGCAAAGCTTGGGAATGTTTCGCAACCAGAACTTCCTGATGCTCGTCCTTGCCATCATCGCTATGGTCACCCCCTGGTGGGCAAGAACCTACTACAACTCCGATATCATGTTCGCCGCATTCTTCCTTGGCGGAATGATCTTCCTTGCCGCGTTTGCCGTCATGATGTCAGTCAACAAACGAATGGGAGGACCAAAATACTCTGTGCCAAAAGTCATTGTTGATAACTACAAAAGAAAGAACGCGCCATTCTTTGACGCAACAGGAGCACACGCAGGAGCGCTTTTGGGAGACGTCCTCCATGACCCGTTCCAAACCGGAGGCCTTGGCACACCAGCACACGAGCGCGTCGTTGCAGGAATGATCCACAAAGCACACCTCGGCGTCCTCTTTATCGACGAGATCGCCATACTTGCGCCGTACACCCAACAGGAACTCCTCACTGCCTTGCAAGAAGGCAAGTTCCCCATCACTGGACAATCTGAACGATCGGCAGGCGCCATGGTCCGCACAGAACCTGTACCATGCAATTTCATCCTCGTCGCCGCAGGAAACCTTGAAACTATCAAAGACATGCACCCAGCACTACGCTCGAGAATCAGAGGCTATGGCTATGAAGT
>JACQSU010000045.1 GCA_016211165.1 Candidatus Woesearchaeota archaeon | reverse complement strand
CCTCACGGGTGAACACGAATGGACGTTTGTACTCAACTACGCCCTTGAACACGTGCCACACAAACCAATAGTTAAATATATCGGAGAAACACATGATTACCTAAAAGAATTCTCATGGACGTTTTTGTTTGTCAAGGGTATTGCGAGCCTTGCGCGTAGCAGGGGCCACGCCCCTTTTCCTCATCGTCCATAACCTATTTAAATCAGAGCGGGTTTGCCCTGACTTGGGGCCCCTGGATCGTTCTTCAGGGAAAGGGTATGGCACAAGGAGATGGATCATTTCGCATCAGCGTAGGAACAGCATACATTTCTGAAAAAGCTATCCGTTATGTCAATGACGTTCTGCGCAAGAAGAGATTGTCTTATGGGCCGTACATGATGCGTTTTGAGAACAGATTCGCCCAGGAACACGGCGCACGCTATGGCATTATGAGCAATAGCGGCACAAGCGCACTTCATATCGCCCTTGCCGCACTCAAAGAAATCCACAACTGGCACGATGGAGACGAGGTGATCGTTCCGTCACTCACGTTCATTGCCACTTCTAATATTGTACTCCACAATGGGATGAAGGTTCGATTTGTTGACATCGACCGGGAACATTATGAGCTAGATCCGGAAAAAATCGAGCCAGCGATCACAGAGAAGACAAAGGCCATCATTCCCGTGCATCTCTTTGGACAACCGTGCGACATGGACCCAATTAGCAGGATCGCGCGGCGGCACAATCTCAAAGTTATCGAAGACAGCTGCGAGACGATGTTTGCGCGTTACAAAGACAGAAGCGTCGGATCCCTTGGTGACATCGGCTGTTTTAGCACCTATATTGCTCATCTGATCACTACAGGAGTTGGAGGCGTCAATACCACCAACAATCCTGACTATGCTGTGAAACTTCGAAGCATCATGAACCATGGACGGGACAATATCTACCTCTCCATTGATGATGACGACAACAAAAGCGCAGAAGAGATGAACATGATCATCTCACGACGCTTTAGCTTCACAACATTAGGACATAGTTTTAGAGCCACGGAGATGGAAGGTGCACTTGGCCTTGCCCAAGTCGAAGACTGGAAACCAATGATCCACAAACGACGAGAAAACGCAGCATACTTGTCTACGAAGCTGCGAAAGCACGACGATTTGCTCCAGTTACCTTCCATCAGAGCAGGATGCGAGCACAGCTTTATGATGTATCCCATTGTGCTACGCACACAGAAAAAGGAGAAATTAGTGCATTTCCTGGAATCCAAAGGCATTGAAACCCGAGATATGCTGCCTCTTACCAATCAACCTGTCTATCGTCGCGTCTTGGGCATACGCGAGGATGATTATCCAGTGGCCAAGTGGATCAATGAAAGCGGATTCTATGTGGGATGCCACCAAGACCTTGGACGCACAGAACTTGATCACATCGCAGCAATGATCACGGAGGGACTCAAGCGGTAATGCTTGACGCACGTCCATGATCGACTCTGCACTAGCTGGAAAAAGCATCCTGGTCACGGGAGGATCGGGATTCATCGGCACACATCTCATCAGAAGACTACAGAGTTTGGGAGCCGACATCCTTAACATCAGCATCGAAGCGCCCCAGGTGCCGGTGTCGACTATTGAGGATGATCTTCGAACAACGGATTTTAGCTGGCTTGATGAAGGATTTGACTATGTCGTCCACCTTGCTGCGCTATCACACAAAGCATTCTGCCCAGATCTCCAAGACGCCTTTGACACGAATGTTGGCGGCACACTGCGATTGCTTGATGCACTCTCCACCCGAACTCGAATAACCAAGATCGTCCATACGTCCTCAATCGTGCTCTATTCTGACAAGGCACAAAGCCCCATTGACGAGGACGCCCCCATTGACGTCATGGGTGATCATTACACGTTCACAAAAGGACTTGCCGAGCAGGTTGTCAGATATTTCCAAAAGACACTTCCTATCACGATCCTGCGACTCTCCAACGCATACGGACCGTACCAGCACCCATCACGATACCCTCATCTCTTGGCGCAGACCATCCACTCGGCCCTCACGCAGGGAACCATCACCATCCAGAACCCCACACCGATCCGGGACTTCATCTTTGTTGATGATATTATTGACGCCATTGTCGCTGCTCTTTTGAGCGATAAAAAGGGCATCTGCAATATCGGCACTGGCGTGGGCACAAGCATCGGCGAGATCGGAGATCAGATCGCCATGCTTACGGGCGCGACAATTCAAAAACTGGACAAACCCACATGGGGCCCGACAAAGATCATCTGCGATGTCAGCGCGGCAAAAAAAGATCTGCAATGGATTGCCAAGACGCCTCTTATTGACGGATTGAAACAGACCATTGCCTGGAACAAGGAGCATGCATAACCTTGAAGAACGAGTAGAATGCGGAGAACACCTTGCGATGAAAGCGCTTATCACAGGAATCACCAGCCAGGATGGCAGCTACCTTGCAGAGCATCTGCTATCCCGAGGATATGAAGTCATCGGACTTGTCCGACCAGGACCTCTTCATGATGCGAATATCAAGCATCTTCTTGACAGCATCACAATCAAGGAATCCAGCTTGACAAATCTCGCCTTCATCCAAAGCGTGCTCCGCCAAGTCAAGCCGGATGAAGTCTACAACCTGGCAGCTGTGAGCAATTTTGCTCTATACATAAAGGATCCTGTCGGATCGCACGACATCAATGGAAACGCAGCACTCGTGATGCTTGAAGCCATCAGAACAACGAATTCTGCCATCAGATTCTTCCAAGCAGGAACCTGCCAGATGTTTGGCACTCCGATAACTTCCCCCCAGAGTGAACAGACGCCATACACACCCGTGACTCCCTACGCAGCCTCAAAAGCATTCGCACAGTGGATGGTGGCACAGTACCGCACCCAGCACAAGCTCCACGCAAGCAGCGGCATCCTCTTTAGCCACGAATCCCCACGCCGACCCCCTGATTTTGTCACTCGAAAGATCACCCAAGCCGTAGCCAAGATCTCACTAGGCATAGCTGATGAACTTGTCTTAGGGAATCTTGATGTCAAACGCGACTGGGGATTTGCAGGCGACTATGTCGAAGCAATGTGGATGATAAACAGAGCAAAGACTCCTGATGACTACGTAATCGGATCGGGAAAAAGCCACACAGTGCGCGAATTCCTCCACGAAGCATTCACTGCCGCAGGCATTACTGAGTATGAGCGCTTTATCAAAGCGGACCCCGCCTTGATGCGCACAGAAACCGCAGTCCTTGAGGCAGACATTACCAAGATCCAAGAAAACCTTGGATGGCGGCCGAAGACAAGCTTTAAGGAACTTGTCCGAATGATGGTCATGCACGACATCGCCTTGCTGCGCGAATCTTTATAATCCAAACAAGAACAACACCGACGATGGAAACCAAGCGAGCACTCATCACAGGCATCACTGGACAGGACGGCAGCTACCTTGCGGAATTGCTCCTCTCAAAAGGTTATGAGGTTTATGGACTTGTCCGGCGCAGCAGCACACTTTCCAATGAACGCATCATCCACATCCAGAACCAGATTCGGTTGATTGAAGGAGACCTTGGCGACACATCATCCATGATCCGAGTCCTGCGCGCTGCCAAGCCGCATGAAGTCTACAACCTTGCGGCGATGAGCTTTGTCAAAACCTCATTTGACGAACCCGTCGCAACCGGCAACATCACCGGACTTGGCGTGGCACGATTGCTTGAAGCTGTACGACTAGTTGATCCAACAATTCACTTTTATCAGGCAAGCTCTTCGGAAATGTTTGGCAAGGTACGCGAAAGCCCCCAGACTGAACTTACTCCATTCCATCCACGATCCCCCTATGGCGTTGCCAAAGCCTATGGCCACTATATCTCACTTAACTATCGGGAAAGCTACGGCATCTTCACCGCCAATGGCATCCTCTTTAACCACGAGAGCCCACGCAGGGGACTGGAATTCGTCACACGCAAAATAAGCCATGGCGTAGCAAAAATCAAACTCGGCTTTGCCGACCACATCATCCTTGGAAACCTTGATGCAAAACGCGACTGGGGATTTGCCGGAGACTATGTTGACGCCATGTGGAGGATGCTGCAAGCACAGGAGCCTTCCGATTATGTCGTTGGAACCGGAGAGACCCATAGTATCAGAGAGTTCCTAGAGGCTGCATTTAGATCCGCCGGAATTGATGATTGGCAACACTATGTGAAACAAGATCCACGCTTTATGCGACCAGCAGAAGTTGACTTGTTGCTTGCGAACCCAGCAAAAGCCAAGAAAGAATTGGGATGGGAGCCTAAGACATCATTTGGCCAGCTCGTGAACATAATGATTGAGTACGACATCGACTTACTGACAAGACTGCCCCATCTTGGGAAGGCAGCGCACCACCACTAAAAAAAAGGGGAGACCCCCTTTTTAACCCCCTGAAAAGGGGGTTTCCCCCTTTTTAACCCCCTAAAAATATAGTCAAGAGAATTTTGAAAAATTCGCTTCCGGCCCATTTTTTCAAAGTTCTCCTGCGAGGATCACACGACTTCCAAGACAACTTCAAGTTCTGATGCTGGCAAGACATAGGCAAAGAAACGTTGGTAGAAACGTGGGACGAGATTGATGATGATATTCGGCAGGAACCCCAGGAGCTTCCCTGCAGAGGACCTCCCAAAGAGGTGGATCCTTTTGTTGACTATCTTTACTCTGACTTTGGAATAATACGAGAGTGCGCTATTCTCTGTAAAGTAATCGAAGGTCTCATACGTGAAGAATCGCTTATGCGTAGGATCGCCAAATGATCCGGGATTGGAAAAATACGGGACGATCGCGTGGATCCTCCCACCCTTCTTGCTGATACGACAGAGTTCTTGCATTACCTTGGCCAGATCTGCCATATGCTCAAGCACGTGACTTGCAACGATCTCATCAAAGCTGCCATCCTTGAATGGATACGGAACCTTCTCAAGATCATGCACAACATCAACACCCTTGAGTTTGCGGCTATCGAGGTTGACATAGCCTGCCCTGATGTCGCGACCACAACCAAGGTTGAGCTTCATACGAAAAAGGGGGCTACGCCCCCTTTTAAACCCCTCCCTGCGTAACTTCTGCAAAGGAGAACTTTGAAAAAATGTTCAAAGTTCTCCACACATCTTTTAAACCTGCATTGATATGCCTCATTTATGCAAGCCAAATCAACAGGCAGCGCCTCCCATTCACCAGCAACCCTGCTTCCATCCTCTTTGCAGTACGCCCTGCTTGCCTGGATGATCCTCGTCTTCCTGCTTTACTACTTCCAATATATTGCCTATGCTCAGCACTTCATCACATCCTACGGCCCACACTACTTCCCCGGCATCTTTGGGTGATCACGCATGATCGAGATCCTCTGGCTGATCATCCTTGCACTGGGCACATTGTGCATCGGCAGAGAGATCCAGAGGCGCATCCATCCAACAACAGAACCCCTGCTTGACATTCTCCTCTCATTCGCGCTTGGAAGCGGCACACTTATCCTTGTGATGTATGCTCTGGGATGGCTTGGGTGGATGCGCCCTTTGCACGTCATCACGACAACTGCCCTCTTGTTTGTCACCACGATCCGCAATATCACATGGCTACTTGCAGCAATACGATCACTGGACTACACGTGGATGAGACAAAAGCCCATGTTGTGCGCAGTGTTTCTTGCATTTGCAGCACTCAATCTTATCGGAGCGCTTGCCCCCACAACAGATTCCGATGGACTTGGCTATCATTTGGCAATTCCCAAATACTATCTTGAAAGCGGCGGATTTGCGTACCATCCAATGATCGTGAGCACGTGGCCCCTCACAACAGAGATGATGTACACCCTCGCGCTTGCAATCTCTGGAGATGTGCTTGCAAAGCTGGTCCATTACGCATTTGGCATCCTAGCCGCACTTGCCACATATTGGCTCGCGCGCCGTTTGGCAGGACACGATATAGGGGTGCTTGCAGCCGTGATATTCTATACCATCCCCCTTATTGCCATCGAATCCGGCATTGCATACAATGACCTTGCAATGACATTCTACTTTGTCCTCGGATTTGGACTATGGCTATCGTGGATCCTTGATGATGTCAAAGGATCTTTTCTGGCAGCGGCGATTGTCCTTGGGCTCTTTGCAAGCACCAAGTGGAATGGACCAGTGAGCATCATGATCCTTACACTCATGACTACGTGGATGAAACGATCGCAACTTCGAATGTCACTACGACAGATCGCGGGCTTTGTTAGCATCACTGCGTCGTTTTCAGTCATGTGGTATGTCAAGAATTGGATCATCAATGGCAACCCCCTCGGGCCATTTGCAGAAAGCCTCTTTGATGGCGTCAATTGGACTGTCGCACATAGCCTAGCTTATCTTGCATCGGTGAAGAGCCTGGATCTCTCACTTTCCCACTTCTTCTTAGCGCCAATCAAACTCTTCTTGATGCCTAGCCAATACGGCGAACTCACATTCTTGGGACCAATCTTGTTGATGCTTGCACCCATAGGATTCGCACTGTGGAGAACCCGCGAGTCATTGACGATTCTTACCTTTGCGGCATTCTCCTATGTGTTCTGGTGGGCAACGAGCCAACAAAGCAGGCTCCTCATACCCATTTTTACCTTGCTCGCCATCGTCTCTGCGCAGACTGCGCATGACGAGCGACTAACACGCGTACGAACACCGATCCTCTGCATCATCCTTGTTAGCATGCTCCTGAACCTGGCGTTCCCCATTGCCTACCACGGAAAAGCCGTTGGATATATTCTTGGCGTGGAAGATCGCGACGCCTACCTAGAACGCATCCGGCCTGTGTATCCAGCGATGCAATACATCAATACGCACACACCGCCAAATAGCACTGTTGTGATGCTTGGCGAAATCCATGCCTACTGGCTTCTCCGACCATACCTCTTTGAATGCGCAGCAATGCAAGGCGTGATCAATTATGAAGAGACTCCGCAGGAGATCTACGATCGAATGAAATCAATGGGCGTCACCCACCTCTTGCTCAACCACAATGTACCATTCTGCGATGGAATGGAAAAGAAACTAGCACAAGAACCATTCCTCGGATCACTTCGTCCGGAATTCTCACGCAACAATGTAGAAGTAGTAACGTTGTTGTGATCAGATGCCAATGCGCTTTTTTAGATGGACAAGCTCGTTGATCGTGATGGCCCTGCCTGCAAGCAGGCAAAGCGCATATGCGAGCGATCCTGCAAGCAAACACGCCACTGCCTCACCAAAGGGATTCCACGAGAGGAAATCCTTGAGCTGACTGACAACTCCAAGAAACGCCAATGCAGCAATCCCTGTCACAACCCACGATCGTATCGGCAGACTGAAGATTACAGCCCCTCGGATTCGCACAAGACCCCACACAAACATCACCCCAAACCCAACCACTGTGCTCATCGCCGCCCCAATCATTCCATACACCGGAATGAGCAGCATATTCAAAGCGAGATTCACTATCGACCCTGCGAGAGCGATCTTGGAACTCATCCGGGGCTTACCCATACCAGAGAATATAGCATCATTGACCCGAACAATCGCATACATCACGCTGCCAAGACTAAGAACCTGCAATACAACCGCTCCCTCCGCATACTGCGCTCCAAAGAGCGTACCCAAAATAAGATCCGGGTACGCAACCATTACCAAAGCCAGAGGAACGATGGCGATCACGACATACTTATAGAGCGCCTCGACACCACGCTTAATCTGCACAATCTTTTTCTTCTCCCACAACTCCGTAGTCATTGGAAATGTCACAATAGCAATCGATGCCGAGAACACCCACAGCATCCCTGCTGTCGGCGTTGCGGCATTGTAATACCCGACCTCTTCAAGCGTCCGCGAGGCTGTCAGCATCAAGGTATCAGTGTAACTCATCACCATATGCGCGACAGACGTGAAAATCACTGGCAAACCAAATGAGAACAGTTTGCGCGGCAAGGCAGCATCTATCTTTCTCCTAATCCGCCAGAACCCGGGAACAATCTTCCCAAGGACAGGAATCCAAAACACCATGGGAATCGTAGCCCCTACAATATACGCCCAAAACACCGCCGTCACTCCAAACCCATATCCAAGCAGGATTGCCGTGCTGCCCAATACGATAGCAACCCTCACCAGATTCACGCCACCATAGAGCAACATCCGATGCAATCCCTGAAACACTGACTGAAATCCCGTCTCAAATGGCAAGAGCACCAAGAACACCGAATGCAACACAATCAACCCGTACGCAGCAGGATCTCCAAAATATGAATTGGCAAGAAAACCTCCTGACAAGATCAAGATTGCGCAGATCACAAGGGCTGTGATAATCTGAAACTGCACCACAAAAAATGACGCTGCCTTAATCCTCGCAATATCGGTCCTTGCGCGCATCCTTGCCACCCACCACACCAATGCCTCATTAAGACCACAGTGCTGGAAGACATAAATCAAACCAAAGAGCGCAATCACAGCATATACCAACCCAAACTCATGAGGGGTGAGAGATCGAGCAAGCACCAAACGCAAAAGGTATCCAAACAGACTCGCCCCTACACTAAGCGTCATCACAACGAATGCGCCGCTAACAGCTTTTTTGGTGTAATTCTCATCAGAAGCGTATCTGGACTGCATAGAGGTCACGCTTCCCGGATTCCTTTTTAAATGTCAGCATTTCAGAAAACGAGGTTTCACCAATCACTTTTTATATCGGCACAGATCCAAAAGAACAATGCGCAGGACGACCATCGCTGCATTGCTCATCCTCGCGGTTGCCGCTTCTGCTTTTGCCCAAGCACTGCGCGATGGAATCACAGAAGGGCAAACCAAGCGCATCGTAAGCGGCGAACTCCGACTTGTCGTGGTATCAGATCGCAGCCTGCGCACTGTGTTTTCCTGGAATGGCGAGATGTCCACATCATTACGTGAGAATGAACAGCACACATTTAGGGACGGCTCCCGTCTCTTTGTGGCAGATATCCTCGACAACGAAGCAGGCGATGGCAGTGACTATGTCGAATACTTCTTCATGCCTGCGGTCGCTGCGGATTTCGACGACCCCCAGTACGACCTTTGCAGCCTATTTGATGAGTGTCCGCAAGGCGACGAAGAACTGGCCATTCGCGAAACACTGCTTGCTGAACAACTTGCCAGGGAGACCAAACCAGAATGCTTGGCGAACACCGACTGCGCGGACAAGAATCCATGCACAGCAGAATCCTGCATCCAAGGACTCTGCCAGATCTCAACACCCACAGGCTGCCCTGATGGGATCGTCTGCGCGGCATTCGGTTCAAGAATAGTCAAGACCAACATCACCTTCTACTGCGACATCACAACTACATTATTGGAACCGCGCAATACTGGCGCTACATGCAAGCTCAACTACCAATGCGCAAGCAACAGATGCGAAGAAGGATTATGCGCTCAACAGCCCGCTGCCCAGGGCGTACTCTTGCCTGAAGCAGAACGCGTGGAACCAGCACCACACCCAGCGCTCGAAAAACCACAACCAATTGAGAGTCGCAGCTTATGGCAGATGATCAGCCAATTCTTTAGGAATCTGTGGAGAGAACTTTGAAAAATTCGCTTCCGGCTCATTTTTTCAAAGTTCTCCTTTCCAGAACCAGTCGAGCGGTTACGCAGGGGAGAACGTTGAAAACCTACCAAAGGGGGGTTATAACGAATCTCATTACACGTTTTTACGAAGCTGCTGGAAACTCTCGGCAAGATCAATTACATACTTGCCTTCCTCCAAACGATAGATAAGCGGCTGGCCTTGGAAGAGGTGGACAAGGTCCAATTCGTACTGTCCCGGACGAAGAACGCGCACAGCTTCAAGATCCAATACCACTGGGGCATCGTAATCCATCCTACTGGTAAGCATTCCAAGCACATCCTGCTCCATCTGGATCTTTTCCTCCTGCGAGAGCTTAATGGACTCTGCAAGCTTTTGCTGCTCCTCAAGCTTCTCTTTACGAATAAAGAAAAAAAGCTTGGCGCCGCACGCGCAGCCTTTTAACAGGTCGGTTGAACCATCAGCATACATCGCAGAACACCTAACACACTGATGCGGCATCCCAATCACCGCTTACGCTTCTTGTGATGCTGGCGAGAATCTTTAGTGAGCAGCTCAATCTTATGAGGATCCTTTCTAATTGATTTTACGATACTTGCAGGACCTACAACGGTCAGGCCGTGGCGATCACCCAACAACATCGAAATCATATCATTCCGAATCTTGGATATTCCTGCCTCTCCCTTGGTCTCCAAAGGATTGATCACCGCAAGCTCAATACCTTTGAACTCTGAATTGATCTCCTCCATCGTCACCTTTATGAGTTCAGCTTCCTCCTCCTTTCTCAAACGGCCCTGCAAGAGCACGATCTTGTCCTCCTTTGCAATGTTGAGAAGCTTGCGAATCCTCCCAAGACTCGAAAGCCCCTCAATCTCTGTGTATGGAACAATGCTTAACGTCACCATTTCCTAACCTGCCAGGACGAAGAGGGCTTCATAGAACTCGTCCGCGTTCTTTCCATACTTGGCCGAGATGCCCACAACGTCATACTGCGGGAACGCGGCTTCGATGCGCTTGATATTTGCCTTCTTAAGATCGATCTTGTTCGCGACAATAAGCACCGGGATCTCCCTTGCTTGAAGGTTGCCGATGATTGTGATATTAACCTGTGAGTATGGATCAAGCGTGCTATCAAGCACGATGATGACAATGTCCATATCATCCAACCACTTGATCGCATCAATAACACCCTTAGTCGCCTCTTTGGCTCTCTCTTTTGCCTTTTTCTCGACCATCCCAACCTTCATAAACTCTTCGTAATCGATCTTGGTCGCGATGCCAGGAGTGTCAATAAGATTGAATGTAAGCTCCTTGCCCTTGGACTTGATATTAATCTGCTCCTTAATCTGAATTTCCCGGGTTTCGTGCGCAATGCTCGAGACAGCACCCATCTCCTCCCCAAGCCAATCCTTGCAAATACGATTCGCAAGCGTGGTCTTTCCCCCATTGGGAGGACCATACAGACCCATCCTCAAATGTTTTTTTTTCTTGAAGAGGTCCTTGAGGAACTTGCTGAAAAAATCCTTAATGAGACTGATCATCACACCACCTGTGAAAAGTGGGACTTCGTCCCCCTTTTAAACCCCCTGGTCATACGAGCCGACTTGTTGGTGCGTTTATATAACTTTCTTGCAAAGGGGGCTTCCCCTAAGCGAAGCGAAGGGACGATTAAATGTTTTTCTTTGACGACAAAGAACAACGCCATCGACGAAAACTTTATATACAATGGCTCGACGAGAAATGGCAGAAATCGACAAGCTATCGTCGAGAAAAAACTCATCAAGGACCAAGGGATCGATGATGCGGTGAAGACCGCTACTTGCGCCGGAGGTTCGCGATACAAAAAGGAGGAGAACACATGGCAGAAGTCGTTGCAAAAGTTGGCGTGAGAAAAGAGGGAGGATACCTCTACTTTGTTGACAAACAAGGAGATGTCTCCCGCGCAAAGATGGCCCGCGGCCGCAAAGGCGCAAAAAAGGGCAAGCCTGAAAAGGTTGCAAAGGTCGGCGTCAAGAAGGCGAGCGGATACCTCTACTTCATCGACAAGAACGGTCACATCGCGCGCGCAAAGATGGCACGCGGTGGCAGATAGATCTTAGATTTTTTTTATCTCTTTGTTTTCTTTGCTTCCTTTTTAAGAATGGATGCGGCACTTGGCAGCTTGGGGTAGTCTGTGTTAATAGGTGTAAGCAGCTTTGCCGCAGCAACCTCTTCCTTGTGCAGACGATCAATCTCTGTTTTGAGCTCTTTATCTGAAGGAATATGCAACCATTCGATCTTCTTTGCATCTTTGAGAATCTTTTGCTCGCGCTTATGCTCTGAAAGAGGATGGATCTTCTTGAGAGCGGAAAGTTCCTTTTTGAACTGCGCCTCGGACATCACCGGATTCCTCTGTGGCTTTCCAGTCTTCTTCTTTCCAAGACGCACCGAAGGCACACGGATCATGCGAACTCGACGCGTTGCTTTTTTTAGCATAACGGATGCGTAGTTGGCAGTTATATAATTGTTATGGAGAATGATCCTCGCCTTTGGCTCGGATCTTAAACGTTTTTTTT
>JACQSU010000043.1 GCA_016211165.1 Candidatus Woesearchaeota archaeon | reverse complement strand
ACCTTGAGGGATATGTTTCCGATGGAAAACCCAAATTTCACTCACACCATTGGATGTCACGTGACGAAGCAATCTTTATAAAGCTCTCAAGGATGAAAGAATTTCAATGACAACACGAGAGGAGTTCGATAAGATCGTCTATTCTTACGCAGCAAACATCAACGGCCTTGAAGAAGAAAACAAGTACCTTAAGGAAACCGTCGACAATCTCAAGCAAGAGATCGAGCGCTACCGCAAAAAACCACTCCTGGTGTGCAAAGTCAAAGAACTCCATGGAGAATCCGCGCTTGTCAAATTACCAAATGGCAACGAATTCCTTGTAGGTTTGGCAGCCGAAGCATTGGGCGTGACAGCCGGAGACACGGTGCTTGCAGAACAGAAAAATCTGACAATCTTGCAGAAAATCAGCACGCCAAAACGCTTTGAAGTCGAAAAATTCGTCATCATGGAAAAACCCGATGTCACCTGGCAAAACATCGGCGGACTCAAAGACCAAGAACGGGAACTGCGCGAAGTCATCGAATTGCCACTCCTCAAACCTGATTTGTTTCGCAAGGTAGGCATCCACCCACCCAAAGGCGTGCTATTATATGGACCACCAGGCACAGGAAAGACGCTGCTAGCCAAGGCAGTGGCTGCCTCGACGCACTCAACATTCATTGAGATTGTTGGCTCTGAACTGGTGCAAAAATTCATCGGCGAAGGCGCCAAGATGGTCAAAGAGGTCTTTGATCTTGCGCGCGAGAAAGCGCCATCTGTGATTTTTATTGATGAGATCGATTCACTCGCTGCGACACGGCTTGAGGTTGGCACTTCAGGCGAGCGCGAGGTGCAGCGTACATTTATGCAATTACTCGCAGAGATAGATGGATTCAAAGCCCTTGGCAATGTCAAGATTATTGGATGCACCAATAGGCGCGATATCCTGGATCCGGCAATAACGAGACCGGGAAGATTGGATCGGCTGATCTACGTGCCCCACCCTGATGCCTCTGGAAGACTCGAAATAATCTCCATCCACACAGCGAACATGAATCTAGACAAAGAGGTTGACTTGAAATCACTTGTTGCCCTCCTGGACCACTTCTCCGGCGCAGAGATCAAAGCAGTCTGCACAGAAGCAGGATACTTTGCCATTCGCAGGAATAAAACAAAAGTTACTATGGATGACTTTGAAGAATCCGTAACCAAAGTCAAAGCTGAAAAACGAATGGAGTCTGATGAGTACAAGGAGATGTTCGGTTGAGAAAATCTTTAATCTTCCTCTGAGATGCACTTCGTGCCAGTCGAACGCAAAAGTTCTTTTACTAACTCAACTTGCTATAAGATTTCCTTTCTGTACTCAATCTTTATAATATCACTTCCTATTATTCACTCCGTGCACGATGACCGCGTGAACACCCGCGGAGGCCTATGCCGATGATGAACGGATGTAACTGGGGAGTGCACTTTCCACTCAAAAAAGAGGGGCTACGCCCCTCATTTAAACTCCCCCTTTATACGACAACAAGATCTCGCGAGAGTTTGCTTAGGATTCTTGGTGTCTTGCCAACCACAATGCAATCCTCGATACGCACGCCCATCTTGTCGGGAATGTAAACACCTGGCTCGTTCGAGATCACCATTGCATTCTTGAGAACTGTTTTTTCACTGGCACGAATCCCAGGAGTTTCATGCACATCAATGCCGATGCCGTGACCAAGCCCATGGATGAAATGGCTGCGGTACATGCCTAGTGCGGAGCGCGCCTTCGCATCAATGTCTGCTGCGACTGTTCCTGGTTTGTATCGTGACGTGCAGGATTCTTGCGCCGCCTTGACGACATGATAGACTTGCTCTTGCTCCTTTATTGGATTGCCACATGATATTGTTCGCGTCGTGTCTGAACAGTAACCCCTATACCGCACGCCGAAGTCTATGACGCACAATCCTTTGTGGAGCTTGTTCGTTGGCTTGTGATGTGGAATAGCTGCATTGGGTCCTGATGCGACGATGGTTGAGAAAGACTCCTTGACACCACGATCGCGCATTGCGCTGTCCATGAAAGCCGCTACTGCCTGCTCGGATGAGAACCTCTTGAAATGCGAGACTGTTTTTCGGAACACGTCATCAGCGATGCGCTGGGTTTGTTGCATCAACTCGATTTCATCCTCTGTCTTTGTGCTCCTCAATAATATGAGATCTCCAGAGAGATCACAGAGTTGGTCCTTCTTGAAATCCTCTGCAAAGGCAAGCGTCGCCTTGCGAAAATCAAGCCCGATTGACTTTGCGTCCTTGGTGAGATCAGCGATGACATCCGGGAACCGCCGCTTAGGCCATATCTCCGCTCTGACCCTTGCATCTTTGGTGAGACCAAACTCCATCTTTGGAACTAGGAGACGAGGAGGCTCTGTCGGGTAGACTGCAAGGATTCCCAGACTATCATAGCCCGAGAGATAGAACATATTAGCATTGAACTGTTCATCGAGACTATGCAAAAGCAGGATGTCTACACCCTTGTCTTTGAGGATTTGTTGGAGCTGTCGTAATTTCATGGCATTGAGACAACATTGGATGATATAAATGATCTGTGGAAAAACGCTTACGTGTTTTTATCGCCAAGAGTAATCTTGTCATCCCTTGCCAGTAAAATAAGACGAGAACACTTGGAGAAACATTTAAATACAGCATCACGACACGAGCACACATGGCTGAAGAGGACAAGAAATTCTCCAAGCAAATCATCGGCAAGACCATTGTTTCCAAAACAGGAAAACGATTTGGGGAAGTCGGCGATGTCATCTTCGAGACAAGATCTGGCGAGCTTATTCATATGGTGCTCATTAATCCTACATCATACTGCGAGAAACTCGAACTCGAAAAAGACAAGGAAGGAAACCTGCTTGTGCCATTCAGTTCCGTGATCGCGATTGGCGACTTTATGGTTATATCGGAAGAAGACATCATTTAAACAATGAAGAACTTTGAATAACCCCTCGCTACGCTCTGGCTTTTCAGGAAGGACTTTGAAAACCGACCAAAGGGAGGTTATTCAAAGTCCTCAATAGCCATTGGACTTATTCCTTAAATCCCGCAGCAGCGACCTGGGCCAAGAATGCTTCTAACTGCAACATCTCATCTGAACCCTCGACCATGCGAAACTCGATCTCACCGCACTTGTCAACCAATTGAACCTTCTTCTTGTCAGGAATGTCCAAATCCCAAATCTCCCTCTCCACCTGCTTGATAGCATCGATTCCTGATAAGGAGTAGTTTAAAAGGACTTCCACCATTTTCTTTCTTGCGTCCAAGAATTTGTTCTGCAAGGCGAGATTGAGAATATCTTTGATTTCCTTGGGCTTGGCCACAGAGGCCATGCTAAATACGGCATCAGATGTTATGGTGGGGCCAAGCGCTGCGCATGATTGCAAGATATTTTCAAGCCTTCTGCAGTCACCTTCGGAGACTTCATAGAGCGCTTCTTTGACATCCCCTGCAAGCGTTAGGCTTTCAGCAGTCGCGATCTTATCGATGATACCAAGCACATCCTCTTTTTTAAGCGGCTTGAAGCGAAAGACTGCACAGCGGGACTGTATTGGATCAAGGATCTTTGATGAGTAATTTGCACTTAGGATGAATCGACACGTCTGAGCGTAATTTTCCATGGTTCGTCGAAGGGCTTGTTGAGCTTCCCTTGTAAGCGCATCACACTCATCAAGGTAGATGATCTTGAATGGCACATCACCAATAGCACGAGTCCTTGCGAAATCCTTAACCTTGACACGGACCACATCAATGCCACGCTCGTCACTTGCATTGAGCTCTAATAGATTCTCCTTCCACGCCTCGCCAAAGAGCTTCTTTGCGATAACTAGGGATAATGATGTCTTGCCCACGCCTGCAGGACCAACCAATAGCAGATGAGGCATATTCTTCTGCTCGACAAACGCCCGGATCTTTTGCAGAGTCTCATCCTGACCGTGAATGTCGGCGAACTCCTTCGGACGATACTTCTCGGTCCAAATCGACGAAATCTCCATAAAAGGGGGAACCTCCGGTTCCCTTTTAAACCCTCTGAAAATCTGTAATCTTCCTCACGTGCGTTCGGAACTTAAAGATTTTTCACTGTTCAGATCTCTTCACTACAAAACTCGTCGTGACTGTGTTCTCATAATCATAATTCAAATCAATAGTCAGCGGGAACTCGAAGTCGCCTGGCTGCTCAAGATTGACTGTGCACGTAACGGTGTTAGATCCATCAAAGAGCGTCACTTCCCCTTCATTCCTTGCCGTGCCTTGCAACCCCACACATTCCACGTTCTGCGGTTCACGCACGCTCACGAAGACACGCTGTTCATTGACACGAACAACTTGCGACTTGTCGCAGCCACTACCACGCCGATACAGTGCACCTGATCCGACGTGCTGCATCTTAAAGGTAAACGCAATCTTGTCCTGGGCTCGGGCAGATTCAAGCAGTGAGACAATCTGAACTGGGGCGCCGCTGTTTGCCACAGGCTTCTCCTCATTGATCTGACAAATACCGCCTGGCGCAGGGTTCAGAATGCTTTGCCTACTGCAGAGCTTTGCCGTCGCGAGCGTCCCATAATTGTAACACACATCCGCACGCAGCGGATAGACCAATGCCGATCCTGTGATGCGTTGCTGACGATTTAGATTCCTAAACTCAAGAAATGAAGGATTCGACTCGATAACATTCCCCACAGGATCCTTTCTTCGTGCAATGAGATCATCGACCGGGTTGCGTACAAGATCTGTTGACGTAAGCCCAAACTCCTGTGCCTGAATACCGCTTAGGGTAACTTTGACTTTATCTTTGGGAACAAAGAACTCACCAAGATTCTGAAGCTTGACAACAACAGCGAAGGGGAACCGCCCGCCATCATAGACCTCCTTTGGCGGCGCATCAGGCTGGAACTCGACTTGCAATCCGACTTGGCCTCCAATAAACGCAGCTTCTGGAGCAGGACCTGCTTGCTGCTGGCATGCAGCGACCACTAGCAGCAACAAGACTATGAGACCTCTTTTTCCCATCAGAATAATCGACGAGAGGAGTTATAAAAACGTTTCTAAAACCGTTTAATGATCCTCGCCTCCGGCTCGGATCTTAAACGGTTTTGCCTCCGGCTCGGATCTTAAACGGTTTTGCCTCCGGCTCGGATCTTAAACGGTTTTGGTTAGGCTGTCTAAACCAGGTGAGTTCAAAAGAGGAGCCGTGCCCCCTTTTTGTTACCGAGAACTCACAATCTCCACCTGCTGCTGAAGGATCTGCTGATAGCCATAGCTCATCTCGACAAGAAGCGGCGTGACGAACGCTGCTTGAGACCGCGGCGCAGTGTACTCGCAAACAAGGGATCCCCGGCCATTGATAAGACGAACGTGCCCTTGATCAAGGGGCTTGCAGGAAGGTAGGATGTTTGTTCCCGCGACTTCCACGCGATCAAGACGCACCATGTCAATCTCGTTAAATTGGAGGCCTCGCTGATCATAAGGAGAACACTTCTGCGAGAACTCGGGACCAAACCGGTACACAATGCCACCCCCTGCATTGGAGACATCAATGCGGAACCGCGTCCGACCAGGCGTCGCCTCGACCAACACACTTGACACACCAATGGGACCACCTTGCGAACCACCCATGCTCGTCGTCTGAGGAATACACGCCTTTTGCTTGGCAGTCGTCGAGAATGGATCTGGATCAATACACACATTACCCTGGGCTATAGTTTGGTAATTGTAGCAGCCCGTGGCCACCAAGGTAAATGGATATTTGTCAATCTTCTTTACTGAGAGCGCACGTGGAATACCCTTGAAATTCACAAAGCCATAGGTCCCCTGAATATTGAACTGGGTCTTACCTTCCAAAGGAGGAACCTGCTCGCCGAAGGACGAGATTCCTGTGAGGATTGACGGATCAAAACCGCTCAGATACATGCGATCTGACGCAGAACCGGCATTTGCAGCGCCTGCATTCGTGACTCGGAGTTGGACATTGAAATCCTGGTCATCGTAGAGCCTTGCTGGAGGGAGATTTGGCATGAATTGGAAGACCAACCCTTGCGAACCGGTACGAAAATTCTCAAACCCACGATCCTCCGAGGTCCGCTGGCCAGCGCAGGATGCGAGAATCAGGAGAGCGAGGCTGATGCAGATGACACGGAGACGCATATCGCAACACCCGACGAGACAATATATAAACGTTTCTAGCAAAAGGGCTGTGCCCCTTTGAAACCCCCGGAGTCGCGGCGGAAGGGTGTTCAAATGTCAGGATTCCACCAGTTACGACTGGTGGTCCGCCCGCCCATTTTGACAAGGGAGCCGCGCCCCCATTTTCTCATAAAGGATTAACTCCTCTCCCTTGGAACCACATTGATCTGACGCGTCACACTAAAGGCGTAGCCATAATCGAGAATGATCGTGATTGGGGCGCTGAATGCCGCAATCCTGCGCTCGATGCCTTGGGGGAGTTCGCATTGCACGTAGTTTTCTTCTGCATCCTGCGACTTGAGCTTGAGAATCTGCTTATCGCAGAGGAGGAAGGATTCCTGTAATCGGGCTTTTAGGGAAACAATGTTGAACGCATCCTTGTCTGGACGGCCTTGGCAATAGGAATCCACCTGCTGTGCATCAATGACCTCACCATTGCCCACATTGCCAATGAATATCTTGAAATTTGGGATGACACGTTCTGGATCATCATGCGGGAGCGAGGAAACCTCAATCCTTGTGACTGCCACAGGAGCGCCCTGACTCCCACCAAGTGATACGGCTTGGGCTGTGCACGCCTTGCGCTGCTGCTTAAGCCCTTCAGGATCTGTGTCGATGCAGACAACAGGAGCAGCTTCTGTTGCATATGGGTAACAGATGGACGTCGTGATAGGCACGGAGACCGGCGTCTTTTGCGAGACGCGACCTGCGAATCCTTTGAGGCTTAGAAGCGTTTTATCACCTCGGGGATTGTTTAGGGATTTGCCTGCGAGACGAAGCTGGGACTGACCTTGCGGAATAGAAATATCAAGGTACTCAGGATTTGTGCTAATCGACAGCAGGGCGTCGTCAACATCAGTTGCGCCTTGATTGTGCAATTCAAGCAACATATCGAACTTGCCTTCTTCAAGCACCTGCGCAGGAGGCGTGTTGCCAACGAAATTGGCCACGATACCCTGCGTGCCAACATGAATTTGAGGAACTGGAGGAGTTCCTCGCGACGTGAAGCCGCTGCAGGCAGAAATCAGCACAAGTGCTGTCACTATAATGAGATGCGCCACACACGCATGAATGTTTTGCTGCACGAACCGGCGGCAACTCCTATAAGCTCCATCATCCTGTCTCATTGCTCCCTCACACTCACGTGCGTCGCACGCTCGACTTTGTATGTGTAATCAGCAATCACCTTGAACGTCTGGATACTATAGAGGCCTGCACGCAAGATGTCATCAGGATTCGTCGGCGAAAGATACACGCGCACATTACGGATCGAACCGACAGCCTCTTTTCTTAACTGGGCGATGAACACGTTGTGCTTCTCATCATCACATGCACCAAGGACTTGACGCTGTTGGGTGAGATCACCACATCGTGTCTGCTGCACAGGCTCCTTAGGATCCTTACCTGCAACATCCTTTACATCAAAACCCTTTGGAACGATGATCGTCAGAAATTGAAGGTCGCTAATCATACCAGCCCAGAGATTTCTCACCGTGACTTTGAGAATGATATCCGCGGGATTGTTCGGATCAATTGTGAGCAGATCACGACCTGTATCAAGAGCAACAAGCACAGGACCTGCTGTAGAAATGGAAGGGCCAAGAGGCGAGAGACCTTGCGTCTTTAGAAACAGATCCTTCGCATTGCCGCCCTCCTTTCTTGCCCGGACTATTAACGCGTTCCATAAATTGATGCCCACTGCATACGATGAAAACTCACCCTTGGTCGTGAACCCATACTCCGCAGCAAGACCAATTTCATAGTCGCCGGCCGGCAGATTCTCAAAAAGACAATCCACAGGCTCAAGCCATTCAGAGTAGACTGTTAGGGATTCTTGGGGTGTGATCTGATCAGCTTTGATCGGGGTTTTGTCCTGTCCGTCTGGCTTTGCATTGCATGCGAAGTTCGCTGCAATCTCCTGGTCAAGCACACCAGCCTTGACGTCGGCTGAGAGCGTGAGGGGTTCGCCAGCAAGAATGCGCTCACCTTCTAGGGTGGTTATACCAATGATGTCAAGGCCTACAAATGCCTTTGGCTTTTCTTGCTCCCCATGAATCGCCTCTTGGATTTGAGTTTCGAAACCCGTGCCGATTGTCTCTTCAATACCCTTAAAACTCGTCATCATCCGAGTCCACAACAACTTGATTGCGGTAATGGTCCGTTGATACACCTCGCGTATTGGCTGATACACATCAATGAGTTCCGCAGTCAATCCCAAGCGAGCGATATCTCCAATCCCCTGCGTCTGCGACACATATGTGAAATTGATGCTAAAAATTACCAGCCAAAACGTGAAATACAGAGATGCAGCCTGACGCAGTCGCTGGTCCGTCATCAGAATAAAAATCACCCAAATCGGGGCGAACACAATCACTCCATCCACATACACGGACAATGTGAGGGGGAGGATACGGGAGAGCACACCTTTGATAGCCGGAAGGAGGAATGACACAACCGAGAGCGTCGCAAAGAGACCTGCATTGCGGCCACGATTTCCCCAGCCATACACGATGAGTGCAGCAGCAGCCACCATGGTGTAGAGAATAATTGCGGTGCCGCCACCCCTGCTGCGATCAAAGAGCGTCAATGCATCAAATGTATGCGCATAGATAGCTACGGCCAAGAATCCATAAGACGCATCCACAAAGAAGAGAACGCCTACGAGCACACCCCCCGACACCATAATCCATTCCAACGGGAAACCATAGTAGACACCTACACCAATCAACAGCAGCGCGGCAAGGACAAGAATCCACTTCCAACTCGACTTCTCCGAACCTCCACCATACGGGCTCGCCCAGGGAGGGACTACATCAGCAGGCATCGCCACACCTCACCGGACCACGACGCGCAGCTCGGGAATATTAATTGAAGAAACTGGCGTGATCTCAATGTAATTACGCGAACCAGGAAGCACAAAAGCATTGAGATTGCGAGCATAGAACGGTTCGTTTTGGTCAATCCGTGTAATATGACCATTGATGTTCACATCAGCAACCTTGGGCTTCTTATCATCAACAAAATCAATCTCAAGCATCACACGCACAGCATTTGTCCGAGCCCGATCCACAACCTGCTTTGGCACATCAACATAGGCCACATACGATCGCGTCTTTCTTAGGATTGTCGTTAGGCGCATGGATGAGAGGAAATAGTCACCCCTTGTCGTCTGGAAATGCATGGTGTTCGCACCCTCCTGCAAGATTTGACCTGGCACTTCGATACGATTTGGCCCACCACAATCCGGCACACCACCAAACACACGCTGATCATTGATAAGGATGGTAAGTGGACCAACAAGGGTATCGTCGCAATCCGCAGTATAGTCAAGCGTTGCGATCAACACATTATTCTTCTCGGCAGGCGAAACTGCAAAGACATTCTGCGCCTTTTGACGCGACACATCTGTCACATCAGCAACAACCTTGGCATTCTGTATCTGAATCTCATTGGAACGCCAGAATGCGAAACCCACACCACTCACAGAGAACTCCAAGGAATTTGACTTGTCAAGATGCTCTTTTCGAAGACGGATCGGGGAGGGCGTGCGCGAGACCGGACTTTCAAAGACCACTCTCCCATTTAGTGAAACCGCGAGCACTCCGGAGCGGACAGGAGCCTCAAACGCCAAGAGCACATTATCCGTATTCTCCACATCAGGGATCTCGAATGTCAGATTTTGGAGACGCCTACCAAACCACCCGCGCCTGACGAAGAACGGATTAAACTCTTCTAAGATAACTGCTTTCTTTGACTCAAAGACACGACTTGAGGGAATTGCGTGCGCGATCACAGGCTCATGCGCATCAAGCGTACCAATGTGGTCTTGGAAGAGGGTGGCGTTCAGACCACCTGGAAGCGTCACAGTGCTGATTCCGGGACCATCCTCAAGAAGCTTGTGACGCTCGGCAGGAGGCAAGAACAAGATGTAGAAAATCAACACCAATGTGATGAGCCCGATCAACACCCATGCTTCGTTCGCTGCCTGACCCCTTGCAAAGAGGGGCTTGCCCCTCTTTGTAACTCCCCTTTGAAATCGCGAGCATTCCATTTCCTATCACCTAATTTCCCCCGAGACTATATATAAACTTTTGGAGGGAAAAATCGTTTATTGGCCCTTGCCTTTGACTTGGGGCATAAACGATTTTCTTTCGCAGACGATAACTCTTTCCGGGGGGTTAAAAAGGGGGAGAAACTCCCCCTTTTCATGCGCAAACTCCACCAAAACCTCAAAGCAGGAGAAATCAAACTCGCTCCTGACACAATCGAAGACTTGTGGTACCTCTCAACGATCATCGACCCAGACGATGTGATTGAAGCACGGAGCACACGCAAAGTCAAACTCGGCGAAGAAGGAGATAGTGTCAAGAAAACAGTATTTGCCATCATCCGCGTTGAGGGGTGTGAGCTTAGTGGTGACATGCTTCGAATTGCAGGCGTAGTCGTCGGCGGGTCTGATGAACTACCTCGTGGAACGCACCATAGCATCAAAGCAGAACTACACGAACCACTCCTTATCCACAAAGAAGAATGGCTACGCTATCAATTGGATAAAGTAGGAGAAGCGTGCGCAGGAGGACCTGCGCAGATCCTGATCCTGCTGCACGATCGCGAAGAAGCGTACTTTGCTGCGATGAACCGAACGGGTTATGATGTACTGGCTCACATCACTGGGGAACCAGCAAAAAAAGAGATGCAAACACAAGGCAAGGACTTCTACGCTGAACTTGGCAAACATCTGCTTGAATACGATAAACGATACACTCCTGCACGCATCATCATCGCAAGCCCAGCATTCTTCAAAGAAGATCTGCTCAAGACACTGCCTGCAGCGCTCAAGGGAAAGGTGATCTTGGCAACGGCATCATCTGTAGGAAAAAACGGAATTGATGAGGTTTTGAAACGCGATGAGACCAAGACTGCATTGGCCGCTCACAAAAGCGCGCAGGAACTTAAGGACGTCGAGACATTGTTTGCCGAGATCGCCAAGGACGGCGCAGCAGCATACGGATGGAGCAGTGTTCGCGAAGCAGGGCTTGCAGGCGCTGTGAAACAATTACTCATCACGGAAGGATACATCAAAAGCCGACGAGAAGAGAAAACCTATGCTGAACTTGATATGCTCATGCGCAGTGTCGATCGCAGTGGAGGATCACTGCGCATCATCTCCCTCGAACACGATGGCGGCAAACGCCTCAATGGTCTTGGAGGCATTGGAGCGATGCTGCGATATAGAATGCACTGACGCTCCCCCTCTCATGAACAGCATCGCCTCTTGTGCGATTTGCCACTCTTCATTTGCAGGAACGACAAGGACCGCCACGTCCGAATCCTTTGTCATGATCCTCTCCCTATGCTTCTTGTTCGCTTCCTTGTCAATAATTACGCCTAGCCACGCAAGCTTGGCAAGAATCGCCTCGCGCATCTCTGCGTGGTTCTCACCAATCCCCCCAGAAAACGCGATTGCATCAATACCACCCATCAATGCAGCATACGCTCCGACATATTTGACAACCTGATTGATCAAGATGCGAATCGCGCACTGCGAGTCTTTTGAGCGCATCGCTGCCACATCACGAATGTCCTCCTTCCCCACAAGACCCTTGAACCCCGACTCCTCATTAAGCAGATGCAACATCTGCCTCGGCGAGAGATGTTCATGCTCCATGATCAACAAAGGAAGACTTGGATCAATTGAACCACAACGCGAACCCATCACCACACCCTCAAGAGGTGTCATACCCATCGACGTGTCGATGGAATGTCCATCATAAATCGCCGTGATCGAAGACCCTGCACCAAGGTGACAGGTGATAAGACGTCTTGGCATTTTCTTGAGAGCTTGCGTCGCACGCTCAAGCATTGACTTGTGCGAAAGACCATGGAACCCGTATCGCCGTATGCTATACTTCTTCCTTAGCGAAGCAGGGAGTGCATAGGTGAACTGCTCTACAGGAATCGTTGCATGAAAGGCAGTGTCAAAGACGCCGATGTTATCTGCAGTTGCGTTTGCCAAACACCACTTGACGATCGCAAGCTCAGGTGCTTCGTGCAGTGGAGCAAGCTCGACATAACGCTCAAGCATCTTGACGACCCCCTGTGTCAGAACCGTTGGCTTACGCAGGGGGCCGCCGTGCACAACACGATGAGCTATATGCGTGATAGATGAAATGAGGATTCCTTGTTTCTTGAGATTGCGAATGATCACACCCATGGCCTGCGCATAGGTCAACACTTCACCCACACGCTCAACCTTTGCACGATACAGGCACTGTTGTTTATCAAAGACCGCGAACTTTATCGATGAAGAACCAACATTCAGGACGAGAAGCATCAGCGCCCTCGCACTTGCACACTTGTGAACGCTGCAAGATCCACAATATCCTGCACGCTGCAACCCCTGCTAAGCACGTTGACTTGCTTCTCGAGATTCAGAATAATTGGACCAATAGCTCTTGCGCCAGCGAATCGCTCGACAAGCTTGTACCCAATGTTTCCTGCGTTAATGTCTGGGAAGATAAGAACATTTGCTCGTCCTTTAAGCGGTGATTTGGGGCACTTTTTCTTTGACACACCCGGAACAATCGCCGCATCAAGCTGAACCTCACCATCGATGAGGAGATTCGGATCAATGGACTTGGCAACCCTTGTCGCCTCTACAACCTTATCTACCAATGGATGCGCTGCAGAACCATGCGTGCTAAAGGAAAGCATCGCAACCTTAGGCTTGAGTCCAAGAGATGATGCCAATTGCGCGGATGCGACCGCAATATGGGCAAGATCCTTTGCATTAGGATCTATTTGCACAGAAGGATCTGCAAAGATAAACGGCTTTTTTTTAGCAACCATCAGAAACGCACTCGAAACCTTTTGTCCCTTGTCCCTTGCACCGATCACACGCAAGGCTGCCTGCATCGTCTGCGCTGTCGTGTACCGGGCGCTTGAGATCAATGCATCAGCTTGATTGTCCGCGAGCGCCATCATCCCAAACCACAAAGGATCCTTGATCTTCTGATCAGCCTGCTTTCGCGTCATCCCTGCATGCGCTCGCCTCCTAAGCAGTAAGTCACTGTACCGACGTTTCGCATCCGGATCCATCGTGATCACATCGATGCGCGCGCGCAGCGTTTTTGGAAGCACGGATTCCCTCGGCATGATCACCAACGGCCTTGCAAGACCAAGCTTCGCGAGTTTCATTACTGCTCGTCGGATACGAAGATCATCATACTCTGGAAAGATGATTCGCATAGGCGACAACATCGCTTGTTTGTGGATCATAGAAAGAATATTCATACCAAGATCCACACTGTCGCGTATAAAAATGTTTATTGCCGCAACTCTTAAATAGGTGCGCGGTGGTATTACTCCAAAGTGGAATATGAAAGGGGGAACACACCATGCTTGTCAAGGACGAATTTCTATCAAAGCTCCGACGACTCTTTAATCTCAACTTGTATGAAGTGAAGATATGGGCAGCGCTCCTCTCTCGCGGAGTAGCTGCGGCCGGTGAGTTATCGGACATTGCCGATGTCCCCAGATCACGAGCATACGATGTGTTAGAGTCCTTAGAGAAGAGGGGCTTTGTCGTCATGAAACTTGGCAAGCCCATTAAGTATATCGCAGTCGCACCAACAGAGGTTGTTGAACGCGTCAAGAAAAACACCAAGATCGAAGCAGAAGAGCGGGTCAAACGCTTGGAAGAACTGAAAAACACCGAAGTCCTTGACGAACTCGCGGCCTTGCACAACCAAGGCGTTGAAATGGTTGATCCAAGCGATCTAAGCGGAAGCATCCGCGGGCGGCAGAATCTGTACTCTCATCTCGAATTAGCTCTTAAGAATGCTGAAAAGAGCGTCACACTCATGACCACTGCTGATGGCTTGAAACGGAAAGCAGACTCACTCCGATCAGTCTTTGAGAAACTCCGCAAAAAAGGCGTTAAGATTCGAGTTGCTTCCCAACTCACCAAAGAGAACAAACAGGCAGTCGCGGAAATCGCACCATTTGCCGAAGTTCGGGACACGGACTCGCGAGCTCGCTTTGCCATCATCGACGGCAAAGAAATGGTCTTTATGGTCCTTGACGACAAAGACGTACACCCCATGTACGACATCGGAATCTGGGTCAACACACCATTCTTTGCCAGTGCAGTCCAAGAACTCTTTGACTCTGCATGGAAAGGAATGAAACCTATTGGGAAGTAGTCACATCGTTATAGGCAGTTGATTCTATTGTTCATATATTTAATCAACTGGCTATAAATTAGAAATTT
>JACQSU010000044.1 GCA_016211165.1 Candidatus Woesearchaeota archaeon | reverse complement strand
TCCCCTTTTTAGGGGGTTCAAAAGGGGGTCTCCCCTTTTTAGGGGGTTCAAAAGGGGGCTACGCCCCCTTTTCCCGCTCGATACTTTTATATACATTCATTCTGGGTTGTGGAGTATCAAAAAGAGGTTCCTATGAATAAGAGGGCTGTCTCTCCATTGGTGGCAACGCTAATTCTAATTATGTTCTCTATAGCGCTTGGTGCCTTGGTGATGAATTGGGGGAAGGCCTATATTGAAGAGCGAGCCGAGTTCGTGGCCTCTGCTGGTTCACAGCCCCTTTCGTGTGATTCAGTGGATCTCCGACTTATCCAGGTGGGCGGAGTCTCCCAGCTATGTACGACGCCTAATCTGTGGACATTGCGTGCTGATCTTGAGAATGACGGTGTATCCGTTGACAATGTCCAGTTGCGCGTCGTTGGCAGTAATTCTGTGATGACTAGTGATCGTGCACTTCCGTCCCCTCTTGCGCGTGGCGATTCGAGGACTGTTGAGTTCAATTACGCCAAAGCTGGGCAGTTAAGGCAGGTCAGGATTACTCCTTCATTGATGATCAGCGGTCAGTTACGTCTCTGCGCCCAAAAGGCGATTGTGATTGACGAGCCGTTTAGGACATGCTCGTAAGACAAGGAACCGCAGCCGCCATTTGAATCCCTTTCCACAGTACTCATGGCTATCAAAAACGCTTAAGTCGGCCACGTGCCGACATTAAGCGTTTTCCAAGAGTGGATCAGTGAGGGTTATTCAAGGTCTTTGGCAAACAGTTTCGCTAGCACATCCATCGTGTAGAGCATCATCGCTTGCGCCTGTGCTTGTGTTGGATAGAATGGTTCTTGTTTTTTGTGAACGGCAAAGACCCTCACCTGGTTAATAAGATGAATCTGGTTCGTGATGCCTGGATCAAAGCTGACATTTTTCTCGGCGAGTCTGGCAATCAGATTGCCTAGGCCGATGCCTGGGTTTTTTTCAAGAACGTCTTGGCCTGTAACTTCGTAGTATTTGCGGTGGAGTGCTGTTTCAAGGATGCGGCCGCAGAGGATCGTGACGCTGCGGTGGCATCCATTGTTATAGCATTTCTCCATCTCGTTGATGTCTGCAAGCAAGTCTCCTCGTACTTCCGCAGGAAGGTGTTTAATAGCTGAAGGGCGTGGCGAAGGTTGCGCAGGCGGAACGACGCCTACGCCAGGGTTGAATCGGGGAATCTTTGGGTCGGCTGTTTTGGGGTCAGGAACATCAAGCGCCTCGGCCAGTGCCCAGATTTTATCGAGCGTCTTGCGGATCTCTGCTGGCTTGTCATTCCCGATGAGAGCTATCTGTTCTAGGATGGCAGCCACTGGTTTGGCATTGGTGCTATTGTGTAGTGAGAGTGCATGCAAGTGTTTCGCTTGGGTCTTGAGCGCGTCAAGTGATGAGTAGTAGTTGCGTTTGAGATACTCTTTTCGTGAGTCTTGGTAATCAATGATGTTTCCGCCAAAGTCTTCAGACAAGTCGACATTGGTTTGTTCAAGGTCAAACGCCGTCGTGCGTAGGCGTAATATCTGGCGTTTGAACTCATCGATCATATGGTTCGGAGTCCGGTACGCTTTTTAAAGTATCTTGTTGGCAGTGGTTCTCCCATGATTCACAATGAGACAATGCTCATTCTATCTTACAGGTATTTCCCGCGCAGATAATATTGGGTTTCTTTTTTTTCTTGGCCATCTGCTTTTCCGCGTTTGCCTGGATTTAAGCGTTGTCAATAGTTATAGCAAGTCCGCTAGCAAAAGCTCCGATATTAAGCGGACTTGCTATAACTTGACTATATTTTTAGGGGGTTGAAAAGGGGGCGAAGCCCCCTTTTCTTGTTCGTCTAATGGCAGTACGTCGCAGGCAGGCGTGAGGACAAATGGATGCGTGCAGGCGTATGCTTCACGGTGTTGCAGGACGTGCTCATTATAGCATAATGCTGCGGATTGGAGGATATCCCTTCGCCATGTCTCGTGCATCGTTTGGTCTGTTTCTTTTCGTGTCGTGACCAAGGCAATGTTAAGGACGAGTCCTTCCTTTTGGAGAAATTCGACAAAATTCTGGTTTGTTTGCAGTGATCGTAGTTTCCTAAACGCTAAAAGATCTACGATGGATGAGTAGACGCACAGGAATCTTCCGCCATCGTGGCAGAGGGTGGATATGTTTGGTCTGCCAATGCCGTAATCGTACAAGACATATCCGTGGTCAAGGTACTCCTTGATGAGCAGCTCTTTTTTCTCGTCAAGTGTCACTGCGACAATGCCTGCGTAGCGGCGCGATGTATTTTCAGCATCCGCAGCGATCAGCAGGACCCCATTGGCGATGACCATCGATGAAGCGTCCTGGTTCATGTGGTCAACGAATCGGTACTTCTCGCAGATTTTGGCTGTGGCTTGGGATGGATTCAGCGGACCTTTGTCAGTGCAAAGATCATCGATGGTAACATAGATGCTGGACATGTCGGCTGGAATTTGGGGTCGACATTTAAATCTGCTGTCCCCGAAATGCAAATGCGCTAAGCGTTCGTTGGGTCTTAAGGTATGTCAAGAGTTTGCTTTGTGAGAGCAGGGGGTCAAGATCCACGTCAAATTGTTGTGCTGTTGTTTTCGCGTAAACGATGCAGTGTTGTAGTGAATCCATAGCAATCGGCGCAGCTCTGGTTGCTTTGCGCGCTGCTTCCCTAACAACCCAGACGCCAAGCGGAGTGTCGTATTCAGGTGTAATGAATCGTAAACAGAGCACGCGTCCCCGCTCACGTTGTTCCTTAAGCATCTCAAGCACTGCAAGACGGCTCGCATAGTATCCGCCTGCAGTTTCGTCTGCATATCGTTTCCTTCCTTGGTGGAATTCGTGGTCCGTGCTGTATTCAAGCTGTCCCCTTCCAACCATGAGTTCAAAAAGTTCATAACTCCAGGGTCCGGGGAATGTGAGCACCAAAAAGTAGTTGCCCAGGTGTCCGCCAAAGCGCACAGTGTATCCACATTCATCATGATCAGCAATCTCATCGATGATCTGTTTACCAATGATGTCATCAGTCGCTGTGATGCTCCATCGGGTTGGTACGAGCTTTCGTTCAGTCTTTAGGCCTACAGTGCCAACAGAGAGGAGTCTGGTCAAGAATGTTTCATCAAATCCATTGCCATACAGGTAGGTGATGGCATCAGCTGCTTTCCAGTCATTGCCATCGACGACTCTCTCAACTTTTGACGACACTGTAGGATTGGAAGTCAATGCTGCGTGAAGCAGATCACCTTTTGGTCCTGTTGGTGCAGAGAATTGGTGCAGTGATATGCTCATCTTTGGCACGGACTTGAGTTTGATTTCCATTTCTGTTGGTTTGTGCGACATTGCTGCTTCGCGTGCAAGTTCAAGGAGTCGTGGTTTTGCTTTGATGTGCGCTTTGAATCTGCTGTTGAGGAGTTCACTGCGCAAGTCGATGATGGTTGCGCTTGGGATTTCCCTGGCCGCCCATTCGCAGGGCGCATCGTGCAGCCACGATTCCTGCTCGGAAACCACAGGGGCAAGCATCCCGATATTCAGGTGTGGATACCCTATCCTGCCTACAAATGGCGCCACGACATCACCCTGGAAGTGTTCCTTAAGCGCGGATTTGACGCGGAAAAGCTGCTTGTAGATATGCTCGCGGTTAGTGACGTGGACAGGCTGCATAAGACAGCAGTGTTCGCACGCAGTCTTTTAAAGGATGTGACAGTGAGGCGAGCAAAATCCGCTGCAACACAGGCCCATACGAATGCAAGGAACTGACTTTACCATCGCTCGCTGCAAGGACCGCGCTGGTTTTTCAGCGAAGCCTGCAAAGAATGTCCAGCTCGATCTTCAGAAGATTGGGAAGCAGTTCACAACTATTCTTAAGACTCCCATCCTGCTCGTCATCGATGAGGAAGGGGAAATCATCGTGCATCAGTATGGAGAATTGCTCTTTAAGTCGCAGGTGGACAAGGGTCGCCTGGAGCTATCGGCTCGGCGGATCTACACAGCTGGCGGCCTAGAGCCAGGGGAGTGCACGTTTGGGTGAATCTTTTTATCCATCATGCTTGATATATATTCCATGAAAGATAGGCTGGTGTCCCTGCTTCCGAAGTTGCAGCGCAGGAGTGTCAAGGACGTACAAGAGTCAAGCGAGAGACCAGTGATGTATTCGTTGGAGTTTTATCTGCGTGGTCACATACTCGAGGAGGCTTCCCGCCTCTTCAAGTACCATTTTGAGATGTGCGCTGAATTATCGGCGCAGACACGGAAGGGCGGTAGTGCTTGGACCTACGCCGATATGTATGCTCGTGCGACATCGCACGCATTCGCCGCGCTTAAGGTCTATCACCGTCTTCGGCGGTGTGTTGCAGGGGCTTGCGGATTTCCATTTCCAATGGGTGATGTGCAAGTATATCGTGAACAATTAAAAGCAATGAGTCATACCATCTATACGCATTCTTTTAACGAATTGGTGCGGGCACGTGACGTGCCTGGTCTTGAAGATCGGTGCGAGAAGTACGCGCGTCGGTGCGAGAGATTCGGTCTTGCCTTTGAGGCCTTGCTTGATAAGGAATCCGTAGCCGCGAATCAGTGGTTTGCCAATCTTGTATTCCGGGGATTCAAGACTTCAAATCAGGGGCTGCATTCTCTAGACTGCGCGTATGATAGTGAGGCTTTTGAGAGAAAGGCAAGGTCCTTTGTGCTTCGGGTTGAGAACCGGGTTCGTCCCAAAGACGGGGAAAAGCCTGAATGGGGCCTGTATCCTGCGATAGTCCAGTGCTGTAGGGAAATGAATGTGCCGCAGCCGCTGGATTGCTTTCTTGCACTGGTAGCTCAAGAGGGTCCCATTCCCCCAAGAATCCCTTAAGAACCTTTATTAAGCAACTGCTCGTCCGAGCAATGGACAATGTGTTTTTTATTGTCTTGATTGCCTATGCTACGCCAAGAGCACATCGATCTGATCAAGCAAGAGCTTGAGTGTTGCCAGCGTCCAATCTTCTTTTTTCATGATGATTGTGATGGAAGCACAAGCTACATCCAACTCTACCATCATAAGGGCGAGGGCAAGGGCGTGATCATCAAGGCCGCGCCTCTTGTGGACGTCAAGTATGCAAGGAAGGTACAAGAGTATGGTGCTGACAAGGTGTTCATTCTTGACATCGCGATGGTGGATCAGGAATTCATCGATGCCCTCAAAGTTCCGGTCATCTGGCTAGATCATCACGAGCCGCAGAAGCGGCTCAATGTGAAATATGTCAATCCGAGGAATTGGGGTGAGAACGTTCCCCCGTGCTTTATGGCTTGGCAGGTTGTGGGTGATCCTAAGGATTTGTGGATTGCGACTGTTGGTTGTGTTGGTGACTGGTTCCTGCCGCCGATGCAAGCAGAGTTTCAGCAAAAGTATCCCGATCTTATGCCTCAATTATATGACAAGCCAGAGGACATTATGTTCAATACGCCTGTTGGTGAATTAGTCCGAGTGATTTCGTTCAATCTCAAAGGACGAACTGATGATGCGCTAACATCCGTGAAGGTGCTCTCACGGATCGAGTCACCCTATGAGATTCTCAAGCAAAGCACGCCTCGTGGGAATTTTCTGTGGAAGAAGTATCTCAAAGTAAAGCAAGGATACGATGCCATCAAAGCGCAGGTCATTCGCTATGTCAAGCCCGATGATCCCTTTCTCATCCATTCGTACACTGAAGATCAGATGGCAGTGACGAAGGATCTTGCTAACGAGCTCACATACTTGTATCCCAACAAAGTCGTTATTCTTGCTCGTGAGAAAAATGGCGAGATGAAATGCGCGATGCGCTCTGGCCGTGATGGTCCAATCCTAAGTAAAGCGCTTGAGAAGATTCTTCCGACCCTGCCTCCAGGAAATACCGGCGGCGGTCACGAGCATGCCTGCGGCGCGAACATTATGAAGGATGATTTCGAGGAGTTTGTGAGGAGGATGCGAGAAGAGTGCGCCGCAAAGGTTTAAAAACGATCCTCGAGTCCTGCGAAGGTACCGCACTCGTGGTCTAATGGCATGACAGCGGCCTTCCAAGCCGTTTGCCCGGGTTCGAATCCCGGCGAGTGCATTCTATCAGACGATTGCTTACGCTCGACGCTTTATCGCAGACTCGCCGAGGATTCGAAGTGCAGTCACTATCGTTCCTGCACCCAGCTCACTACGTTCGCTGGGAATCCCGGCGAGTGCATTCTATCAGACGATTGCTTACGCCAGTTCACCGAGAATAAAAATCGTTTAAGTTCGCCGAAGACGAACTTAAACGATTTTTCCGCATCTTAATAAACCTCCCCTGCTCGAATTGCTTCATGAAACGCGACACAATTCTTGTCTTTTGCGCGCACAATGATGATGGTCTTATCGGTGCTGGTGGTACGCTTGCCAAGTTCGCGGATCAAGGCAAGCAGGTGCTCACCATCATTTTCTCGTATGGCGAGTTTAGCAATCCCCAAATTAAACCAGAACTGGTCAAGGAGCGTCGCATTCGCGAGGCGATCGAGGCTGATAAGATTCTTGGTGGCGCAGGAATCACGTTCTTTGGTCTGCGTGAGGGTTATTTTGATGAGGATGCGAAGTATAGAAATGTATCAGCAAGGATTGACTATGTCATAAAGAAGTACAAGCCCTCAAAAGTCCTTACGCACTCAATCAATGATCCTCACCCAGATCATCGCGCGTGTTATCGCATCGTGATGGGCGTGATGCGCAGGTTCCCAAAGACTGCTGTGTATTCGTTTGATGTGTGGAATCTCTTGAACCTGCGTCATCGTGACTTGCCGATGCTAGTCACAGATACCTCAAAGACGTTGCGGCGCAAGATGGATGCATTCAAGACACATCGGTCGCAGTTGCGAACGCCTGGAGTCTTTTTACTCTATTATAAGACGTGGGTCAAGGATTGGTGGAACGGCATCCTTAATGGTTGTCGTTTTGCCGAGGTATTGGTGAAACTGCAATGAAAAGAAGCAAGTCAGGCATCCTGCCTAAGAGCGGCGGCGCTCGCAGTGCAACACGAGACGAATCCAGGCCAAAGGTTCTGATCACAACAGATTCCTTCTTGCCGCGTTGGGATGGTATCGCTAGGGTGCTCTTTGAGACGATTCCTTATCTTACGAAGGCTTTTGACATAACGGTTGTCTGTCCGGATTATGGCCCTGCGCCTAATCTTCCCGTGACATTTGTCCGTTTTCCACTAACGAAATGGCGCATCGGAGATTTCACATGTTGCAGGCCTGATAAGCGCAAGCTCAAGTCATTAATCAGGCAATCAGACCTTGTCTTTAATCACACCATGGGTCCCATCGGCTGGCGTGCCGTGCGCTTGGCAAGCAAGATGAAGAAACCTGTGGTTTCCTACATCCATTCCATTGATTGGGATCTCTTTTCAAAGAGTGTCCGCTTTGGTAAGGTTGCAGCGTACTTCTTGACTCGTATCTATGAGCGTCTCGCGTACAATCGTTGCTCGCTCCTCATGGTGCCAAGCGCTGATGTTGCTCAAAGGATGGCGCAGAATCGTATCAAGACTCGGATGCAGATTGTGCGTCTTGGTGTGAACACGGATGTGTTCACACCGCCAAGGAATAAGTATGAGGCCAAGCGCAATCTCAATCTTCCGACCAATAGCGTAATCATCGGTTTCCACGGTCGTATCAGTCGTGAGAAGAACTTGAGAACATTAAGACGCGCATTCGATCGGATCAAGGATCGTTTCTATAATGCCCAGCTGCTCATCATCGGCGCAGGAGTGAGAGAAGAGGAGGGCCTCTTTGAGATCAAGCGAGCATCCCTGATCGGCCAGACGGACGATGTCGTTTCCTACTTACAGGCTATGGATATCTTTGTGCTTCCTTCGCTCACAGAGACTTCATCCCTTTCTACGATGGAGGCGATGTCCTGCGGTCTTCCCGTAATCGTTACGCGCGTTGGCAATACGAAATACTATGTCAAGCACGGCGTGAACGGGTTTTTCTTCAAGCGCAAGAGTCCTCGTGGTCTTGCGCATGTAATCTCTGCGCTCATTCGCAACGAGTCCTTGCGTAATGCCATTGGTCACGAGGCTCGCAAGACTGCTGTTGCGAAGTTTAATTGGAATGTGACAGGCAAGCGGATGACTGATATTCTCTTAAAATCGCTTAAGTTCGCCGAGGGCGGACATTAAGCGATTTTAGATTCGTAGTCCTACAACTGTGCTGATACCGTGCTCGTTCATCGAGACGCCATAGAGTGTGTCGGCTTCTGCGATCACGGCGTCGTTGTGCGAGATGACGACATACTGTGCCCTGTCCGTGTACTTTCTAATGAGCTTGGCGAGTTTCTCTGCGTTGTTTTTGTCAAGCGCGGCGTCAACTTCGTCTAATACATAAAACGATGCTGGATCATGTTCTTGGACGGCGAATAAGAATGCCAACGCAGTGATTGTTTTTTCTCCGCCAGATAACGATCGGATGTCCATGAATTTGTTTCCTGTCAATTTGACTTTGATGAGCATTCCTTCTGAGAGTGGGTCTTGGGGGTTCTCAAGCTCAAGTGAGGCGATGCCTTTGTGTGAGAGGTCAGTGAAGATGTGCTGGAAGTGGCCATTCACAGTCTCAAAGTTCTTCATAAAAACCTCTTTTTTCCTGCCTTCGATCTCGGTCATCAAATCAAGGACAGAGGTCTTTTCTGTGGCGAGAATCTCTTTTTTCTCAAGCATCGTGCTGTATTCTTTCTCTACGGTGTCGTAGATTTCAAGCGCACGCAGGTTGACATTGCCGATTGTGTCGCGCATTTTCTCGCACGCTTCGATCTCCTTGCGTAGTTCTTCTTCGGATCGTTCCATATCGAGTTCGATATTGCGGTATTGCTCGAATTCCGCTTCAAGTCCGGCCATCTCTGCTTTGACCTTGGCGTTTTCCAAGGATAATGCATTGATGCCATACTCGAATTGTCGACCATTCTCCTCGATCTTGTACACGTCCCCGTCAAACTTGTTCACTGCATCTTGGAGTGCGTTCCTCTTCTCGTACATCTGTTTTGACGCGTGGTGGAATGTGCCGAGTTTCTCCTCCTGCACCGCTAGTTCTTTCTCAAAGTGTCGTGTCTGGGCGATGAGTCTCTCTATTTCCTTGTCAAACTGCGTCTCCTCCTTGTCTTGTTCTTTGAGTATTCGTTTGGTGTTTTCTTCGTCTCGTTTGAGGATGTCCTTAATTTGGATGTCGATGTTATGCAGGTCTGCTTCTATTTGTATGAGTTTGGTCTGGATCTCGATTCTTTTCTGGTCAAACGCGTTGAGCTCGGCGAGGACTTCGGGGTTCTTGAGTTGGTTGATGGCGTCTCGCATCTTCTGCTTCTCGATCTTAAGATTCGCAAGGGAGCGGTTCTGCTCCGTGATGTTTTCAGTCACTTTGGTTAGATCCTTGTCCAGGTCTTTGGACTGCCCCTTTAGTTCTGTTTTGAAGGCAAGCGATGCATCAAGGTCTGTCGAGTCGAGGTGCAGGGATTTCTCTGCTTTGATGATATCGCCTTCGAGATTGGCTTTGAGTTCTCGGAGGCGGTTGATTCTTTCTTCGTTCTCTTTTTTCTCGTTCTCGTACTTCTGAAGCTTCACTTCGTAGTCGACGACGTCTTCGCCGACTTTGCGCAGGTCGCTTGTGAGTTCCTTTTCCTTAAAGCCAGCGCCTTTCTTTTGTTGACGGAATCCGCCTATCATCACTCCGCTAAGTTCAGCAAGGTCGCCATCGAGTGTTGCCATCCGCGCCTCGCCGATGCCAAGGCGACGGGCGACTTGGATGTCGTCAACGATGAGCGTGTTGCCAAAGACGTAGCTAAAGACATTCTTGAATTGTGATTCGTATTCGATAAGGTCTATGGCCAGGCCCTGTACGCCATTGGCGCTCACGAGCTTCTGGACTTTCTTATCAGGCTCGGGTCCCTTGATCTTGTTGAGCGGGAGAAATGATGCTGTGCCAAGCTTGTTCTCCTTAAGGTACATAATGCATTCGGATGCGACTTTGTCGTCTTTGACAACAAGACTTTTGATGCGTGGCCCTGCCGCGGTCTCGAGCGCAAGGGCGTATTTGGATTTGACTTCGCCAAGGTCGGCGACTGTGCCATAGACGCCTCCAAAGTCTTTCTTGTTTTTAAGGATCTTTGTGACAGCGATGCTTCCTGCGATGCTCTCTTGCACTGCGGCATTGCGCACTTCGAGTTTTGAGAGGGCCTCCCTCGCATCGAAGAGCATCTTTCTCGTGGTCGCGACGGATACGGCGATGTTTGAATCCTTGTTGAGGAGTGCGTTGAGTTCCAATGTGGCTTTCTTGAATTCTTCTTTTTTCGCTTTGAGCGCTTGGATCTCTTCTTGGTGTGCTTTCTCAAGTTCTTGGACTTTCTTGATGCGCTCATCCACGGTTTGGATCTGGTAGTCGATCTTGTCTTTTTCTCGGAGGAGTGATTGTTGTTTCTCACGCAGTGCCTGCACTTCTTTGTCGCGGGTCTCTATCTGGCGCTCGAGTTTGGTGATGTGGTCTTCGATGCCTGCAGCTTGGTCGTCGAGATGGTGTTTCTTACGGAGTTCTGCAAGTTTTGTTTCAAGGTCTTTTTTTTGTTTTGCAAGGTTGGCCAAGTGTTCGGTCTTGTCTTTTTTGTCTTCTTCGAGTCTGGCGATCTTGGATTGGACGTCTTCAAGTGTCGCTCGCATCTGGTCTTTTCGTTGGTGGATGCGGTTGATCTCGTTTTGGCAGCTGTTGATGCGTGTTTTTGCTGTGGCGATCTCGATACGGAGTTGCTCTACGTGTTTTTGGAGTGCTATTTGTTCCGTGCCTCCTTTGAGTTCCATTTCTTGGTTGAGTTTTGCGATCTCGTCTTTTTTCTTGCTAACGTCATCTCGCAGTGCTCCGATCTTTGTGTGAATCTTGTGGAGTTTCTCTTGTTCCTTTGCGATCTTGGCGTCAAAGTCATCCCGCACTTTTGCCCTGACGTCGATCTTGCGTTTGAGAAATGATGCTTTGTTCTGTGCAAGGCGATCGTTGAGTTCTTTGTATTTGAGTGCTTGGTCGCGGTCTTTTTTGAGTTCTTTGAGGTATGCTGCTCGTTCTTTAAGCACGATCTCTGCTTCGTTTAGTTTCGCTTCGACTTTCTCAAGTTCCAAAAGGGCCTTCTGCTTTTTTTCTTCATACATCCCGATGCCGGCGATCTCTTCAATGATGCCTCTTCGCTCAATGGGGCTCATCTCAACGAGGTGGATGATGTCGCCTTGCAGGATGATATTGTAGCCATCAGGGTTGATCTTGGCAAGTGAGAGAAGGTCAAGGATTTGTTG
>JACQSU010000042.1 GCA_016211165.1 Candidatus Woesearchaeota archaeon | reverse complement strand
TTCCTACAAGTTTCCATACGTTCACAGAAAAAGCATGAGGCAAAGAACACCCAAAGCATCTCCACACGAAACAATGGGGTCGGGTGCCGCCCATCACCCATTGCGCAAACAGCAGTGTCAAAACCAATCCAATCTCCAAAATCAAGGAAACCTCCGTCGACGCATCGTCGGGTAAGGTGCACAACCCCCATATCTCCCTCTCAAAACGAAACGCATTAATATCCTTGCCTTCGTGTGGAACTATTCTCAAAGGGGTGGAAGATGGCAAAGATAGAATCATTGTTCGAGCAATTTTTGGACAGCGTGTCCTTATTTAAGAACAAGCGCGTGCTGCAATCAAACTACACACCACAGGTGCTCGTGCATAGAGAAGAAGAGATCAGCCAGATTGCAAAGACCTTGGCTCCCTCTCTGCGAGGAGACAAGCCCTCCAATTTGTTTATTTATGGCAAGACTGGTACTGGCAAGACAGTCTCGGTCAAATGCGTCCTCAATTCGATGAGGCAGATCGCCTCGCAGCGCAATTGCAGTGTTAAGACTGTGTATGTCAATTGCAAGCTCAAAAAGATCGCTGACACGGAGTATCGATTGGTGGCAGAGATCACGCGTGAGCTTCTCAAAGCTGCGGGCAAGGACAAAGAGGCCAAGGAGATCCCTTCGACAGGTCTTCCGACAGAAGAGATTTACAAGATGTTCCACGCAGTAGTCGATGAACAATCGCAGGTAGTGATTTTGGTTCTTGATGAGATCGATCAGCTCGTGCAAAAGACTGGTGATGAGATTCTATATAATCTCACCCGCCTCAATAGCGAATTGGAGAAGGCGCAGGTCACGCTCGTGGGTATCTCAAATGATGTCGTCTTCACAGAGACTCTGGACCCTCGTGTGAAGTCCTCGTTATCCGAAGAGGAGATGATCTTTCCACCCTACAATGCCATCCAACTCCAACGCATTCTCTCGGAGCGTGCGAAGGAGGCGTTTAATGGGAATGTCATCTCTGATGGTGTCTTGGAGAAGTGCGCGGCGTATGCTGCAAGAGAGCATGGTGACGCACGCCGAGCGCTGGAATTGCTGCGTGTCGCAGGAGAAGTCGCAGAGCGTGAGAACGCGTCCTCATTATCATTAAGTCATCTTGATATTGCAGAGGAGAAGATCGAGCGTGATCGTATGGTGGACATCGTCGCGGCGCAGCCAAGACAGTTCCAGGTCGCATTGTTTGTTATTTTTAAGATGTACATGCGGCGGGAGGAGGTGCTTTTCACTGGAGAAGTGTACGAACAGTACAGGACGCTATGCTCGCAGATCCACTTGCGCCCGCTCACGCAGCGTCGGATTTCTGACATCATTCAGGAGATGGATATGATGGGCATCATCGCGGCGAAGATCATCTCAAAAGGTCGATATGGTCGCACGCGTGAGATTCATGTGTCCTTACCGCAGAGTCTTATTGAGAATATATTCAAAGTTCTCATCGACAAGGCGAGTCTGGAGGTGGAATTATAAGCGACGATCTGCTTGAGCGGAAAAAGCAAGTGATTCGGTTCTGTTTAGAGCATGATATCTTGGTGCCCTTTGATGCCTTCGAAGCCCTGTCCCATAAGGATCTTGACTCTCTGTGTGCTGCTGTAACAACCGGAAATCCCATTGACGGATTCAAGCAAGAGCTGGGTGAGATTTTCGCAAGAAATGATGCCCAGTTTAGTCGTCTTCAGGCGAATCCGCAGCAAAGGATGCGTCACGATCAGGTAAAGGTGATTTGGTCATATCAAGAGGACCCAAGGAAAAGGGGTGTGCAGGATTTTGTGACCTTTTTCTCGAATCGATTCTATGCTCTTGAGAAGGTCCTGCGTCAGCGTCAAGAGTTAGCAGGCGTCCTATCCATCGGACGTGTGGTTCAAAAAAAGGATCGTGATCAAGTGGCGATCATCGGCATTGTGGTTGAGAAGTCCGTGACGAAGAATAATAATCTCATCATCCGTCTCGAGGATCCGTCCGGCGAGGTCAATGTCCTGGTATCAAACAAGCGTTCGGAGTTGTTCATGTTGTGCAGGGATATCGTGCATGATGAAGTAATTGGTGTGACAGGCGCGTTTAGTGAAACAACAGGGTCTGGCGGGAAATGGGTGATGGCAAATAATGTCTATTTCCCTGAGATCCCAAGAAACAAGGAGCTCAAGAAAGCAAGCGAAGAAGGCTACGCTGTTTTCATCTCTGATATTCATGTGGGTTCAAAGGAGTTTCTTGAGGAGAATCTGCGCAAGATGCTCCAGTGGACAAAAGGGGGTATAGGCACCGATGAGCAAAAGGAGATAGCACGTAAGATCAAGTATATCTTTGTCGCTGGGGATCTTGTGGATGGGGTGGGGATCCATATGGCGCAGGAAGAAGGGTTGACAATCAAGGACATTTTCAAGCAATATGAGTGTTGTGCTGATCTCTTTTCCGCAATTCCAAGTCACATTCCGATGATCGTGTGTCCTGGGAATCATGACGCATTGCGGATTACAGAGCCCCAGCCCGCATTATATAAAGACTTTTCAAAGGCGATGTGGGAGTTGCCCAATATTTACCTTGTGAGTAACCCTAGTGTTATCAACATCGATGCCACGGATGTATTTCCCGGGTTTGATATGTTGATGTATCATGGGTATTCGTTTGATTATTATGCCGCGAATGTGGAGAGCATTCGTTACAATGGGGGATATGATCGTGCTGATTTGATTATGAAGTTCCTCTTACAGCGTCGGCACCTCGCGCCGGCGCATACGAGTACGCAGTATTTGCCAGATACGAAAAAGGACCCTTTAGTGATCGAGAAGGTGCCTGATTTTTTTCTCACTGGGCATGTGCATCGGGCATCTGTTTCGATGTATAGGAACGTGACGATGGTCAATGGTTCGTGCTGGCAGGATATGACTCCGTTCCAGATTAAGACTGGGCACCAGAATATCCAGCCTGCGCGTGCGTTTGCAATGGATCTGCAGTCGCGTGCCATCAAGATCTTGAGGTTCTAGAATGGTGACGACAAATCCTTTGAGGTGTTTGTATGGATAAGAAGGTCTGTGGTAAGGAGATGGAGACTTATTTTGCACAGATCGATGCAAAGCTTGCTGAAGCCTATGAGATATCAGCAAAGGCGCGGGCAAGGGGGTTTGATCCCGAGGACAAGCCGCCGATTCAACTTGCTTCTGATATGGCGGAGCGTGTTGAAGGTCTTATTTCGGTTGCTGCGCCCCAGATTATCGGTTCCGGTCTTTCCAATCGTATTAAGGAGCTTGAGGGGGATTATGGTTCATTGGATTGGCGTGTCGCCCTCGCGATCGCTTATGAGATCGCCCAGGAGAAGCTCTGCAGGTTTAAGGACCGAATCGAGGCGATGGAGGTGGGCATCCGGGTTGGTCTTGCGTATTTGACTATGGGGACTGTGTCATCTCCTCTGGAAGGGTTCTTGGGGCTTAAGGTTCGCAAGACCGTCAAAGGCACAGAGTATCTCGCGCCGTGTTTTGGTGGTCCGATGCGGTCCGCCGGTGGAACGATGGAGGCAGTGTGTGTTGTTATTGTTGACTATGTGCGTGTGAAGATGGGTTATGATGCCTATGATCCGAACGAGTCTGAGATCAAGCGTTTTGTCTCGGAGCTCTATGATTATCATGAGCGCGTGACGAATCTCCAATATCTGCCTAGCGAAGAGGAGATTGAGTTTTTGGCACGGCGTTTGCCGGTGCAGATTGATGGGGATCCTTCCGAGAAGATGGAGGTGTCCAATTATAAGGATTTGCCAAGGGTTCAGACCAATCAGATCCGTAATGGTGTGTGTTTGGTATTGGGTGAGGGTATTGCGCAAAAGGCTCCAAAGGTCTGGAAGCAGATCAGCAAGTGGGGCAAGGATTTCGGTTTGGATCATTGGGCATTTCTTGGCGAATTCGTCGAGTTGCAAAAAAAGATCAAGGCGCACGCCAAAAAGGATTCTGGTGGTGAAAAGTCAAAAGTGATGCCGGATTATACTTTTATTAAGGATTTGGTTGCTGGTCGTCCAGTCTTCACGCATCCATTGCGCGTAGGCGGTTTCCGACTTCGGTATGGTCGCTCGCGCACGTCAGGTTTCTCGTCATATCCGATCCATCCTGCGACGATGCATGTGTTGAATCAATACTTGGCTGTGGGTTCCCAGCTCAAGATGGAGCGGCCAGGCAAAGCGACGAGCCTCACATCATCTGATAGCCTTGAGGGTCCTGTGGTCCGGCTCTCGAATGGTGATGTGCTTCAACTCCATACGCTTGCGCATGCAAAGCAGGTCTGTAATGATGTTGTGGAGATCATTTTCCTTGGGGATATTCTTATCAATTATGGTGACTTTTTTAATCGCAATCATCTGCTGGTTCCGCCAGGTTACTGTGTTGAGTGGTATGCGCTTGAGCTTGAGAAGGCGATTGTGACCCTCTGTGGTTCCTTGGATACGGCAAAGGTGCATGATCTGTGTGGTATCGACGCGCACAAGCTTGATGCGTTTCTTAAGGATCCATTCTCCACGATTTTTGTTGTCAAGGAAGCTGTTGCATTGTCGTTGTCCCTTGGCGTGCCGCTCTTTCCTTATTACTCTTACCACTACAAAACGGTCTCCCCAGGGGAGATCGTCGAGCTTGTCGCGTGGCTCAAATATGGTAAGTGGGTTCGTGATGGCGAGGAAATCGATCGCGTGATTCTTCCCCTCCAAGAGAAGCCAAAGCGTGTTGCTGATCTCCTTGGTATTCCACATAGTGTTAAGGAGGGATTTGTCACATTTCACAAAGAGCAAGCGCAGGCCTTGTATATTACCTTTGACATTTCCAACAAAAGTATTGAGCAGTGCCAATCACTCGGAGCTGACTGTGCAGATGGTCTTGAGCTCGTCCAGAAGATCTCTCCAATCAAGCATCGTGATCGTTCCGGAATCTTTATTGGTGCAAGGATGGGTCGTCCAGAGAAGGCAAAGGAGCGTGAGCTTACAGGTTCTCCGCAGGTGCTCTTTCCCGTGGGTGATGAGGGGGGTCGCTTGCGTAGTTTCCAATCAGCATTACAGGTTCAGAAGGTCACTGCGGACTTTCCGTTGTTCCACTGCGCAAACTGTCAAATGGAGACAATTTTTAGGACCTGTGAGTCCTGCGAGAAGCCTGCGCAGCAGAGGTACTGGTGCCGTGGGTGTCAGAGGATTGTTCCTAGTGACAAATGCGATGTGCACGGCCCTGCCCTGACCTACAATCGTCGTGAGGTTCCGATCCAGCAGTATTTCCTTCGCGCCTTGCGCAAGCTCAAGATGTCCGTGTATCCGGATCTGATCAAGGGGATCCGGGGCACGTCAAACAAATTTCACGTGACTGAACGCATCGAAAAAGGCATCTTGCGTGCCAAGCACGGTGTGCATGTGAATAAGGACGGCACGACGCGGTATGATATGACGCAATTGCCCATCACGCATTTCAAGCCCTGTGAGGTCTATACGCCTATTGAGAAACTGCAGGAGCTTGGCTATGAGAAAGACATCCGAGGTCTTCCTCTGGCGGATTCGGAGCAAGTGCTTGAGCTCAAGCCCCAGGATATTATTTTGCCAATGCTCCAGCCGCCATTTGAGGGTGCCGATAAGTGTCTTAAGCGTGTGGCGAATTTCATTGATGATATGTTGATAAGTTTGTATGGTCTTCCACCGTACTATAAGGTTGAGTCTCCCATCGATCTCGTTGGTCACTTGGTGCTTTGTCTTGCTCCGCACACAGCTGCAGGAATTACGGCGCGCATCATTGGTTTCTCAACAACGCAGGGGTTCTTTGCGCATCCGATTGTGCATGCGGCGCAGCGGAGGGATTGTGATGGTGATGAATCCTGTGTGACACTGGTGCTTGATGCTCTGCTCAACTTCTCACGGCATTATCTGCCTGCGCATCGAGGCTCCACGCAGGATGCTCCGCTCGTGCTCACAAGCCGCCTCGTGCCTGCCGAGGTCGATGATATGGTTTTTGATATGGACACGGTATGGAGGTATCCGTTGGAGTTCTATGAGGCGTGTATGGAGTACAAGAATCCTTCGGATCTGAAGATCGAGCAACTCAAGGCGCGTCTTGGGCACGAGTCGCAGTATGAGGGTTTTGGTTATACGCATCCGACGTCAAATATCAATTGTTCGCCGCCGACCTCGGCGTACAAGACCCTTCCTTCGATGCGTGAGAAGATGGAGGGTCAGATGGATATTGCGCGCAAGGTGCGTGCTGTGGATACCGAAGATGTTGCGCGATTGATTATTGAGAAGCACTTTCTTAAGGATACGCGTGGTAATCTGCGTAAGTTTTCGATGCAGCAGTTTCGTTGTGTTGCGTGTAATGAGAAGTTCCGTCGGCCGCCGCTCATCGGTCGATGCACCGGGTGCAAGGGCAAGATTCTCTTCACGATCTCTGAAGGGAGTGTGGTCAAGTATCTTGAGCCAACGATCGGTCTTGCGCGCAAGTATGCGGTATCCCCATATTTGCGTCAGACAATTGATGTTCTCCAGCGAAAGATTGAGGGTGTCTTTGGTAGGGAAAAAGAAAAGCAGGCTGCTCTTGCATCCTTCCTAGGTGCCGCGACGAATGGCGAATCTGAAGATGAGGCTCCTCCTTTGGCCATGGTCGAGGTTTCTGACGACGAAGGCGGCGTCGAAGACTTGTGCGCAGAATAAATCGTGGGAAAATCGTTTATGGTTTCTCCCTTCGGTCGGAACATAAACGATTTTTTTTAGGGGGTTCAAAAGGGGGCTTGCCCCATATGCAGAAGGGGGTTCAAAAGGGGGCTTGCCCCCTTTTTTTAGAGTTTCGCCTTAACCTGTTTTTTTGCTCCGCATGCTTGGCAGCGTAGAAATGCGAAGTCACCTTCGTGTATGATATTTGTATCCGGCTTTCCGCATTCGGCGCATAGTACAAACTCATCAGCATATTGCCGCAATTTATCATTGATGCGCGTGCTGGGTATCTTTGTGCCAAGCACCAGAAGCGACCCTCGCAGGACGCCTGGCGTTGCGAGTTCTTTGAGTATGTATTTGAGTATGTGGTCGACTGGTCGTCGAAGTGTGTCTGCGATCGAGACAAAGTTTGAGATGACAGTCTTGTTTCCTTCGATGTGTCCAAGCGTTTTGGGGATCTCAAATCGTTCTTTTTCAAAGACGCTCTCGGGTAGTCGACTCCGTGCGCGGCTAAGAAGTTCTGCGTATTCCACAGGTGAGAAATCCCCTGTCCGTTTATAAAGCTTGACAGGGGTTTTAAAAAGGAGGTGTACTCCCATTTTTGGATGGTGCTTGAGTCGCTCACTTCCCCTCTGCGTTCGGAGTCGCGTCCTTGGGAACTGCTTGTTCTCGGGTTTCTGTATGCGTCGATCGCTCTCTTTCTCGCCCTGTGGGTCTTTGAGGAGTATGCGAGTCTGGTGATGATTTTCCTTACGTCGATTGCAGTCATTCCCCTCTTTTTTAACACTGTGAAATATGAAGAGGAGAAGCATTTGACAGTGCTTGGTGAGCGTGATTTGATTCGTGAGCACGGCAAGGCGTTTGTGTTCTTGATGTGTCTGTTTATTGGTGCTAGTATTGCCTATGCTTTCTGGTATATGGTCCTTCCAAGTGATGTGGCTTCAAGTCTGTACAGTGCCCAGACCCAGACCATTATCTCGCTTAACCAGAAGGTGACAGGGTCTGCGGCCCAGGCTGATATCCTCACCAAGATTTTTCTTAACAACGTGAAGGTGATGGTGTTTTGCATTGTGTTCTCGTTCATATACGGCACTGGGGCGATTTTTATCTTGATGTGGAACGCCTCCGTGATCGGCGTTGCCTTGGGCAACTTTTTCCGGACGAATCTTGCTCAATATGTTGATGTTGTGGGCCTTGCCAAGCTTTCGTCCTATCTGTATGTGATTTCCTTGAGCGTGTTGAGGTATGCAGTCCACGGGATTCCGGAGATATTGGCGTATGTGATTGGTGGCCTTGCAGGAGGCATTATTTCTGCAGCGATCATTCGCAAGGATTACAGTTCGCAGAATTTTGAGCGCATTGTTCTTGATGCGTCTGATTTGGTGCTCTTGGCGATGGCGATTCTCTTTGTGGCCGCGTTATTGGAGGTCTATGTGACGCCTGCGATTTTTTACTGACATTTAAATACCTGTCTGGCGGATAACTCGTATGGCTCGGCCGGAGATTGTGCAGTATGTCAAGTCGTATCGCGAGCAGGGGTATGCCCTGCCCCAGATTCGTCAGGCGCTGCATAGCGGCGGAATCTCCGATAGGGAGATCGACGAGGCGCTTGTTGAGCTTGGCGCATCGCGGAAGTTGCCTGCGCTGGTATACATCATAGGCGGCCTGGGAATCGCCATTCTGCTTGTTGCGCTGCTCTATGCCTATGTGGCCTCTTCGCCTTCCCAGGTGCCTTCCCTCTCCATAAGACTCTCGCCGCTCTCGCGTGATGTTGTGCCTGGCGAGCAAGTTTCCTTGGTCCGTGAAGTGTCACGGACTGGTCCAGGGTTTGCAGAAGTGCGTATCTCGTACACGATCTCTGGAAATGGGGTGCAGGTTGTGTCTTCAGAAGAGGTGCTGCGTGTGGTGACGCGTGAGTCCGGCGTCGCTGCCCTGCGATTGGCTAAGGATGCTCCACCTGGTCAGTACGTGCTGCTTGCGCAGGCAAAAGCTGGTGCCCAGTCTTCAAAGGCTTCGTTTACATTAACCGTTAAGGGTGAGGCGCCGCTTGCTCCCGGTGCTACTGTGTGTCCGCGAAGTTGTGATGATTTTAATCCGTGCACGATTGATGTGTGTCAGGAGGGAGATTGTGCGCATCATTCGATATCACCTTGTTGTGGCAATGGCGTCTGCGAGTCTGGTGAGCAGGGTGGCGCGTGTGAGATCGATTGTCGGCCAGTGCGTTTTGGGCAGCAGGAGGGCCCTCTGCTCATTAAAGAGCAGGCCATCACAGTCGCGCGGCGCTCATCGCAGGATGGTGTTGCGCTGTGCCGCTCCCTTCCAAGGGAGTCTGATCAGGATGAGTGCCTAGAAAGTGTTGCGAAGGCAAGCAGTCAGTCTGGTGTCTGTCTCCAAGTGGCGGCCAAGAAGGATCGTGACTCGTGTTTGATGGATTTTGTGGTGCAAAAGGATGAGTTCCATTTGTGTGATGAGATCCGGGATGTGTGGCTCAAGAATAGTTGCGTGAGTTATCAGCGATTAAAAAACGTTTAATCACACTCGCCTGCGGATCGTGTGTTAAACGTGGGCTATATTTTTAGGGGGTTCAAAAGGGGGTAAAACCCCCTTTTTAGGGGTTTAAAAGGGGGCTTGCCCCCTTTTCTACATTTTCTGTATCATTCCTCGTCGGGGTTCAAAGATCTCTCCTTCTTTGCGCATCTTCTCAAGCACTTCCTCTGCTTCTTGTTCAGTGACACCCTTGGATGTTACAATCTCAATGAGGTCTTTTAATTCAAAGGTCTTGCCAAGTTTGGCAGTGAGTTCGTTGAGTGTTTCTCTGATGATGCTGATCTTGTTTCGTTGGGTTGCAGATACTCCTGTGGTCAATCGATCGATGTCGAGGGCGCCGGTCTGTTCATCAAATGCCACTTGTCGAAGACAATAGTCGACAAGGTCGATCGCGCGTTTGGCGTCGCGTTTGTCGGCGATAAGAGAAAGCCGCAGGCGCGCCGAGGCTTCAGTCAATCGTACGAGGCCTTCTAGTTGTCGTGCGGAGATGGGGATGGTTTTGGTATGTCCTTCGCCTTTGCCGCTTGCGCGCATCTTGATGTAATAGTCGCGTAGCTCATCGATCGCTTCATCAGTGATTTTCGGGAAGATGTTTTGTTTTGCATACGCGATGTATTTTCGCATCATTTGTGTGTCGATGACTGCTTCTGCGGCATTGGTGTTCTGGTGTAGTGAGAGTACAAATGATGCAAGTCGCTCATCTGTTGTCGCGTCAGGGATGTCTCGGATGACATAGATCAGATCGAAACGATTGATGAGTGTGACTGGCAGATTGATCTGTTCGGCGACCGTCAAATACGGGTCGAAGCGTCCGAGTTTGGGGTTTGCTGCCGCGACGACGGACGTTTCGCATACGAGTGTCGCCTGGATATTGGCTTTTGAGATCGAGACGCTTTGTTGTTCAAGAGCTTCGTGCATACTGCTGCTGTCTTCCTTGCTCATCTTGTCAAGTTCGTCGATCAAACAAAGTCCCTTGTGCGCGAGGACGAGTGCTCCTGCTTCAAGGCTCCATCCTTGGAGGAATTCGTCTTTGACCACACTGGCCGCGAGTCCTGCCCCGGTCGCTCCCCTCCCGGTTGTATAACGCGACTTTGGAGCGACCACGGAAAGTCGTTTGAGCATCTGTGATTTGGCAGCTCCGGGATCTCCGATGAGGAGGATGTGTGTGTCTCCTCGGGTGACGACGCCATCCGGCCGCTGTTTTCGGACGCCTCCGAACAGTTGTAGTAGCAGTCCTTCCTTGATCTTGTCGTGGCCGTAGATCGTTGGGGCGAGTGAGTCGACCATTTTCTTGACGAGCTTTGGGTCTTCGGACAATGCCAGGATTTGTTGTTTCTCTTCTTCGTTGATTTCAAGTTGTGTAAAGTCTTCTTGAGTGGTCTGGACATTATTGCCTTCGATGATGATGTCGTAGTTCGTGCTTTGTCCGCCGGTGCGTAAAAGGATTGGTACGAGTTTGACGATGCCTGTGAGGATGATTTTGGAGCCAGGGTTTGTTCTCTGTTCCGAATGTGGTGAGGTGAGATCGTTCTTGACAAGGACATTCATTCGTTTTGGTTGTGCACCGCCATCAAGGTCTTCCGATGCCTCTTCGACGACGAATCCTTGGGCGTCGATGAGTTCTTCGTGGATTTTTTTGAATCGTCCTTTGCGTCCGCAGCTGCATTTGGTTGGTTCTTTGAGTTTCTTGTCGAGTTGGAGAATATTTATGACATTGCCGCACGCCGGGCACTCGAATTTGGCTGCGACGACGCGGGGCCGCACTTCTCCTTTGTTGCGGACGACTGCGCGTGTCCATAGGAGTTTCTCAAGGTCTGATGAGCGAATTTCTCGAAGGCGGATTCTTTGGCTTTCCGGGATATTGAAAAAGCGTACTGTGATGGGTTTGCGCTCGCCGGGTAGGTCCATTTGTCCGATGGCGACTTCTGCCGCCTTGATTTGCTCTTCCGGTTCTTTGATGATCTCATCGGCAAGTTCGATGCTAAATCTGGAGATCTCTCCGAAGTCGACCTGGATCCAGTAGTTGTGCTTGCGTGCTTGTTCAAGGAGTTCTGCGTAGTAGTGCTCTGATAGAAATTCCCCCCAGAGGCGGATCTGTTCCACCGTTTCCATATGGCGTGGGTGTCCCCGCTCGTTTATATGCCATCCCGCAGAAAAAACGTTTAATCACGCTCGCCTGCGGCTTGCGTGTTAAACGTTTTTTGGTAGTGTCCTAATTTAAGTACCTTAATTTTGCATGGAGGAGGTTTCCCCACGTCCATATTTTGGTTGCCTGCCTTTCCATGATCGCTGGTGTCAGGTTTCTGTGGAGTGGATGCATGAAATTCCAGTAAAACTGGAAGAGATGCAATGCGTTCTCCAGTCGGGATTTTTTCTTGCTAATGCCTTTGGTCTTTCGAACAAGTCTGCTGAGACGTCCGCGAAGAATTCCGTTGAAATTCTCAACGTCTGTAGTCTCGATCTCTTCTCGGGATGGGTTCCCATAGACCACTCTGTGGAC
>JACQSU010000046.1 GCA_016211165.1 Candidatus Woesearchaeota archaeon | reverse complement strand
TCTCACAAATGTTCAATAATTAATGAGATTCGCTATTAGGCCCCTTCTTTTTTCCAAGCAACCGCCTTGACGTCGCACAATGCGATGATTTTTTTGTTGATCGTCTCTGCGATCTCCGAAGGCATGTCTTGTTTGAGTGTGATGGTCGCAGAGTCTGCGTTGATCTCAAGATTCTCTACGTGGATTGAGAATCCGGAGTGGAGGAGTGTCTTGATTTGTTCTGCTTTGTCTGTTACGACGCGTTTGACATCGACTTCGTATACTACATCTTTGCCTGCGAGTGGGTGGTTGAAATCGACAAGGATGCGTCCGCCGCCGGCGGTCTTGATGGTGCCGATCATGCCATCGATGTTGAGTTGGAGTCCAGGATATGGTTGAATGTTTTGCTCTTTGAATTTTGATGCGGGGATCATCTGGATGTGTTTGACGTCCTTGTTGCCAAATGCCTCCGTAGGTCCCAGGGGTACAGTGTGCTTTCCAATTCCCTTCCCAACAAGGTTCGTGTCAAGGCCACGCAGAAGCATGCCCTCACCAAGGCAGATTATGATAGAGCCGTAGTGTGTTTTTGGTGAGAAGATTCCTGATGTTTTGGCAAGTTCGACATTGGTCGTGTCAAAGACAGCGTTATTCTCCTTGAGGCGTCCAGTGTAGTCCAATTCGATGAAGTCGCCGGTCTTGAGCACCATTCCTCGAGGGCATCGGACGTGTTTTATAAACTTTTGTCAGGGAAAACCGACCAAGGGGAGTTTATAGGAAGTTGAGTTGTAGTATTCGATATCTTTAAGATAACAGCTAGTTGAATTCGTTAGATGATTATCACTATCGCAGGATATCCTGGTTCTGGTAAGTCCCTTGTCGGTCAACTGCTTGCTAAGAAACTCAACTACAAGTATTATTCCATCGGCGATATGCGCGGCGAGATCGCAAGAAAGCACGGCATGACTATTGATGAGCTTAATAAAGTGGGGGAGAAGGAGGCTTGGACTGATGTGGAGGTTGATCAGTGGCAGCAGAAGTTAGGTTGGGAAAAAGACAATCTGGTGATGGACGGAAGAACCTCATTCCATTTTATTCCCAGCTCCGTTAAGGTATTGCTCAAAGTCTCCTGGGAAGAAGGTGCAAGACGGATCATGGCAGGCAAGGCGCGATCTGATGAGCATCAGGCAAAGTCGATTCAAGAGCGCGTCAAGCAATCAAAGGCGCGAGTTGCCTCGGATAAAGTGAGATACATGAAGCATTATGGGATTGATCCGTGCGATGAGAAGAATTTTGATGTGGTGATTGATACTACAACAATGAGCCCTCAGGAGGTTGTTGATGCTATTCTAAAGATGGGGGGACTTTGAATAACCTGCCTTGCGAGGGGGTTTAAAAAGGGCTTGTCCCTTTTTTCATTAGGTTTTTATGGTTCCTTTCGTCGAAGGGAGGATGGAGCTTGAGGTCGTTGACTATTTAATCATCGCCGGCGTGTTTGTTCTGATTGTGTACGCGGCTGTTTCCATCTCCGAGAAGCGGGAGGTCGCAAAGCCTCATATGGAGCTTAAGATTGAGGTGTCTAACATTACCGAAGTAAATATCACAACCCCAAAAAATGTCACTTTTACACAAGCAAAGTCTTTTGATTTCCGCAGTCTCAAACTCAACAAGACGGATTTTGAGGATGCATTTGCCAATGAGATCCTGCATGACGCGTTTGGTGTAAACACAACTGGGCCGCAGACGAATGTTTTGCTTGCCATCACCACGACAAAGGGTAAAGAGTATTATACAATCCGTCTCCGCAGAGGCTCATTTATTGGTCTTGAGGAGCGGCTCTTTGGCAATACGATCACGCGCATCGACACGGACGTTGATTCATGGAGGGGTTTTATCGAGGCGGCAAAGGGCGATGACCGTAAAGCAATGCATTCATTGCTGGTGGAGCGTGTCCGTATAAGTGATAGTGACATTCGCATCAGGCTGCAGAATACCATCGAGGACTTTTAAAAGGGGGTGAAACCCCCCTTTTCCCCGATATGTTTAAAAACAGTTTCCAAATCCGTGTGTGTATGGGACGTATCAAGACCACATTGCAAAAGCGCCTTGCGCGTAAGATTGTTGCGCAGAAAGGAGAAGGTCTAGGCACGGAGTTTGATGGCAACAAGAAGGCGATCAGTATCGCTTGCGACTTTCCTTCTAAGAAATTGCGTAATGTCGTTGCTGGGTATGTGACGCGGTTGATGCGCAGAGCAAAGCAGTGAGGTAGTGAGATTCTAAGGGATTACGGGTTGGACGTTCTATTTTTAGTAGTGTTATTTCTTAATAGGTCCTAAGAAAAGTAACCACTTGATAGTAGTTAAAAGAAGAAAGATTTATATACTAGAACTGACTCTAACGAGTGTGGACATAGGCCCTGAGCCAATGCTACGGGTGGTTAAGGATGAAAAATGCAAAAGATCTTGTGAGATGCGCCATTGATAATGGGTGTGTCACGAATAAGGAAATTTCTGATGCTCTTGGTGGACTTGAACAGCGACTTGATCCAGCTACACAAATCAAATTGCACGACAAAATTTCTGATGCATCTCGCTACTGGACCTTAGAAGGCACAAAGCCGGGATTCATAGGACGAATGTACAGAGCCGGTAAGGATGTGGCTGATAAGACAGCAAACCTCGCAACTGTTGTGGTAGGTACTGCATTGGGTGCCGAGTATCAAGCTGCAAAAGCATTTGCAGGAACCATCCTTGATGGAAAACTATCAGGTGTGGGAGATCACCTCCAGTACTGGCTTGGTCAAAAGACTGTTGAGGTTTCTGGACCTGAGATGATGAATGCAATGTATCAAATGGGCGCAGCGACTCCAAAGATTGTCTTGGGAATGGCTGCTGGCGCAGTAGTTGGATGGCTCGGATACAAAGCAGCCCGCAATGCCGCAAACTCGCTGTACTCACGATGGAGAAAGAATGTCGCGTCGGAGAAGATCGTCAATGAGTTTAAGATTGGGAAAGTCGAAATTCCGCAGGTGCTGGGAACCTCAAAATGCGATCGGGTAAATGCAGCCTACACAACTTCATAGTCCTAGTCGCTTCGCTCCGAGCCTACAGGGATTCGAACCCTGGTTCCGGGGTGTCTTCCAGTTTATCTCAAAAAAATCTTTAACTTCCCGAGGGGAAGATTAAAGATTTTTTGTCCGAAGCCCCGTGTCCTATCCACTAGACTATAGGCCCAATATGATTTCGAATTAGCGGCATCCTTTTAAACATTGTCCCGCATAAGGTTTATTAATCGTCGGTATCCCTGCGTTGGTGATGACAAAGGACGCAGTCAAGAATTCTAAGCAAACAGTTCCAAAAGGCGCTCCGCACAAGCAGGCAAAGGCAGACGATAAACTTGAAGTGGGGATCACGGTCAAGAAGTCTGACGATGCGTCAGAATGGTACACGCAAGCTATTACAAAGGGGGATCTTATCGAGTACACGCAGGTGTCCGGGTGTTACATTCTCAAGCCTAACGCATGGGCGATGTGGGAGAGGATTCAGGAATTCTTTAACAAAGAAATCAAGCCGCGTGGTGTCAAGAATATGCAGTTTCCACTTCTCATTCCAGAATCCCTGCTCACAAAAGAGCAGTCTCACATTGCAGGATTCACGCCCGAGGTTGCGTGGGTAACGCATGGGGGGCATCACGAGTTGCCCGAGCGCCTCGCCATTCGGCCTACAAGTGAAACCATCATCTGCGATGCGTTCAGTAAGTGGGTTCGATCCTACCGTGATCTTCCTATCAAAGTTAATCAGTGGTGCAGCGTCGTGCGTTGGGAGTTTAAGCATCCCACGCCCTTCCTAAGAGGGAGAGAATTTCATTGGCAGGAGGGACACACGATCTTTGCAGACAAAAAGAGCGCAGAAGATGAGGTCTTTGACATGCTGATGGTCTATAAGCATGTCTTTGAAGATCTCCTTGCCGTGCCCGTGATTGCAGGCAAGAAAACAGATGCGGAGAAGTTTGCTGGAGCAGAGTACACGACCAGCGTTGAGACATTTCTTCCTGTGGGTAAGGCGCTCCAGGGTGCGACCTCACACTATCTCGGCCACCACTTTGCAGATGCTTTTGACATCAGGTTCCTTGCAGAGGATGGAACAAGAAAGCCGGTGCATCATAATTCCTGGGGGATTACCACGCGCAGTCTTGGCGCAATGATCCTCATGCATGGTGATGATAAGGGTCTGGTGATTCCTCCACGGGTTGCGCCCATCCATGTGGCTATCGTTCCGATCATCTTTGATGATTCCAAGGAGCGCGTGCGTAAGTACGCCGAATCAATCAAGCATTCTCTCTCAAAGATCTGCGTGGAGTCCGTGCTCGATGATCGAGAGGGGTTTAGCGCTGGCTACAAGTTTAATCATTGGGAGCTGCGGGGCGTGCCTCTACGACTCGAATGTGGTCCAAAAGATGTGGAGAAGGATCAGGTCGTGTTGGTGCGTCGTGACACCGGTGAGAAGTCCTTTGTGCCCAAAACTTCACTCTCCATAGCCATTCCTGAACTTCTCCAAGCGATTCAAGACTCCCTACTAGATAAGGCAAAAAAACGCCTGGAAGAATCAATCGTCGAAGTGAAGTCCTTTGATGAGCTGAAAAAAGTGATCGCGCAAAAGAAGGTGGCAAAAGCGCCGTGGTGCGGCGACGTGTCCTGCGAAAAGAAAGTGACCAGTGCAGTCGATGCCGCAAAGAGTCTCTGTGTTCCATTTGATCAACCAAAGTCCCTGCCAGCATCCTGCGCCGTGTGCAGGGCAAAGCCCAAGGCAATGATTCTCTTCGCACGGAGTTACTAAGCAGAAGGTTCATATATGGGTAGTTGCAGTAACTCTTGCGCCAAGCCAGGGTTCCGCTTTTCTCGGGACTCAAGGCGATGAGTGGGATGCGATCAAGGATATGGGGCTTGCAGGACTTGGCGCGCTAATCAGTATGTGCATCGCCGCGCTCTTTGGAACTCGTCTGAATCCAAAGTTCTGGGAAGATTTCCGTGTCAAGCGCAGGACGCCTCTTGGCGAAGTGAGTTTGATGCAGGCACTGCGCAGGGATAGGTAGAAACCTTTATTACCGTCAGTCCAGGTTCCGTATGCATGGAAAAGACCGGGGACTTTGTGAAGGTCACAACAGCGGATGATGTTTCAGAAGGTGTCCTGATGCCTTCGCAAAAGGAGTATCTTGTGGTAATCAAGCTTGATTCTGGTTATAATAAGGCAATCCGCAAGGATCACGTCAAGAACGTGGAAGTCCTCGAGTCATACAAACCGCTAGCGGAAAAGCCAGTGGAAGAAGTGCCCAGATCAGGCTTGCCAACCATCGCGATTCTGCACACAGGCGGAACGATTGCTTCAAAAGTCGATTATCGCACAGGCGGGGTAACTGCTCGCTTCACGCCTGCTGAGCTTTTGGAGATGTTTCCTGAGCTTCGTGACGTGGCAAACATTAGATCCAGGCTCATCTCGAATATGTGGTCTGAAGATATGCGCTTTGCGCATTACAATCTGATGGCGCAGGCGATCAAGGAGCAGGTACAGCAAGGATGCAAGGGGGTGATCATCACGCACGGGACTGACACGCTCCATTACAGTGCCGCCGCGCTCTCATTTATGTTTGAATCACTGCCGATCCCAGTCATCCTTGTGGGATCCCAGCGTTCCAGTGATCGTGGCTCAAGTGATGCTGCGATGAATGTGATTTGCGCTGCGCGATTTATTACGCAGACGAATTTTAGTGATGTGGCGATCTGTATGCATGCAGCAAGTGATGATCTTGCATGTGTCATCCTTCCAGGAACAAAAACACGCAAGATGCACGCTACGCGTCGTGACGCCTTTGAGCCAATCAACGCCCTTCCGTGGGCGCATGTGTCTTTTGAGGATAGAACAATCACCTGGCTTCGCAACGACTGGAAGCAAGGAGCATTAAATGATACCAAGGCAGATATTGTGTATAAACCATTCAAAGAAGACCTGCGTATCGCGATCATAAAAACTCACCCTAATATGAATGCAAGTCAGTTCAGCGCATACAAGGGGTATGATGGGGTCATTATCGAGGGTTTTGGTCTTGGAGGGCACGCGCCGATCAATGCGATCGATATGCAGACCAAGGAGCATCATAAGATTGCGGAATCCATCAAGGCTCTCATCAAGGGTGGGACTCTGGTAGCTGCGGCAACCCAGACTGTCTATGGCAGGGTCAATATGAATGTCTACAGCACGGGGCGTGATATGAAGTCCATGGGTGTCATCGGTGACGGTCATGACATGACGTCGGAGACTGCGTTCATCAAGCTTGCCTGGTTGCTCTCAAACTATCCAAAAAAGGATGTCCCAGATCTTTTTATTGACAATTTGCATGGGGAGATTTCATCACGATCCCTGTATGAGGAGCACGATGGTTGATTACAAGAAGCTTGGGTTTCGCTGTGGTCTTGAGATTCATCAGCAGGTGGATTCTGGCAAGCTTTTTTGTCGGTGTCCAAGTATTGTACACGATGCCAATCCCACCATCGAAATTCACCGTCGACTACGGGCGGTAGCTGGGGAATCAGGAAACATAGACGCCGCGGCGATGTATGAGATGACAAAGAGCAAGGCGATGGTGTATGAGGGGTGCGATACCTCGGCGTGCCTTGTAGAAATCGATGAAGAGCCTCCCCACGGAATGGACCAAGACGCCATTGGTGTGGCTATCCAGGTAGCAAAACTTCTCAATGCAAGAATCGTTGATGAAGTCTTGGTAATGCGCAAGATAGTTGTGGACGGGTCGAATGTGTCAGGTTTCCAGCGCACCGCGCTTATTGCTGAGAATGGGTATGTGACGACAAGCCGTGGCAAGGTTTCAGTTCCAACGATCTGTCTTGAGGAGGAGTCAGCGCAAAAGATTGAATCAACGCCTCATCATGTGCAGTACCGTCTTGATCGGCTTGGTGTGCCTTTAATCGAGATCGCGACAGGTAGCGAGATCCTTGATCCCGAGCATGCGCAAGAAGTTGCAGAGAAGCTGGGGATGATTCTTCGCTCAACTGGCAAGGTCAAACGTGGCATTGGAACGATTCGTCAGGATGTGAATGTTTCGATTACAGGGGGCGCGCGGACAGAGATCAAGGGTTTTCAGGAGCTCAAATCCATCCCCAAGGTGATTGATTATGAGATCAAGCGTCAAATAGATCTTCTCGCGCAAAAAAGGCCCATTGTCCCTGAAGTGCGCAAAGCAGAGCAGGATCTTACCACAAGTTTCTTGCGTCCCATGCCAGGTGCGCAACGGATGTATCCTGAGACTGATGTGCCAAGTGTTTCACTTCCGAGATCATTGATCGATGGCATCCCTCTTCCTAAGCTTCTTGATGTGCAAATAGGTGAGCTCACAAAGACGTATCATCTTGACCTCGATATTGCAAACACGCTTGTGAGCGACGGTCTTGGTCCGTGGTTTGTCAGGTTGTGCAAGGAGTGCGTGAATCTCAAGCCGTCATATATTGCAGACACGCTGTTATCACTTGAAAGACAAGCCAAGGCCAAGGCAGGCGCTGATATCCACATCTCTGACAAGGATATGGAAACACTTCTTCATGCAGTCAATGCCAGTCAGGCGCCAAAAGAAGCGGCGATTGATATTATTGTGGTGATGCATCAAGAGAAACAGCCTATAAAGGAAGTTCTCTCCAGGTTCAAACCACTTTCAGAGAATGAGATCGAAAGCCGGATCAAAACTATCATTGCTAAAAATCCAGGTATGCCATTCAATGCGTTGATCGGCAAAGTGATGGCTGTTTTGCGCGGTAAAGCTGATGGTAAGAAGATCACCGAGATGACAAAAAAAATGGCAGGTCTTTGACAAAGGTGACGTCAAGGATCATACGAAATTTGAAAACCGAGTCCGCAGGCGAAGGTTATTCAAATTTCTCTTTTGATGATTTCCCCGATTTCATGTGGTTTGCTGCAGATAAGGACATGGTTGCACTGGATCTCGTGTTTTCGTGCCCAAGGTAGCGCAGTATCAAGGACATCTTGTCTGGTGAAACGATCTTGTTTACCAATGATAACACAAAGAGGTATGTTCTGGGAAATCTCATCAAGACCAACACGCATGGCGCTTAGCGCTGCCTTGCTCCATACTGCTGTACTGATGCGGTGCAGGTCCAAGAATGGATACACAAGTTCTCTCCTGCCAATGTGGGTACTGTAGTCGATGTGTCTTCGGGGTAGGCGTGCTGGGATCCATCGCCACACATGAAGCCACAGCAGTTGGAAGCAGGTGTATCGAAGCAGTTCTCGTAAGTATGGGCTAATGAGGATGAGCTTTTGGGGTTTCACAACATGCGATAGCCTGATGGCAATGCTTGCACCAAGAGAGTTGCCTACAAGAACAAAATTCTTGATACTCTCACGTTTAAGCAAGAGTGCGATATCAGCAACTGCAGTGTCAACATCCATCCACTCCGCACTACTCTGGCCATGGCCATGCAAATCAATGAGAAGGTAAGAGTTCTCCAAATCCTCAAGGACCTTGTTCCAAACAGTATGATTCGCTCCGACTCCATGGATGGCAACGATCAGAGGTCCCCTTCCATTCTTTCGAATATAGTGCAAGGTCCCAGTCTTGGTTTGGTAGTAGTGCGATTGCATCAAACGAGCCTGAGGGGATTTGAACCCCCGACCTAAGCATCTCTCCAGGGTTTCAAAGGGGCGTTAGCCCCTTTGTTAGGAGTGCTTCGCGCTATCCAGGCTGCGCTACAGGCCCATAGGATAGTAGCATCCGCCAACATTTATAAGGGTTCTCTCGAGAAGAACAAAGATGCCCTACAAGCTCAAAGTCAAGATCGAAGATTTCATTGTTGAAGAGATTCCGGATGTAACCCTTTTAGAAGAAGGAAAGTACACAGTCTTCGAACTGGAAAAGAAGGATACCAACACCCTTGACGCAATCTATTATGTTGCGCAACGGCTTAAAGTCGAACCTGAACGCATCACGTTCGCAGGTTCCAAGGACAAGAAGGCCATAACAAGACAATGGTGCTCGATCCAAGGCGACTACAGAAAATGGATCAATTCGATAGAATCCCCGCATCTCAAAACTTCCTTTAAGGGGTATGCCCAAGACCCAGTGCATTTGGGTGATCTTAAGGGTAATCGCTTTCAGCTCATGATCAGAAACATCGAGCATCGTCCCAAGCCGATGATGGTGTTTGTGAATTTCTTTGGTGAGCAGCGCTTTGGCAGCCATAATGCAGAGATTGGAAAACACTTGGTGAGAAAGGATTTTGAGCATGCAATGCTCTTGCTTGCGCGTACGCACACGCCCTTCCGAGAATCATTAAACGACTACCTCATTCACCACCCGCGTGATTATGTTGGTGCATTGCGTCGAATTCCATTGCGCCTGCTTAAGTTCTTTGTGCATGGGTATCAGTCGCTTCTATGGAATGAGGTGGCAAGGGCGTTGGTGGCAAAAAAGGTCGTGGTCTCCAACATTCAGGTTCCTCTTATCGGTTTCGGATTGTCGCAAAAAAGCAAGTATCGACAATATATTGACCCAATCTTGGGCCGGGAGGAGATTCGAACAGAGGATTTTATTATCAAGCAACTTCCCGAACTATCTGCCGAGGGCGGGTATCGTAGGATTTTTGCTGATGTGAAGCGACTTGAGCTTGGTGAGTGTGAGACGGATGAGGTATATCCCGGCAAGTGTAAGGTGCGTTGTTCATTTGAGCTTACGCGTGGGTCGTATGCCACGGTCTTTGTGCACCAATTGTTTACGAAGTTTGGTGAGTACAAGGTGTAGGATCTCTTTGGGTTTGCGCTCGGTACCCACGCGAATGAGTTTTCCAGTTCCCAAGTAGTAGTCGACAACAGGTTTGGTCTTGCGTCCATATACTTCAAGTCGATGTCCGACGATTGCGGGTGTGTCATCATCCCGAAGAAGCAGTCTGGCGCCATCTGTATCGCACAGCGCATCCGTTTTGGGGGGGTCCGTGATTAGATTGTACACATTCTTGCATTTCGGGCAGATTCGTCGAGCGCAAAGGCGTCGGAGGAGCGTCCGTTTGCTTGCAGTCAAATGCACAACCGCATCAAAGTTCCATCCTTTGCGATGCATTAGCTCGATCTGGAGTGGTGTGCGGGGAAAGCCGTCAAGCACAACCCCTTTGGCATACTTACGATTCCGTTCGGTCATCTTAAAGAAGAGGGAGACGACACGCTCATCAGGAATGAGGTTTCCCTTTGAGATCTTTTCCCCTGCGAGTTTTCCAAATGCCGTCCCTGCGTGCACGTGAGTCCGGATGACGTCACCCATCACAAAGTGTGGGACGTGAAGCTTCGCAGCAAGCAATTTACCGATCGTTCCTTTGCCCACCCCTGGTGGTCCGAGCATGAGGATCTTCATGATTAAATCAAGGCAAATGCCCTATAAAATGCCATCGGGATCCCCGCTGGTATAAAAGTTGAGTTATATAGCAAGTTGAGTTAATGTTGGAACTTTTGCGTCGGACTGTCACGAAGTGCATCTCGACTCAACTTGCTTATTAGGCAGTTGACGCAAAAGTTCATATAATTCGTCAACTGCCTATAGTTCATATAATTCGTAAACTGCCTATAGGTTGTAACCCAATCCCGCGTCGAGGGGAGGAGAAACTGGGAAGAACGTCAACAAGCTATCAGGTCACATTATCCTAAATAGCTGATGTGTTCTTTGCCATTGCTCTGCGCGCGCCAGGCGTCTTTGAGTCTGCCGATGAAGCTAAGCGCTTCTTTTTTGAGCGCTGGCCATGCGGCAAAGATTTCATTGATGAGCTGCGCGTCGCGCTTCTCATTGCATAAGACATTGCTCTCATCAAGTGAGCGCAGGATGTGGTGCATTTCACGAAGGAGTTCGTAGACTTTCTTCTTGTCCGCGTCTGAGAAGTAGCGGCATTCGTACATGTCAGAGTACGATTCAGGATTAGGCCGGATGATGGTTTCGACGAGTGATCCTACATAATGGACGCGGTCATCCATTCGTTTTTTGACTGATCGCAACAGGTGGTGTTCTTCTTCGATGCTGCATAGGTCAAATTCCTGGTCCATCTCTTCGTATGACGGGAGTTTGTGCTCTTTGCACAGCGTCTCGTAGGTCTCTTTGATCATCTTCGGTGAGGGTGCAGGACACTATTTAAAGCTGGTAGGTCAAGAGCTTGCAGTTCGTAGTACTGCAAACTAAGGTTTCACAACTCGGTATGCCACAAGTTCCTTCAGGTCGGTCATCGATTCATGCATAACACGATCGATCTGGCTCGATGGCACGCGGCCGCGATCAAAGAGAATCACGATGATGTGTTTGTACTCAACTCGCATGGATTGCAGTCGTTTGTAGATCTTCTCAACCACATCAGGAGTGGCGTCTGTAGCGATTACTGCGATGTCCCTATCAATGAGGATATCTGGTTTCTTGCCGCCGTGGAGGCGTTTGTACTCCGGTGTGACCATGTATTTTGAGAGCAGCGTCTTTTTTAGCTTTCCAAAGAGTTGGTCTTGATAGGTATAATCCTTGCTTGAGGGTTGCGGTTGCCACTCCTGCACGACATCCCACGCGTCTGCTGCTCGGCGATCCATTTTCTTGGATTTCTCAATGGGTAAGTCAAGGACTGGTGGTTCTTCGCGTTTGGCTGACTCAAGGTTCATATGCGAGAGGTCAACAGTGTCAGGTTTTGGTTGTGGCGTTGGCGCATTCCTTCGCTTGTTAAGAAAATAAAAAAACAGCCCTGCGGCAATGACAAAGACAAGCCACAAGAACCACCATTTGAATGGGATTTTTTTCCCGAGATCGACTTTGGCGACGAGCGCCGCAGCATCCACAAGCGCTACAAGTCCGCTAAGGATCATTCCCGCCTTGAGCCATCCAGAAGGTTCGTCGATATCCTCGGCAAGGTCGCTAATGTCGTGGAATTGGGCAGGCTCTCGTTGCATGTCGTCGGTGGGGGTGACTGCGCGTATTTAATCCTTATGTCGGCAACATCGCCCGACATTTATACACTTCGGTCAGCGTTTTTTCTAAACCTTTAAAACCCGGGGACTGTCAGGGGGTTCAAAAGCGGGCTTGCCCCCTTTTTGCCTCCGTAGCTCAGCTAGCAGAGCGTGTGACTTGTAATCACAAGGTCGCGAGTGCAAATCTCGTCGGAGGCTTCCTAGGTAATGTTGCAAGCCCACGGGAATGTGCGCAAAATGCGTTACAATTTCTTGTAGACGGTGATCATCCTCTTGGAGGATATCGCATCGAATGGTGTGGAGAGTGAGTAATCTCCCAGGGCATAGACAAGTTCCCAACGGTTGCCCATTATCTCAGTTAAGGTGTTCATTTGGAAGAATTGCTGGGTTTCAGAGTCATAAATTTTTTTTCGGATTCCGGTGTTTTTGTTCAGTAGGTCATACTCATAACTCGTTTTGCGTAGGAGTGACTGATCCAGAGTCCATTCTCTTTTTATGGTGATTAAGTTTGTATCATTTTCAGCTCTGTAGGTCTTCTGAAATGAGCTGGGATACTTGTGGAAATTTGGTTGATCAATTACTATGATGTGGTGGACGTGATTTGATAGCCAGCCCATGAAATGGTGCAGATCAGCTTTGTTGAGGATATAGTTTATAGTGGACCACATACATATGGAAGCATCAAAGGTTTCCTCAAGGTTTATTTTCTCAAATGATCCTCGGATTGCTCTAAGGGATGGATATGTACGCGAAGCAATTCTAAGCGCCTCAGGAGATTTATCATATCCAGTGACATCGAATCCTTGTTGTGCGAGCGGCCCTGCGTGTGTTCCTACGCCGCAACCAAGGTCAATAACAGAGCGTATCTTAGTGAAGGATGATCTAAAGGTGTTTGTGAGAAATTCTACTTGGTTGGTTTCTGCACCTTCGAGTAAGGCATCTCTCCAAAGGGGATAGATGCCGGCTAAGGCGTTGTAGATTCGTTGCTGATTCCCTGACGTTTCATTCTTTGTCATATTGCTCAACTGCTTTGGTGAGTGCTTCTATTATTTTGGTGTTGGATTCTTGGTCTTTTACAGAGATGCGAATGTAATTTCCATAGAATTGGGTGCTTTGGTTATCCGGGTTTCGTATGAATATTTTTTCTGCTGCAAGGCTGTCGACGATTCGCTGTGCGTTGATGTGTTTCGATAGCTTCACGAGAAAGAAGTTAGCTTTTGATGGGATTGTAGTGAGTCCTATGTTGTGCAGTCCTTGCATGAGGGATTCCCGGAGTTTGTGCGTGGTTTGGATCATATTCACCGCGTATTCTTGGTTCTGGAGAGCAATCATGCCTGCGATTTGTGCGAGCATATTGACTGACCAAGGTGCTTGGAATTTCGATAGTTTCTCAATGAGTGGTTGTGATGCAACGAGGTAGCCTACGCGGAGGCCGGATAGTGCATAGGTTTTTGACATAGATTTTATGATAATCAGGTTGTCGTGATGCTGGACTTCTTGTTCCATTGATTCCTGTGTCCCGACGTATTCGATGTAGGATTCATCAATGATGAGCAGTGTTGTTTTTGGTAGTCTATTAAGAAGGTAGGTGACTTTTTTCTTGGTGAGGTGCTGTCCTGTGGGGTTGTTTGGGTTGACCAGGATGACAGCGTCATGGGTTTGTCCTGCGGAAATGATGGGTTCGATGTCAATGGCAAAGTGTTCTGATTCTTTTTGTTTGATTCTGGTGAATGGTATGTTGAGGATATGTTGCAGGATATGTGCGTATTCGTTGTACATAGGATCTAAAATGACCGCGGATCTTATTCCAACGTGCTGGAAAAGTGTGAACATGATGTCAGATGAGCCGTTTCCCACCAGGATGTTGTGAGGGGGGATGTTTCTTACATTTGAGATCGTGTGAATAAGACCGTTCGCATCTACTGGAGGACTATTTTTTATAAGCCATGGGAGATGGTTGGTAATAGTGGAAATTACTTCAGGGCAGGGATCATACCATGCGTCGGTCACATCAGATCGGATAACCTTATCCTTATCTGAAAAGGTTTCAAATTGCACTCCTAAAGCCTGGATGGAGGATCCTCCG
>JACQSU010000041.1 GCA_016211165.1 Candidatus Woesearchaeota archaeon | reverse complement strand
GGGTTCAAAAGGGGGCAAAGCCCCCTTTTCTAGGGGGTTCAAAAGGGGGCAAAGCCCCCTTTTTTGGGGGTTACAAAGGGGGCACGCCCTCTTTTCAGGCGGGTTTAAAAGGGGGCGAAGCCCCCTTTTTTTGTATGGTCTACACCATCATCTTGGGTCGTGGAGAGAAGGAACGCGAGAAGTTTGGTACGCGTGGCTGCGTGCTCATTGCAAAGCAGTATGTGAAGATGGGGCAGGTGACAAGTCTTGCCAATCCGATCTACTTGGATATCACCAATTCACATGTGGTCTTTGTTTGTGGTAAGCGTGGGGGAGGAAAATCATATACGCTTGGCGTAATTGCAGAGGGGCTTTCCGATATTCCTCCAGAGATTGGGCAGAATATCGCGATCGTCATTCTTGATACAATGGGTATTTATTGGACGATGAAGTATCCAAACAAGCAGGATGAGTCCCTCCTGGATCAGTGGGGCATCAAGCCGCATGGACTGTCAGTCACAATTTTCACGCCAGCTGGTTACTATCAAAAGTACAAAGATGAGGGTATTCCCACAGACCATCCATTCACCGTGCGTCCAAGCGAGCTCTCGCCTGAGGATTGGTTTCTCACATTTGATCTGCACCCATCGGAACCATTGGCAGTTCTCATCGAGCGGATCGTCCTGACCTTAAGAGAAGAGGCGCAGGACTTTGATATTGATGATATCATCAAGGCGATCCAGAATGATACAAGATCTGAAAAAAACCTGCGTGACGCCGCCGAGAATCGGTTTATGTCAGCAAACGGGTGGGGTGTGTTTAGCAAGGAAGGCACGCCAATGTCGACGCTGGCTGCAGGGGGTCAAGTGACAGTTCTTGATTTGAGTGCGTATGCAACAATGCCTGGCGGGTGGAAGATCAAAGCTCTGGTTTTGGGTATTATCGCAAGTCGGATGTTTATTGAGCGAATGAAGTATCGCAAGTTTGAGGAGTATGAGCAAGTGAAAGCTTCGATTCATTTCCTTACGGAAAAAAAGGAAGAACGAAAGCCAATGCCTCTTGTGTGGTTGGTTATCGATGAAGCTCACGAATTTTTGCCTAACGAGGGCAAGACTGCGGCTTCTGATGCGCTCATAACGCTCTTAAGGGAAGGTCGTCAGCCAGGAGTGTCGCTTGTAATGGCAAGCCAGCAGCCTGGCAAGATTCACACCGATGTGATGACACAGTCCGACATTCTGATTTCGCATAGAATTACTGCAAGAATTGATACCGATGCACTGGCAAGTCTCATGCAAAGTTATTTGCGTGAAGGGCTTGACAAAGAGCTTAATGTGTTGCCGCGGGAAGCAGGCGCAGCAATCGCTGTTGATGATACAAATGAGCGTTTGTACCCAATGCGTGTGCGTCCGCGGTTCACGTGGCACGGCGGCTCATCTCCTACTGCGATGGCCGAGGAAAAAGAAAGGCTGTGAATCACCGAATCATTTTTATGTACGCGTAGGACTCTACTGATAATGAAAAGGAGTTGCGAATTCTCTGGAACATCCATTGTGTGGTTTGGCACCCAATAGGGGGACGAAGGAAAAGGCAAGGGAGGGCCAGAGGTTGCCAATGAAGAGTTTGGGGATCGAGCTGAAGATTTTATTGGTGTCCGATACAACGGTGGATCAAATGCATCTTCCAGATGTTCCTTGGTTCAGCCCCATCATGTTCTTGTGGATGATGCCGATTCCTCCAAGTTTGGCCATTGCGATTGCCATCTCATATTCTGTTACCGTGTCCATTGCTGCTGAAACAATGGGGAATTTGAGCGGTACATTTCGTGAGAAACGTGACTGCAAATCCGTAAGATGAGGGAGAACTTCTGTGTACGATGGAAGAAGTTGAACATCGGCAAATGTAAGCCATGTTTTGCCCATCTCATCAAAAAAATCGTCCTTTGGAGTTCTCATTGAGGCGTCCTCAGCATATCATCAGTGACGCCATTGATGGCAAGGTCCTTGAATTCGTATTTCTCTGCTTTCTTGCCGGGTTTCTCAATGAGGATGCGTAGTGGCAGCCCAGAGTGTTCGTCGATCCACTGTGTATACGTCACCCCATCCTTCACATAGGTGACTTTGCTTGTGAGGCGGTCAAATAGTGTTTCAGAACCAGAGATGTCGCCGCCAGTGATTTCTTTGACCCATTGGTAGGGCAGTTTGATTATCACATCTTCCATATCGACGTTAAACTCCTTGCCGATTTCCTTACATCGAAAGTCCACGCTTTGGCAGAATGCGCGTACTTCGCTTTTGTCCAAATCAAAGTAGAGGTTGTCGTAGTACTGGTCGCGCTTGACCGTGTTGACTCGGTAGCCGATCATGTGGATCTTGTTTCCTTTGACAAAGTAGCGGTCGCGGGCGAGGTTGTCCGGTGGTGGTGCGTAGTAGAATTCGTAGGAGGTTACTTTCTCATCAGCTTTGCCAATAAGTTTCGCAAGCTTTGGGCTGATGCTTGTGCTAGGGGCCGTGACTGTGGATGTTGGTGCCGCAGTCTGATCAGGGGGAGTGACAAGAGAGGTTTCTGGTGGAGGGGACGCTTGGCAGGCAACAAGAAACAGTGCGATGACAACAACGATAAGCATGTGTGATTTCATCAGAGTAACCTCATTCAACGTGTACGACAAAGTCGTCCGTGACTGTGTTTAGGGCAAGATATCTGAATTCGTGTTTGGTTTCTTCGCCGTTCTTTTCTTGGATGATGCGTGTTGGTAGGCCTGAATATTCATCAAGCCAGTACCACCACTTGCTGTTGTCTTTCTCAAGGTAAACTTTGACTGCTGGACGGTCATAGATTTTTTCCGATCCCGCAATCTCACCGTACTGGATTTCTTTGAGCCACTGGTAGGGCGTTCTCACCTTGATCCAGTCTGCGTACTTCAATTCATAGGCCTTTGTTGCATTAAAGCATCGTCCTGGTCGTAATCCTTCGCAGTGTCCTGTGGCAGTCTTTTTTGTGGTGTCCACAAAGACTGTGTCAAAGTAGTCATCGTTCTTGAAATAATTGAGTTGATAAAGCGAAACCCGGAACTTATCGCCTTTGATAAAATAGTGGTCTCGCGCAAGATTATCCGGAGGTGGGGCATAGACAAACTCGTATGATTTGACTTTCTTCTCAGGGAGTGCAATGAGTTCCTTGAGTCGATCAGGCATGGTTGCGACGAATTTCTTTTCTTCTGGAACTGGAGCTATAGGGGTTTCTGGCGCAACCGGAGTGGATCTTGGGACCTGATGTGGTGGTGCTTCTGGGTCGGGAGCAGCCGGCTGTGCAGGTATTTCCTCTGCAGGTGCTGGTTCAGGCACAGGCGCGGGTTCAGATTCTTGCGCAGCAGGTTGCATGGCTATGCTTACATTGTCCACAGGCGCTTCATCAGGCTCTTCGCAAGCGCTAGAAAGGAGGAGAATCACAAGCAACGATAGGATATATCCAGTCTGCAAATTAGTGGAACATTTGGTGCAGACTGGATAGGTAGCAAGTCCGCTAACAGAAGTTCCCATATTAAGCGGATCTGCTATAATTCTATCACGCATATGGGGTGTGTTGCCTGCGCGTATAAATATCTACCGTAGTTAGCGTCGGAGTTGTTCATCAGGTGCTGCGCGTCGCATCGAGATCATGGCAGCGCAGAACATGCAAAAGAACACGAATGCGAATGCAAAGCCCCATGTGGTGCCATCAAAGGAGACTGGTCCTGACTCGGTCGTGATTTGCGTCATCGGAAAGACAAGGTACATGGAGATAATAAATCCGAAGATGGATATGATAAGAAAGGTGTTTGTGAGTGGTGCGGCGCGTCGGAGTGCCATGGATTTGTTGCCGATGCGTTGTATATAAATGTGATGTGCAAAGTATAAATAGGGAGGGTGTGAGAATTATACGAATGGAATCTGAGATTATCCAATATGTGAATCTTAAGGAGCTCTCGCCCATTGAGCTGGACATATTAAATAGGCTCTGTGCAGAGTATCATCCAAGGCTTCAGAGGATGACAAGGAATCTGACAGGCATTCGCGTGCACGTCAAGTGTCACAACAAACAAGGGAAGCGAAAGAATTATCATGTTCATATCCAGGTGCAGACTCCAATGAAGGTGAAGTTTGCCTCCTCAAGAGCCCATGATTGGGACTTAGCAAGGACGATCCATAAGGCGTTTAATGATGTGACGAATCAGATTGAGCATGCATTGCACGTTGTGGATAAGCGCAAGGGTAAACATTCAGAAGGGCACCAGGGTAATTCAAGAAGACATTCATATGGCAAGGATGTCCGTCGGGCAAAGGCGTTTTGATTGATTCTCGTCTAAGAGGGAGTTTTAAGAATAGGATGCAGTTACTTGTCTGAAAGGGAGGGTTTAAAAGGGAACTGAAGGTTCCCTTTTTTGCAGCGAGGTAGGGCAGTCAGGAGTGCCCGGGGGGCTCATAACCCCCAGGTCGGTGGTTCAAATCCACCCCTCGCTATACCGTTGGTTCGACAGATTCTACTAACACAACACAGGTGGATTTGAACTAGACCAGCCTCAGCTGGGCGTTGTTCAAATCCACCCCTCGCTATTTTGAAACACTAGATCGCCTTGTCGGTAAGGAAGTTTCTGTGTCACAAATCTTACCAGATTGGGAGAGACGCTCTAAAGTATACAACATCCCAGAGTCTGAGAGCTTAGTTCTTAGTTTACAAGAGGCCGAGCGAACTGATGGGCGTAGAAGTACTACTATTCATTTGCTTGGACCCTGCCCTAATATGGGCCGCGCCGGTGGACCTACCTTATCTCAAATTTTGCAGATTGGAGACATTACATATGAAGGTCGGGTACATCTGCAGCATTCTTAGCTGAAAAGATAAATCTTGTCAAAGTCTTCCGAAGAACTCACTAAAAGTGTCTTGAACCCCAGTTTACTCGGTGTCTTGACGTCGTGCTCAGGATCATCGCCAATGACAAGGCACTCAGCAGGCTTCAAGTGGCGTTTCTCGATAAGGGATTTCCAGTACTCTTCCTTGTCCTTCTTGCAACCTGCGTCATCTCGTGAGAATACGAAATCCAGGTACTTCCTGAGTCCATATTTGTTGACATAGCCCATAATCGTACGCGCCATGGAGTTTGAGACTAGCCCGATTTTACCACCCTTTGCCTTGATTCTCTCAAATGTCTTGATGACATTGCCTTTTAGAACGGGCAACACTTTGATGTGGGTCTCTAAGACCTGGTAGTATTCTTCCAACAGATCCCACTGCTTGCAGAGTTCCCCACTATCCCACCTGCCAAATTTGTTCTTTTGGAGACCGGCATTTTCTGCCCGGTTGTCCAGTTCCAATTTGCTGATCTTGAGCTTTGAACAGATCACATATCGAGGTCGAAGAGGTAGTACACTATTGTCATGCGTATGATATAAATGGATGGGATAAAAGGTTGACGTTTCTTAGTGGGGTGTTGCATAATCAGGGGGAATAATCGAGTGCTGTTGTCTTAATGGCGAGTTT
>JACQSU010000003.1 GCA_016211165.1 Candidatus Woesearchaeota archaeon | reverse complement strand
TCTCATTATAGCGGAGGAGATTAATATTCGGACAAAAATTGTCAATCTCCTCCTGATATAGGCGGCAGAAAAACCAACGAAAATCAACAGAAATGCCTCGGATTCGCCTACCCAACCGAAGCAAGCTCCAGGGTATGTGGCGAATCCGTCGCTTCGCGACAGCCAGACACCAAAGTTCTAATATTAACTCAATTTGCTATAATTCTCACACCCGCCGCAGCTGGCGGCAGCGGCGGGTATGGGAACGAACCACATGGCCAAACGATCCGTATTACTCATCTCCGGCGGTATTGATTCACCAGTAGCAGGCGCAATGATGAAACGCCTTGAGTACGAACTTATCGCACTGCACCTCTCACAAGAACCTCTTACTGATGACGCTGCTGAACGCAAGAGCATTGAACTTGCCAAAAAGATTGGATGCGTGAAGTTCATCACATTGAAGTATGGTCACCAACTCGCAGAGATTAGCAAAAACTGCAACCACAGACTCTTCTTTATCCTCCAAAAGCGATTAATGCTCAGACTCGCAGAGCGGATCGCACGCGATGAGGGGGCATCAGCTATCATCACTGGCGAATCCCTTGGACAAGTCGGATCACAGACTCTATCAAATTTAGCAACGATCAGCACGGCAACGACGTTACCTATCCTGCGACCACTCCTATGCCTCAATAAACAAGAGATCATTGCACGAGCACGAGAACTTGACACCTATAACACAAGCAAAGGACCAGAGATCTGCAATTTGCTTGGACCCAAGCATCCGGCGACGACATCAAGGCTTGCATTCGTCGAGGCAGAAGAGGCAAAGATCGCGGTGGACAACCTCATCACGCACATTATACCGACGATGATCGACCGCCCGCTTTAGGCCCGTCAAACTTATAGCCAGTTGATTAAATATATAAACAATAGAATCAACTGGCTAATAAGCAAGTTGAGTCGCCAACGCAATGATTTTCTTATCATGGCATACCTCCACTCAATAGATCACGCACTCGCAAAAAAAGAGTTGTTCACAAATGCCTTTGGACGCTACCTCTTCTCACGAATCGTCTGGGACCTCTTCTCCTCACACGGCATCCGCACCCCCATCAACGCCACGACCTAGTCGACCTGCTCACAGATCAGGACCCTACCACGAGACAAGAAAACATGGGCAATGATGGACCCCTTAAGACCTGACTCATACTTCTTCCTGATATCCCAATACTCACGCGGATCAATCGATCCACGCAACACCACTTTGCCAATACTGTGATGGAGCAAAACCTTACGGACAATAGCATCACCTGCCGCACCATCATACAATAACCGGAAGGTCCGCTTAAAAAACAGGCTCTTGAGACGACGGGAAGACGCCACAAGATGCCCATCAGGGAAATCATAGAGCGCCACACCAGCAATCCTACCCAAAAACCCAGCTTTCTCCACTGCAGGATCCAGATCATACAGATACGCAGCTGCCCCGACCTTTGACAAAGTCCCCTGCGGCGCTCCTCCAATCGAAACGCCTTTAGGAAGAAGCACCGCGGATCGGGGATTCTGCATCAGATCGCCAAGGTAGACTGTGAGACGATTGAGCCTGCCATCAACCGAAGCGTACTCATATTCACCACCCATTGTAAGATCTTGTATCTGCGGCGGAAGCTCTATTGCGACCTTTACTGTGAGACGCTTTGCGATCTTGAGAAGATCTGGGATCGATGGCTTAATCGTCTCCAAGGTACGATGGGCCTCTGTGGCCAGACGATCTGGATCAACAAAAATGACATCTGCTTGCTTGACCTTCTTGAGATACTCAATGCCATCAACGTCCACAAATGTGATATTAGAGACACCCTCTGCCTTGGCATTCTCCCAGGCGTATGCGACCTTTCTTGCATCGATGTCGATAGCAATGACATTCTTGCATGTCCTTGCAAACTCGATCGACTGCACACCAATGCCGCAGCCGATCTCGATGATCGTGTCAGAGGCAAGGCGCTTTGCCCGCCACTTCGCAACGTGCATATTGGTCGCGAAACGCAGGTCCTCTTCATTCATCAGATACGGCTTACCGATCTTCTTGTCCTTGACATTAGTGATTCTTGCCTTGGCAATACTAACCAACTCTTTTGCATGCGGGAGATCTAGAGTAATCTTGATCTGATCAGAGGACTTGCCTGCACGCATCAGATCGATAATCTTTCCTATCTGGAGTTCAATATCCTGCCTGGTAAGATCATTAAGCAACATTCTAGAACTTCACCCGGCAGAGTTTTTAAACCTCGCCTCGTCATGCGCCTTATGAAATTCGTCATTGAGCACCTCGAACTAAAAGTCTCAGCCTGGGTGAAACTGGAGTATTCGGAAATCTCTCGAATCGTGGGCAAGTCTAATCTTATCTTTACCAATGTCAAAACCAAGAACCTGTTTTTGGAAGGCCTTGGAGCAGTACGAAAGGAGAGCATAACATCATTGCAGTTTCCCAAGATGATTGTGCTCGACCCTGCAGCGAAGCAAGAACTAACCCCTGCAGACTGCACACACTATGACTACCTTGTCTTTGGCGGCATCCTTGGCGACTACCCACCACGAGCGCGCACAAGAGAAGAACTGACGTCTAAACTGCCAGCGGACGTTGTCACCCGCCACCTTGGACCTCTACAAATGTCAACAGACACTGCTGTTCGTGTTGCCAAGATGATTTGCGATGGCAAGAAGCTCTCCGAGATTCCATTTGTTGACAATATCAGTATCGAACTTGGCGAATATGAATGCGTGGGTCTGCCGTATCGGTATGTGCGCGGAAGCGACGGTGAGCCTGTGTTTGCCAAGGGATTAGTCCAGCACCTCAAGAAGAAGAGGACGTTTTGATAATGGACCTGGCGCAGAACGCTCCCTCACTGCCCGAGAACTTCTGACCAACTTCTACCTGACCTGCAAGCAACCTTCACTTAACGATTATTTGAACTTTGAACTCATCGACATCAGAGACTACCAGATCAAGCACCAAGCAATGTTATTCCACGCATTCTGTACCATGTACAACACGACACCGACGTGCTTAGCGCTGCAGTCACAGATCATTCGTCCCCTTTCGTCAACAGCTCACACCCATTCGCCGTGATCAGCCACGAATTCTCATACTGGGACACAACATTCTTTGAAACTTCAGTGAGTGGAGGATACTGACGGATAACACCTGCGGCAAGGAGCTCGCGCAGACCCAGGGTTAGCTTGGCTGCTGAAAACTTCGACGAAAGCCATCGCGTTGTAAATGGAAGACCTTGAAACAACTCGATTTCACCTAAAACTTCCCTGGCATACGGACTACGCACGGGCTTCTTTTTTTGAAACATGAAGATATTTGCTTTATCGATCTCCTGCACGAGACCAGTGCCTGGAGTTGCAAATGGCTCGATTGCAATCACCATACCTTCCTCAAGAATCTCATCATCACCAGAATCAAAATTGGGAATCGTCGGATAGGTATGCACTGTAAATGGGGCGAGGCCGTGTCCACAGAGATTTCGCACTGCGCGAAAGCCATAACTTGCGATCACACGATCAATCTCCCGCCCTACATCAGTGACGCAGACACCGGGACCAGCGACTTTGGACGCTGTAAGACACGCCTCCCTACTTGCTTTTATGAGGTCTGACCATTTGCCTGACAGATCAACACAAACCGCATTATCTGCAACAGCGCCGCCGATGTGAGCGCCGCAATCAAGTTTGATCACTTGATCTTCGAGAATCGTTGTATCATTAGGATCAGCGCAATTGTGCGCAGCAGTGTTATTAAGCGAGATCTGCGCAGGAAACGCAGGCAACGCGCCAAGCTTCCGGATCTTATCTTCTACTGCTTCGCTCACATCAAGAAGCTTAGCTCCTGGCTTGATAAGCAATCTGCCGTACTCCCGCGCCTTTGCCGCGATAATCGAAGCCTTGCGCCAATTAGCATACTCCTCATCAGAATACTTCGTGAACATAACGAGGCGTCGCAGATGTGGCATTAAAAAGGTTTGGCTCTATCCAAACGAAAACGTCTGCGAGATTTCTTTGGAGCACTTAGCAAAGAAGGTGGTGAAGCTATGGAAAAGGCAATCATGGAGCGACGAGCATGGACACGCAAGGCAGGATTTGCCAATGTTGATGGGCTCAAACTATTGAAATACTAAGAATTCAATAGATAATCGCAGCCATCACACGCTTGATCTGTCCAAAACGCACCTTACCAGGATCGGGCAAGGAATTGTTATCACCGCGCACAATCGCATACCACTCACCATCATCGCCAATCGCGACCACACGATGAACAATAATGCCATCTGTTCCCGCGACGCTGTATGAGATGATGTCGCCCACATGAATGTCTTGTTCGGTCTTGGGTGTTACTTGGATGGCGAAATGCCCCTCATCAAAGAGCGGATCCATCGAATTTGAATCCGTAAACGTTGCCCAGTGCGCGTCCACCAAGTCGATCACGATGCGATCAGGAAACAAGTGGATGCGGTCACGCCCAATACGCGGATATGGGGACGGACGATCCTGCGCAGAACCATTGATAAACGCAGGCATCTCGATTTGCTTGGCCGCAGCAACAAAGGCCACAGCGGAGAGGATGATAAGGAAGACTCCAACCCAGACACGCATAGGCAAACTCCACTATCACCCGACGCGCCTTGAGACGAGACATTTAAAAAGATGAGGAATGATTCGCAGGGATGGCGAGACCAGCAAGAAAGCAAGGGACTCTGGAACGACCTTCCATGCAAACCAGTACCCTTGCATACAGTGTACGCGCGGCGTTTGTCGCCTTACTCACCTATTTTCTTGCGAGTGGGCGGCTTCATGTCGTTGCCGCCAACTTGCCCGCGTTCCTTATCACACTGCCACTCCTGTGGGCAGCACGCAAAGACTCACGCTACTACCATCTCGATATTAGCATCATCTCACTCTTCTTTGTCAATGCAAGCCTCTTTCTCATCGACTTTTGGAACAGACAGGACAGCCCATTTGGCTTTGACAAAATCCTACACTTGCTCGCAGGAGCCTGGGTGGCAGCGCTCGCCATCATCGCACTCTCACGCTTTGTCAAAAACCCCTACACACTCGCCGCCTGCACGCTTCTTAGCGTCGGCGCAATGGCAGGATGGTGGGAAGTCTTTGAATGGCTGATAAGCATACTGCCCCCGCCACTTTTTATGAGATCCACCGGATACACAGACTCAATGCACGACATCATCGCCGTGACCCTTGGAGGCATCATCACCATTGCCGGATGGCAGTGGCAGAAACGAAGAGCCTGGCACTAGCTTCTTTATGCAAGCGCCGAACCTCTTACATCCTCTTACTCATCCACACGATCTTGAGGCCAATTAAGAGCAGAAGCACAGTTGCCGGATCAATGTTTGGCATCCAATCAACAATGCTCAGATTCAAGTCCTTAAGCACATACAAGACGCCGACCACAAGCACAGCCCAACCAAGAGCAGTGCAATTCCATGCACAGGATGTTTCTTCTTTTTTTGCCATGTCATTCACCTCATGTTTACGACCTAGGAGAGCACGCGAAACACGTGCGCATACGGCCCCGTAGCCTGATCCTTGCGGCGCTGACTTGGCTCAAAGGTCCAGCGGGACGCAGGAATCGGCTCTTGCCCTGTCACACACGCATGAATCACGACTTTACCTGTGCCTGTCGTCGCCATTGTTCGAAGCACCGGTACAGGACGCCTCGGATCTGGGCACAGACGCGACGAAAAGGTCTGATGCTGACGAACGCCAACAGTCGTGTACCAACCGTGCGCCTGCTCATCCACGGCATTTCCCGCAAGACTGCGGAACGCAGCATTACGCTGCAACGCCGCATCCGTCGGCACACTCATCAGCGCCACAAGCGCCACGAAAGCAACAGCAAGCCCGGGCAGAACCAGATGCGGATGGGATTTTATCAACATACTCATCACCTCAACTATACACCTTTGTTATATACTCTGGAGCGCGGAACCGATCATACAAATGCCACCCACTCTCACGCGGCGGAAATGTCGGACGATCCTGCCGAATAATCTTTGAATCAGTAACACACTTCGTCACAAACGCACCAGAACGCCCCTCATTGATGAGCGCCTGCGTCATTGGAATACCCCCATTAGGACAGAGACGCGCCCGAAGCGTCAGCGTGCCAGGCCTGTAATCGCCTGGGGTAGGCTGACGAAAGACCGGCTTAGACGCGATTACCGTAGGAATCGACAATGTCGAGGGCTTGCTCTGTGCGAGCACGCGATACCCTGCCTGCATCGGATACGCGCGATTGGTCATATACATCTGCGAAAGCGCCGGCTCACCGACGTATCCAGGGCCTGGAGAATACTTTGCAAATGATGAGGCAACTAGGCAGATTGACAAGAGTAACCATACTGCACGCCTCATCACGATGGAAACACTCGGAATGACGTTATAAAAACCTTTCTTTAAAAATCGTTTAATGCTCCTGCGGAGCTTAAACGATTTTAGAATTTGACGCCCGGCGCCTGCTCACTGCCTGCTGCTGCCTTAAAGAGCTCCTTTTCCCCAAAGCCAAAGAGATTCGCGATGATATTTGACGGTACACGCATCGTCTTGATATTGTAAGCAGTCACTGCCTCATTGTAGCGCTGACGTGAAACTGTGATACGATTCTCTGTGCCCTCAAGCTGATCTTGGAGCGCGAGGAAGTTCTCATTGGATTTGATCTGTGGATACGCCTCTGCTACGGCAATAAGGCGACCGAGCACGCTATCCGATGCTTGCGCGATACGCATCTTCTCATCAGGGGTTGATGCCGCTGCCCACTGCGATCGGAGCTGGGCCACCTCGGTAAACACAGTCTGCTCCTGCTTCACGATTCCTTTGACTGTCTCGACAAGATTAGGAATCAGATCAAAGCGGCGCTGATAATCCGTCTCGACATTCGACCACGCCTTATCAGCACCCTGGGAGAGCGAAATAAGGGAATTGTACGCGCCCACAACCCAGCCGACGAGAATCAGAGCGAGCAAGAGCACGCCGCCAAGGACGTAGAGCCACATTTTTGATTCCGAGGATTTTGCCATGGCAGTTGAAGAGCGACTCCTGTTTAAATGAGTTTCGGCGAAATAGCCCTTATGATGACCGCCATCCAAGTCAGCGCTGAGACTGCGACCACACTCAAACGGCTGCGCCAACAATACCACTTGGCAAGCTACGATGAGACAATCAGACGCATGATAGCCCACACCAGACCCCTGAGCCTGAAGGGATTTCTCAAGACAAAGATCCCCATGAACGCGATACTCAAGGACCTGCGAGACAAGCATGATCGATTCTAAATTCCTCGACACGTCGGTGTGGCTAGGTTACTTTTTTGATAGCGAACCAATCTGTACGACCCTCATTGAATCAGACACACGCGTTTCCTGCTCCGCGATCACGCTTTTTGAAGTACGACGCAAGTTACTCAAACGAAGCATCTCTTCCGAACATATCCGTAAGGCATTGGACTTTGTCCGAGAACGAAGCATTATCGTCGACATAAGCGTCACCATCCCCCGCTCGATCCACCACCACCGGAACCACCACCCCCAAACCCTCCAAACCCGCCGGATGAGCCACCCATCCCTCCAACGCCACCACCATACCATCCTCCTGCACCACGCCCACGATTGCCAAAAGACGACACGAACCAGATCAGAGTGAAGACCGCAAGCACGACCCCAAAAACAAGAGAGAGAAAGGCAATAAAGACTACGAGTGCCCACGGAAGGGCGATGAGCACCTGCTTTCGTTTCTTCTTGCCAAGGGATTGGTACCACGAAAAGCAGATCGCACACACAAACCAGTGGATGGCAAGGATCGCAAATGCATTGCGAATCACCCAGGCCTCGCCAAGCGCCGAAGGGACATCTTGGGCAAAGGGAACCTCGTCACCGCGAAGCAGGGGCTCAAGAAGATTAAGACCAGCAACAATTCCTGCGCTGAAGTTTCCTTCCTTGAAATAGGGAACCATTGCCCGGCCTACTCGACTAGAGATAGAATCCGTGACAATCCCCTCGAGACCATACCCCACCTCAATGCGCCACTTCTTCTCATGCGGAGCAACGAGGATAAGAAGACCATTATCCACGCCGACCCTGCCGATCTTCCACACTTCGAAGAGTTTCACAGCATACGAATCGATATCTTCGCCGTCGAGGGAAGGGATCGTAACGACAGCGATTTGGGCAGATGAGTTCTGCTCTATTCTTACCAGCCTGGATTCGAGCTCAACACGCATGGCAGAATCCAAGACATCGGCGAAGTCATTGACGTAACCCACAGGGGCAGGATATGCAGACACACAGCCCACGGCAAGAACAACCATCAGCAACCATCTTATGCGCATATGAACATAATCCTGCGCTCATTAAAATACGTTTGCACGCCCCTAGTACACTACTGGCGATCGATCCTGTGCAGCAGCCTCTCGCTGCATATTCTTGCGGATCCTCTCCGGGTTCTCAAAGACCAGATTCTCACCGCTTTGTGAAATCACGCCAATACGCGTTCCACCTGCAAAACCCATCCGATCACGCACTGCCTGCCGGAACACCCGACGATCATACGTGCTTCCCGAACCAAAATCATCCCACTGCTGAACACCACTTGGCACAAAGAGAATCGCACCAGGACGCAACCGGAACATTGGAGCGACTGGACCCTCATACTCACACTCGGTCGAGATCACTCCACTTGGATTGAGAACGTGACGACACCGGCCGACTTCAGAAACAGCGGCACCTGTGATCGAAGAGCCAAACAAGAGCATCCCAAGCATCGCGAGGATCGCGAACACGCCAGTCACTGTTTGCGGCTTCATCGGACAAAAATTCCCTCTGTTGTTTCATCACGTGGACGGCCCATCGCAGGAGATGACGGCTCACAATGCAACAAACCCTGCTCATCAGTCACGCACTGGGAACTTCCCACATCACGCATCACTGCCTGGTAGAGTCTTGCATCATCATCATACGCGCAATGGCACGAACCCTTATCACAACACTGCCAGCCAGCATCGCATGCGCCACTCTCGGTACACACGGCATTGCCAAGCGCCTTTGCAGGGAAATAGATCGCGTTGCCTGTTGCGCCACTCATCGACTGGAACACACCAATAAGAGCCACAAGCGCAACTGCAATCACAGCATAATCAGCAAGATCCATACTATCACCGAGGGAAAACCCATTTTAGATGTTAATAAACGTTTTGAAAACAGAAAAGAAAAAAAAAAGAAAACCTTACTCCATCGTCATCGGACGGCCGTACTGGGTCTGACTCTCACTTGGCACACCGTGCTCAGCAAGATCACCCGCAGGACTGCCGTACTCGATCGAGGCAGTTGTGCGCATCTCGCCAGAGCCAGTCACACCGGAGTACTCATCAAAGTATCCTTGAGATGCGCTACGCGCAAGCCTCTCGGACTTTGTCGAGAGCATTCGACCCCAGTTGTCGCCAAGCTGACCGCAGGTGGTCACACCAGTTGTGCCATCCCTGCTCGCGATGCCCTCGCATACTATGCCAAAGTCGTCCACAAATCCAGGCTCGACGAAGAAGAACCGCTCATTGCCCGCAACGCGGTCGCTGGTTCCGAAGGTAGGATGACCTCCATACCCGCCTGATCTGCTCACTACCTGGCCGCTGCTTCCTCCACTTGAGAAGAGCACAACCATACCAACAATCGCCACGATGGAGACGATTGCTGATATGAGCAACCCATAACCTTTCTCTTCAGTCATTATATATCACCTCTCTAGAGAGCGTAATGTTACAGAATCCACCCGAAACGCTATTTAAATACTTTTTGGTGTGGAAATGTGTATACTAGAAAATCGGCTCAGGACCGACATTACATGTTTTTCCATCAGGCAAACTTCCTAATACGTAAACTATTCGTCACAACGCTGACGCTCGAGAGAGCCATCGCAAGACCAGCGGCCTCGGCAGGAAGCAGGATACCCACAGGGTACAGCACACCCATTGCCACAGGAATGCCAATCACATTATACCCAAAGGCCCAATACAGATTCTGATAAATCTTGCGCAAGGTCAGCCGCGAGAGCTTGATTGCCATCACGACATCATTCACATTACTCTTGATAAGCACAATGTCCCCTGATTCCCTTGCGATATCCGTCCCCCCGCCAATGGCAATTCCCACATCAGCCTGCGTCAGAGCTGGAGCATCATTGACCCCATCACCAACCATTGCCACACGCTTGCCCTGCGCTTGCAACTCCCTGATCTTCTCAAGCTTGTCTTTTGGAAGCACCTGCGCGATCACGGAATCAATGCCTGCCTTTTTCGCAATGCCATTCGCGACACGCTCATTATCACCAGTAAGCATCATCACTCCAAGACCCAAGGACGTAAGCCCATCAACAGCGGCCTTTGCATCAGCCTTGAGCACATCAGCCACAGCGACGAGACCAGCAAGCTTATTCTCAATCGCAACACACATCACGGTCTTGCCCTCGGACTCAAGAGCTTCAAGACGCTCCAAGGAATCGTCAGTGGGAATACGATGCTGTTTCATCAAACGGAGATTGCCAACAAGCACATGCTTGCCACGCCAGGACGCCTCGATCCCAAGGCCTTCGTGATTGCGGAAAAAGGTCGCTTCAGGAATCACAATATTATCCAACTTTGCCGCCTGCACAATCGCATCAGCCAAAGGATGCTCTGACTTAACCTCACCAATCGCCGCAAACTTAAGAATGTCCTCACGCTTTGATGCGAGCTCGATTACATCCGTCACTTCCGGCTTGCCAAGAGTAAGCGTGCCTGTCTTATCAAGCACAATCGTCGTGAGCTTGCCCACATTCTCAAGCGCATCACCTGACTTGATCAAAATACCATGCTCGGCGCCAACACCAGTACCTACCATCACAGCAGTCGGCGTCGCAAGCCCTAATGCGCATGGACACGCAATGACAAGCGTCGTGATCGCAAGCGTGAGCGCAAAGACAAAACCCATCGCAGCTATGTAATACCAAAACAGGAATGTGAGAATGGCAAGGACTAAGACTACTGGGACAAAGATCGATGAGACCTTGTCAGCAAGTCGCTGGACTGACGGCTTACTTGACATGGCCTCCTCAACCATCCTGATTATCTGCGCAAGCACGGTATCCTTACCCACCTTCTGCGCAGTGAATGCAAAGGATCCTGACTTGTTGATGGTCGAACCAATCACAGCATCCCCTGGCTTTTTCTCAATTGGAATGCTCTCACCAGAAATCATCGACTCATCCACAGATGAATGACCTTTTGAAACGATACCATCCACGGGAATCTTCTCACCAGGCTTGACAATCACCAAATCACCTACAATGATGTCCTTAACCGGAATCTTGATTTGTCTACCATCCCGGAACACCGTCGCCTCCTTTGGCGCAAGCTCAACAAGCTTTTGCAATGACTGCTTAGTCTTTCCACGCGCCCGCGCCTCAAGAACCCTGCCCAAAATGATAAAACACACCAAAGCCGACGCAGTCTCAAAGAACTGGGGACCTGCAACAAGACCCACTGTTGTCGCAACACTATATAGGTAGGCGGCGCCGACACCGATCGCGATAAGCGTGTCCATATCAGCAGACATCCGACGAATCGCCTTTACAGTGTTCACAAAGAGAAAGGAGCCACCCCACAAGACCACAGGAGTCGCGAGGACTAACAACACCCACTCCTTTGCAAATGGGAGAGGATACACCACAGGCGTCATCGTCCACAAGACAATGGGCAATGTCAGAAGGATCGAGACAAGAAGCTTGATTTTTAGATCCTGCCCATCATGCGTTTCATGATTCATAGACTCTGCATGACCAGGCTCACCCTGTCCAAAAGCACCATATCCCTGCGCCTTGATCGCCTCAATGAGATCCTGCACACTACTCTTAATCACATCATGCTCGACTTGCGCAGTCTCGGTGCCGAAATTCACCGATGCCACGACAACTCCGGGCTTTGCCTTGAGCGCCTTCTCGATTTTACCAGCGCAACTTGCACAATGCATACCTGTAATCTTAATCGACGTTTTCTTCATCATCGTAAGACTCTCCGCATCCTATATATTACTTATCTTCTGCCCCTCGCCGTGTGCGAAACGCGCTCCGACCCTTTCATATCATGCGTCTGCATCACAACCCGAAAGCGCTCTGTATCCAAAGTCAACACAGCGCCAAACACACCGCTCACAACCAACATCTCAAGCCAGGATTCCTTTATCGGAAGGACAAATGCAATGAGCGAAAGTGCAACGATTCCACCAGTCCAGTGCAGGGCGATCCAGGGAACCGCCTTCCGAATACAGACACATTCCTTGTGCGCGACATCAACGAAATGACGCAATCGACGATGATGCAGATACAGATAGATCACACCCAAGGCCGCGATTCCAACAAAGCCCCAGATGATTACCGAGGACTCACGCACATACCCACCAAGCACATCCCACAGGATGAAGGATCCCATCAACAAGAGAAGAAACCACGCGTGCGTCTTTAGGAAACGAACGTACGAGCCGCGACGCCACCACACGCCATAGGACAGGTAGGAAATCGCGACATAGGATACTGTTGAAAACGCAAACCACTGCGGCACAAAGAACACCACGGTGACAAACACGATCATCCACAGCCTACTGACCAGATCCTGGGGCAGAACGCCACCAAAGAACGACTGCCACGCAGTGACTGACGCCGACCCGATAAGCGCAAGAATGACAATAAGAATTGCATGAATGAGGACGCCGACCATGAGTTTGCCAGGATTCATCCAAACACCTCCACGAGAAAGAGTCGAGTGAATGCAAGATAAGGAAATAAAACACCAATACCAACCACAATGCCAAAGCGAGGATCAAGGGCAGAAGCCAGCCATATACCTGCATTGATGATCCCGAATCCCAACACAATAAGCCCCACTGGAACAAGCGACTTGCGTGGAGAACAGAGCAAGACAACAGCCTCCTTCCACGCTATCCACGCAGCACTGCGCAAGATCCTCACAGAAGCGATTACCGAAACAATCCCCAGCATAAGCAAACCGGCACTATAGCCGCCTATAAAAAGAGTCGTCATCATCGATGCTGGCTCTGCAAGCCTCTGATGCTCTGCCCAAAATCCCAATGCATCGACGATAACCCCCAGAGGAATCAATAGGGCATGCACTCCAAAGAACCTGCGCACATAAAGCGACATAGTGATGACACCCTTTCTATTCACCGCCCACCACCAGCCAATACTTGCAAACGCGCAAAACAGAACATAGATCACAAGCACTAGCACCAGATGCAAACCCAATGCCTGCCATAGAAGTGACTTATCCATCGCTGTAAGCACCACCGCATCCGTACCCTGACTCTGCCTTGCAATGGACGCCCCTGCTGCGATTAGCACTGCCTCTATCTTCTTACCAATCGCACCGCCAACAAAACCAAGCGCAAACAAAAAACCCACATCACCCACAATCGGCCTCCACAAAGAAAACGGATCACTCAACCGCGCACCCCTCAAAGCGACTTGCGCGAGATTCATTGTCCTGCCTCCACAGCAGAATCCAAGACCCCTCGCAAGAACCCCTCATCCTGCACACCCTCAAACCATCGGCCACTAATCACGTACGTCGGCGTGCCGCGGATGCCATGACCAAGAGCAAAGACAAGATCATCACGCACCTTGTTCTCTGCACGTGAAGAGTAGAAGCAGGAGCGGAACACTGTCTGATCAAGACCGATCCTTGCCGCATACTCTAAAAGCGCGCCATCATCAAGACGATCCTGATTCGCAAAGAGCACATCACTAAACTCCCAGAACTTGCCTTGCGCCTGCGCACAGACAACGGCACGCGCCGCTGCTTGAGAATGAGGATGAACATCCAGCGGCGTGTGCACCCACACAAGATTGATCTTTTTACCATAATCAGATCGAATACGCTTGATCATCTCCCAATCTACCTTTGTATTTGCACATTCATAATCACCAAAGACGAGCATATGCACGGAGGCATTAGGATTGGACCCGAACGAAACCCGTGCCAGCGACGGATCAACTTTGGCGCTTGCCTTTGGCAAGGATGGTGAGGGAATCAGATCATCAATAAAGACCGCGCCTGCGGACAGCATAACCACGAGCACCACGAGGACGGCCATCATCATGATATCCGTAGTCTTGCCTGTCATTAACAATCACCTGTCTCTTGACAAATAATACTGCGCATATCACTCTCTTCAATATACCCTGCATGCGGCGTGATCACACCACTCTTGTTAAACACAAAAAACGGCACTGCCTGCACGCCAAAGGCCTCTGCCTCATTCACACAATACCTATCATCAAAATACTGGATATAAAACGACCGCCCCTTTTGCTCAACAAGACGCTCAAGCTTGGGCTCAAGAATGAGACACCAAATGCAGAATGGATTCCCAAAGTAGGCAATGCGCAGTGACGCATTGGGATTGCCACCAGATTTGTACGGGCAGTTCTGCCGATCCGTATCATCAATGCCGATGACGGCATACAGACTGGCAAGCACAGCGACCCATACAAGGATCGCCACCATCACTCTTGAAAAGGGGGAAACCCCCTTTTGAACCCCCATTCGTCACCACCAGGAGGGCCAATCCCTCTACTTCACTGCTGCGGCAGGGTCGCGTTTTGTACAGCGCCACTGGACAGATTGTGATACGTCACGCCACCGATGGCGCCTAGATTGCGGAATACATAGCTGCCATCGGACTCGATGGTACCCACTTGCTCCCACACAGAGCTCATAACGTCAAAGGCCTTAGCGTCCCTACTAAGGATCACTGTTGGAACAGACTCGATTCCATACTTCGCGACCAGCATCTTACCTTGCGCACTTGCAACATCCATCCTTGACTCGATGGCAGGAGCAATGCCCAATTGCGCAAGCACAGCCTTGTGAATGGAAACATCATAACACGCCTTGCACGACACATCTGTGAGATATGTTACACTCACACGCCCCACGACTTGACCTGTTGCGACATCAACATAGGGCGGCGGAAGTTCGCGCAGGACATACATCCCATCGGATTCAACCGTGCCCACATTGGCCCACTCACTTGCAATGGCAGCATACACCGACGTGTCTTCGCTTAAGATAAGCGCCGGCAACTTCGTGATATTGTACTTGGCGATGAGCTTCTTTGCTTGCGCACTCGCAGATGAGAGCGTAATCTCTTGGCGCACCGAGGTCAACCGCTTGATCTGACCTGCAACGATGCCGATGTTAAAACAACCCTTGCAGGATGGATCGTTAATGAGCGTCATCTCAAGGCGCCCTTTTGCTTGACCTGTCGTCGCGTCGATGTAGATTGGACGCACTTCGCTTAGGATTAGAGCATCTTTCGTGCGCTTGAATCCGCTTAATGAAAATGTCTCCGGAGCGCCCAGAAGGATGACTGAAGGAATACTTTGTACACTATACTTCTCGATTTGCGCCCTCGCTTCATCGGAACCATATTGAAGCACAGACTCCTTGGTGAGATTTACATTCATCGCCTTTATCTGGGAAACCACAGGAGAGATATTAAAGCAATCGACACAGGAATCATCAGAGATCACAACAAGCTCCATCATCGGAGGAACACGGGAAAGCGCATCCAAGCGGACGCGCTCGGCGACTTCCTGACGAAGATCATAGGTCAGGAACAAATTGAGGAGCACAAAGAACGTGAGCACAAGCAAGAGCGTGTTAATCATCAATCGGTGATCGACATTGGACTTCATGAGTATCCCCCTTTGGTAGTTTGCAGCTGCTCTTAGCTACAAATAGATTGAAAGTAAAAAAATCTAACAGCCGCCGACCATCTCTGGCAAGTTGTTCAGACTCGCAGGAAGCGCAGGCGCACCTGACGATGCAGGAGCGCTTGCTAGTGGAGCCGCAGCTGACACTTGGCGAACCGTCGCCCCGCCGGACACTGAATTCTTAAGGCCGTAGAGCTGGAATGCTTGCACTAATGAAACTAGGACAAGCACGCCCAGAACGACCGCGACAATCGTGTTCTTTTCCATTTTTGATTCCTCCAAAAAGAGGGACTTCGTCCCTCTTAGCAGCCGCCGACCATGCCGGGGAGCTGTGATAGTGTCGATGCGTCCACTGACCCGCTTGATCCTTCAGAGAGGATCCGCTTCATCATAGGACCTGGATACCAAAGCGTCTTCCACCGAGTCGCCTCGCCTATCAGCTGTTCATCGGTGTACTCTGGATTGTTCTTGATAAAGTACTTGAAGACACCGCGCCACGCAGCTGCGTGCGAGCAACCACAGTTTGAGATGTGCGTCACTGAATTCGGACCTCCACAACAGAAGTCACAGCTAAACCCATACGCGAGCTTGTCATAGCGAGCTTTCTCTTCTGGCGTATCAAGTTGTTCAGTCTGGTCGTAACGCGCGAGCTTGTTAAGTGAATTGATTGGATCATCAAATGAGACACCCAAGGCAGCGCCGTATTCTGGTGTTCCTGTTGGGACGTATCTGTTGATCGCGTCTTGCACAGGGTCGCCGCTCGGAGCAGGATCAGGAGTCGCAGAAATTGTTGGGAGCTCCTTGACACTTGTTGTACGGCCATCCGAATTAAAGACCGGGCCCAGTGTCGTCCCCTGGCTTCCGGGTGGAAGCGCAAGGTTTGTTCGCCCTGACAATGAGAATGTGCCCGGGCCGCTTATACCAAATGTCATAATCTGGTATTGGTTGAATATGATGATTCCTGCAAACAACGCAATGAGGACGAGTGTTGGAATATTGAATGTGTACTCAACCGATGATTCCTTTTTTGCCATTGTGATAGTTCACCCCTCTTGTCTTGTTCTCGACATTTGGCGTCGGTATATAAAGGTTGTCCCGACGATGCCTAAACTGTTACGAATCTTGTAATGCTTTAGTATTTATACCTTACGAAAAATCGTTTAATAGCGAATTGAGAACTTTGAATAACCCCTCGTTACGCTCGAGCTTTTCAAAGTCCTCCATAATCAACGAGATTTGCTATAATGCCGCCCTCCGGACGACTTCAACGATTTTGCCACAAAGAGTATGGCGAGAACAAAGACCACAAGCGATGCCCAATACCACGCAGGACTGCCTTGCAGAAGCGCGTCATTATACATAAACCACAAGTGACTCAAGTATCCACCACTGAGCGCATTAAAGAGAAATGTGCCATTGTGCAAGACGAAGAGGGATCCAAAGAAGATGAGGATGCCTCCCGAGAGCAGATTGTGGGAATGTGTCTCAATGCGTTTCTTGCCAAGATTGATCGTGAAAGTCTTGCCGCGCATCCAGGGCCTTTTGTGCAACTCCCATTTGTCATAATATACAGAGAGGAAATAGAGTGGAAATGAGATGCCTATCGCATAGAATGCGAACAAGAGACCGGACCATAAATAGTCACCAAGCACCATCGCAATCGCAAGAATGCCGCCAAAAATCGGGCCAATACACGGCGTGAAGCCGATGCCAAAGAGCGCGCCAAACCCTGCGATGGACCATAATGAGTCTATCTTGATTTTCCTTTGTGATGCAACACCAAATGTCCGGCCCAAGGCGATGACCATGCCAAGACCAATAAAGAGGAATCCGAGATAAAAGACAATAGTCGCGCGGTACTCGTCTAAGAGAAGACGGCCAACATATGCTGCAAGCAAACCGATTGCGACCATTACCACAATCATCCCGGCAGAGAAGGCAAGAGTGGCTTTCTTCAAGTCACGCTTTTTTGTAAACGCATACGCAAAGAACGCAGGAAAGACCGGGAGAATGCACGGACTCACAAAGCTGATAATGCCAGCAAGAAATGCGACAAAAAACGTAATGGTTGCCACAAATCGCTGGGTGTTCTGCTCATTTTGCGACTGCAGGTTCTGAAGCGACGTGGGAAGCTCCAAGGCAAGGACTGGGGAGGATGCCACTACAACAGCCAGAATCACAAGCAAGACAAGCATGAGCTTATTCAGATCCATATTCATATTCCACCAAAGCCAAAGTATTACAACTGATGTAACTAATCTTTAAGAATGTTATGGAAACCATTAAGAGCCTATATTCGTCTCCCCAAAACTATGACAAACACAACTATGAGGGACAAGAAATACCAAGTCCAACGCCGCGCGCGTCTCAATCTTGCACAGTACCAACGCCTCCTTACAGCATTGGACCAGCAGTGGCGGCGCATCGACACTTACTATATCCTCACGCATCGATTCGGATCACTTGCCAAAAACAATGGCGACCTACGAATCCGCTGGATGGGACCCGAGCCCAACACGTGGGATACATACGAGATGCTAAGCAACAAACGCGAGCACGGCGACATCTTCGCCAATATGCGCGTGAGGGATCCGCGAGTGATCGATGCTCACTATGCACAATACATTGCCTGCGCCATCGAAGACCTTGGCATCCACCCCGATCCCTGGTGGGCAAAGCGCGTCACCAAGCACCATGCAAAACACATTGGCACAGAATTGATTAGCAGCATACAGCATATGTGGGGCGGCGCCGCATCATTCGGATACATCCTTGAAGTCTACCACATCACGATCGAGCCTGACAAAAAAGAGCAGCATCTCCACACAATCGATGGCTTTCTTGAACGGTATGGACTTGTGATGACTCCGGAAGACCAATTCAAAGCAACAACACTTGATGTCCTGGCGCGGAATCTGTCGACAATCGAGCGTGGTAAATATCCTGCGATCGTGACTCCTGAACCTGCGCTAGATGACTCTGTGATGCAGGACTGGGTTCGCAGAGGATTGCTTGACAAAGAATATCTTGAACACCGATAAAAGCATTACAATCTTCGTAAGATATTTATAGAATAGCGTTAGGAGGGATCACATGAAAGACGCAGTGCGTGCGGTGAAATCCAATAGCGATATCCTCTCACCACTGGAGAACGATGTCATCTCGATACTATGGCCGGACAAGTCGCTGCGCGTCCGAGAGATACACGCAAAACTCAAAGGAAAACGCAACGTCGCAGTCAGCTCCGTCGCTGTCATCTTGGACCGTCTCTTTCTCAAAGGACTCGTCGAGCGGAACATGGAGACTGCACGCGGAGGCGTGCGCTATATCTACTTCCCAACCAAGAACCGGAAGGAATTTGAGAAGTCTGTTGTCGAGGACGTCGTGAATGGCCTCATTAATCGATTTGGATCCACAGCCGTAAGTTACTTCCACGAGAGGTTTCGCAAATGATGTGCGGGGAATGCGTGCAAAGCTTTGTCACAGATCCACTCAAATTATGGCTCTCCATCGGATCGCTTGTGTTTGCATTGCTTGCCCTTGCGGCATTCTTTGGAAGCAAGGCCACCAAGACAAAACTCGGAGCTCTGTACTTGCACGTCTTCTTTCTGCTCTTTCCCGTGGTGTTGTATGGAACATACGGCGGATGCGCCGCGATGTTGGATTCGTGTGAGACTGCACGACACACTATATGGCTTGCGATCATCACTTCAGGAATCAGCATCCTGGTAAGCTTGCTATGCGCGCCATTTGTCTTTGTGCGAAGGATGGCACAACGCTCACGACGCCTTGAGAACGGATCGCTCGCACGATTTGTCGCCTCTGCTGCACTGGACGCTCGGATCACTTCACCTGCCCTACACGTGATTGACACTGCCAAACCCATCGCGTTTAGCTTCTCACTTGGCACACCACGCATCTTCGTATCGGTAGGACTGATGGATCTTTTGTCCAAAAAGGAAACCGAAGCCGTGCTTCTTCATGAGATTGGTCATATCGCACAAAAATCGAGCATGCTTGCACTCTCACGACACGCCGCGCTCATTTCACCTGTCGCCTGGTTCGGACTTGAACGAGAACTTGATCGTGAGGAACGAACAGCAGATCAGTACGCAGCACGCAGGCAGGGATCTAACAAACATATCCGTAAAGCCAAACAGCACTTGAATTCTTATCGCCTGGCCACGATCGGACGATTCTAATATCACTCCACCACAATGTATATAACAAGCTCCCTTCTGCGTGAGACTATGACCCTTGCCAAACTCATCCGACTCTTCACACTCCAAAACGCGGCACTCCACAATGGCGTAGCCCAAGCAGACTCCGTCCTTTCGAGAATCCTTGGCGAGAACCCTGAACTCAAACCCAAAGCAAAAGAACTGATGGTGAAGATTGCGCCTGTTGTCATAGAGATCAACACACTCGGAGCAGATGAATGCGTGCGCATTCTTGCTTCTGAAGCGCCTGATCTTCTCGAGAAAAAAGAAGGCGCAAAAAAAGACGTGCTCAAGCCGCTACCGAATGTGAGCGGGCCGGTCCGGATGCGCGCGGCGCCATCACCCTCCGGACCACTTCACATCGGCCACGCATTCACCATCATCCCCAACGCTGAATATGTCAAGATGTACGGCGGAGCATTCATCCTGCGCCTTGAAGACACCAACCAGGACAATGTCATGCCCGAAGCATACAAGATGATCGAGGACGACACGCGATGGCTCTCGCAGAATAATCTTAACGAAGTGTTCATACAATCAGAACGGATGGAACTCTACTATCAAACCGCCCTTGCACTGCTTGAAGAGCATCACGCCTACGTCTGCACATGCGAAGGTGAGGCGTGGAAGAACCTCATTGAAGAAGGATCACCCTGCCCGTGCCGCGACAAGTCTGCGAAGTCCAATATCGAAGATTGGCATAAGATGCACACAGGAGAATACCCTGAAGGAGCAGCAGTTGTACGCCTTAAAACCGATGTCGCGCACAAGAACCCTGCAATGCGGGACTTCGCCATCCTGCGCATCAACGAGACTGAACACCCGCGGCAGGGGAACAAATACCGCGTCTGGCCACTGATGAACTTCTCGGTCGCTGCCGATGACTACTCGATGGGCCTAACCCATGTCTTGCGCGGCAAGGATCATTTTGACAACACCAGACGACAGAAGTACATCTTTGACTACCTCGGATGGAAAACTCCTGAATATATCCACTATGGACGCATCCAATTCGATGGACTACGCCTCTCGACCACGGAAACCAAGGCCGCAATCACGGCAGGGACATACGACGGATGGAACGATGTCCGCCTGCCCACGATAGGGGCACTTCGCAGACGCGGATTCCAGGCAGAAGCGTTTCGACGATTCGTCATAGGAATGGGGATCTCTTTGACTGACAAACACGTGGACGTGAAGGAATTTTTCAAATCGCTTGAATACCACAATCGGCAACTCATCGAAGCAGATGCCAATCGATACTTCCTTGTCATTGACCCCAAAGAAGTCACGGTCCTTGACGCGCCTGCGGTGTATGCTGAATTCGACTTGCACCCTGAACATCGCAAAGGCGGAAGGAAATTATCCGCCGAAGGCACGTTCTTGTTGCAAGCAGAGGATCTTGCCGCCCTCCCTACCGGACAAGTCTATCGACTCATGGAAGGACTCAATTTCACCAGTGAGGCACACGCCTATCGATTCCACAGCTCTGATGTGGCAACATACCGCAAACTCGGTGGCCGCATCATGCACTGGCTGCCTGCATCACCGGAGAACCTTGATGTCGAAGTCCTGATGAATGATGGAACCGTGCAAAAAGGAAAGGGCGAACGACATCTTGCCAGTATCAAGCCAGGACAGATCGTGCAATTTGAGAGACACTACTTCGCACGATTTGAAGGAAAACAAGGGAATGTGTACATATTTGTGTACACGCACAAATGAAAAAAGGGGGCACGGCCCCATTTTGAACCCCTTCCGCCGTGCTCCTCGTCAGGTCTTGCGCCGGGCGCAAGACCATGACGTATCCTTGGCATTATATGAAAAGAGGGGCTGCGCCCCACTTTTACAGTCACATTAACACTATCAATTATAGGCAGTTGACGAATTATATGAACTTTTGCGTCCAAGTTGAGTCGAGATGCACTTCGTGACAGTCCGACGCAAAAGTTCCAACATTAACTCAACTTGCTATAACTGTCTTACGGAGTTTCAACAAAATTCATGACACAATCCTTTGTTGCGTCCCGCACCGGCGCATCTTCTTTTGTACGCATCGAGATATCCAAGCTCCCATTCATTAAGAAGCTCCTCACGCAAGCGCAAGCGCAGTTCTTCATGATGCCATGCACCAACTTCGTCTTCATCCTCGAACCACTCCATACCGACACCTCCAAGGCGTTTTGTGCCTTTAGGAACGTTGTGGAGTGGTATAACTAATGCGTTATGGATTAGAGATACATAAAACAATGTTCATCGATTAAGATAAAAAAAATAGGAGACGAAAAGATTCCTAGGGACTCTGCGGAGCCGCCGCCGAGCGCATATACAGCACTCGCTTGTGGGCGTCCCCAATCTTGCGAAACCCTTAAATCCTTATATACCAGCCAAGACCCGTGCTCATTGTCAAAGCAAAGATCAAAGACCTTGCAGGTGAACTCTCTGTTGCATCTGATTTCTCTGATGCACTCAACCAAAAAGTGGAACAAGTGATCAAAGACGCATGCACACGAGCGCAAGCAAATGGCAGACGCACTGTGATGGCAAAGGACCTCTAAAAAAAAGGGGGCAAGCCCCACTTTCTAACCCCCAAAAAATCGTTTAATGCTCCTTCGGAGCTTAAACGATTTTTCATCCCCAAATATACCCCTACGTAACTTCTGCAAAGGAGAACTTTGAAAAAATGAGCCGGAAGCGAATTTTTCAAAGTTCTCTGAGGTTACTCCATTTTCTTGATAGTCGATTTGATGCTCCTAATCCTCTTATCGACTTGCGCAAGCTTTGCCTTAGATACACCCTTTTGATGCGACAGATTACGATACAATCGCTCAAGTGCAACAAGACCCGACTTGAGCCTGCGCACCTGCGCTGCACGTTCGATATCTTTCCATTTCTGCTCACTATTTCGATTAGGGAGTTCATTACGAACGACCCGCGTCTTCTTGAGCCGCGCGTCAATGCGCTTCTCAAGATCAGTTAGCGCCTGCTCCTTTTTCTTATGCACACTCTTCCAATCATCGAGTTTGCGCTCCATCACGCCAAGACGATACGCAACAGCTTGGTCAATGCGACGCTCGCTATCTTGTACTCTTAGGATTTGACGCTCCGTATTGACCACGTCATTAACACTGCGCTCGAGAATCGCGATTTGCTGTTTTATAGAATCGTCAAGCTTGAGATCCTTTAGCTTGCCTAACTGGGTCTTAAGACGCTCCCTGGCATCCACTTTACGCTCATGCCTCTGTGCGGCTGCCAAGAGGTGCACAAAGAAGAATTGCGACTTGTCACGATCAGCGCCGAACATTGTTCACTTCCTCGGCGGGGGAGGCGGGGGAAACGGCGCAAAGGCAGGAACACCCTGCACACCAGGAATTGCTGGACCCCCAGGCGACATCAAACCAGCACTGGGAAATCCGCCAAAGGAACTCACAGGAGCAACAGGACGCTCATCCTGCTTTTTCTTAAGCACATCCACTTGTTCTTTGACATCAGCAAGAATGTCGTGGATGCCGACAAGGCCGGTGGCAATCTCAGAATTCTGCTCAAGAATTGTATCCATCTTCTGCATCAAGGGTCGAAGCTTCTCTGTAAATGAGAGCGAACCCTCCTCAACCTTAATCATGGTCAGGGCTTCTTCGAAGATGTTGATAAGACGATCCGTCTTTGCCGTCGACTCAGCAAGCGCAAGCTGGAGCGTGCGCTCAGTAGGACGCTCTTTTAATCGATTGAGCTGATCGCGCAGCTCGTGAATCTCTTTATGGGGGAGAATTTCGTACTCGTCATTAGGTTCAAGCACAGATCTCTGCTCTTGCGCCACTATCACACCTCTTGTTTCCCGCACCAATATACATTATTACATTATCTTCATTCCACTTGATACGAGTATACAATTTAGTATATTGATGGTATATAAATGCATCGAAAAAAGGCGGAACCCAATTCCCAGTATTACAACACAGGGACGACGAAAGGGATAAATGCGAGTTTGCAGACACCCTGCCGCATGGGCAGCCTGGACGATTTGGTCATCGTGTCTTGCAGGGCCGCCCGGGAATTCGTCACAGACCTCATTGAAAAAGTCAACCTTGGGGAATACGCCCGCAGGGAAGGAAAAGTGCACGTTGCACAATTTAGCATCACGGAGTTCGCCGGCGGAGAAGTATTTCCTGTCAGCCAGGAGAGTGTCCGCGGAAAACGCCTATGCGTCGTCCATCTCTTTAGCCAGGAAGCAAGCGAGCTTGGACACGATTTTCACAAAGACTACATGGAACTTAAAATTGTCAATGACTCCCTCCGACGAGCAGGCGCCAGAGAAATCACCAATGTACTCCCCTATATCCCTTACCTGCGACAAGAGCGCAAGACCAGCGGACGCGAACCAATCACGGCAAAACTAATCATCGATGAGATTTTTAACAGCATTGCGCCTGTTCCTGCAAGGCTTATATCCGTCGACATGCATGTCCGAGCGATTATGGGTTTCACCAATTACCCAGTTGATGAACTCACCGCACGTCCCCTCTGGCTGATGTATTCTAAGAACCACCCTACCCTGCGACAAAAAGACAACGTCGTCACAGTCGCCGCCGATGCCGGAGCCTTGCCCCGAACGCGAGATTACGCCGATCACCTAGGCGTTGGACTTGCGGTCATCGAAAAAATCCATCAATCTGGAGGATCACAAGCACTCCGATTCATCGGCGATGTCAAGGGGAAAACAGCCGTGCTTATCGAGGATATGATTGGCACAGGAGGAACACTAATCTCATGCGCTGAACTGCTTCGCAAAAATGGCGCGCTCCCCAGAGTCTATGCCATGGCTACACACGGACTCTTCAACAGGCGACCCGGGCAGCCTGTGCCAGAACAACGACTCTTTGAGGCGAACATCCGAGGTTGTCACAACAGACTCCTCGCCACGGATACCAGAGTACCGTTCTCTTGCGCGCCCTTGGTTGCGCACGATGAGACTCACGAAATACGTGGGTGACGCGATTCTGTGCAACCATGTGGGCAACAGCCTCACCGAATCAATGCAGCGCAATGAACAACGGGCTCTCGCGGGAGAATCAAACATCAAAGACTACTTCTTGCCGCCAATTCCACCCGAATTTATGTGAGCATGGGGCGCGGCCCCCTTTTCACATCATGTCCATGCCTGGCATACCGCCCATTCCCCCACGGGGAGCAGGCATACCAGCGCCAGAGTTCCTGCCGCCAGCAAAGACATCGTCAATGCGCAGGATCATCGTCGCGACTTCAGAAGCGGACTTGATTGCCTGCGTCTTAATCTTAAGCGGCTCAATCACATTAGCCTTCCACGCATCGCGAACCTTGCCAGTGAACACATCGATGCCAGCCCATCTTTGGCCCTTGTCATGAGCAGACTTGAGCTCGGCAAGCTTGTCAATCGGGTCAAGACCAGCAGATTCGGCAAGCGTGCGCGGCACGACTTCGACTGCATTGGCAAATGCTATCACAGCAAGCTGTTCTTTTCCCTCAAGCGAATCTGCGTATTTGCGAAGGTGCTTTGCAAGCTCGATCTCAACAGAACCAGCGCCAGCAACCACCTTACCGGACATCAATGCTGATCGGACATCACCAATGCCATCGGTGAGCGTGCGCTTAATCTCCGCAACAACATGCTCGGTGCCGCCCCGAACAAGGACCGTCACTGCCTTTGGATTCTTGCAATCCCGAACAGCAGTCATCTGCTCATCGCCAAACTTGATCTCCTCAACAAAACCTGCGTTTCCAAGATCCTTTGCCGCGAGCTCTTTTAGACTTGTGACAATATTGGCGCCTGTAGCCTTGCCAAGCTTCTCAAGATCTGACTTTGCGACCCTGCGGGCTGCATAGACTCCATTCTTTGCAAGAAAATACTGCGCTGTATCATCAATACCCTTTTGACAAAAGACCACATTCGCACCTGACGCGAGAATCTTATTGACCTTATCCATAATCATCTTTTCCTCTTGATCAATGAACGCCTGAATCTGCCTTGGGTCAGTAATCTGAATCTTTGCGTCAGTCTCGGTGTCCTTGACCTCAATCGCACAATCCAATATCGCGATCTTGGCATTCTTGACTTGCGTTGGCATACCTGGATGCACGCGCTCCTTATCAAGCACGATACCCTGCACAAGTTCTGTATCGTGAATGCCGCCACCGACTTTCTTTTCAAGCTTGATGTTCGTGAGGTCAACAGAGAGCTTGCTGTTGTGCTCTTCAGCGACACTTGTCACAGCGGTCACGATAAGATCCGCAAGATAATCCTTATGAGACTCGGCAGACTTTCCTGTCATCGCAGTTATTGCGATGTTTTTGAGAAGCGCTTTGTCCTTAATCGAGCAGTCTTCCGCGATCTTGTTGAGGACTTCTTGCGATTTCGCTTCGGCAAGGATAAAACCCTTAGCCACGATGGTCGGGTGAACGTTTTGCTCTAAGAGGCCTTCGGCATTCTTGAGAAGCTCGCCAGCAAGAATAACCGCTGTCGTTGTACCGTCTCCGACTTCAGCCTCCTGGGTTTTTGCGATCTCCACAATCATCTTCGCAGTAGGATGCTCGATATTCATCTCTTGAAGAATCGTGACACCGTCATTTGTAATGGTGATGTCGCCCAAGGAGTCAACAATCATCTTGTCCATGCCCTTTGGACCTAATGTAGTGCGGACCTGGTCAGCGACGAGTTTGGCCGCCTCGATATTGAGCTTCTGCGCAGTACGACCACTAGTCTTGGTGGTGCCTTCTGGCAAAATGAAGATGGGCTGTACTTGTTGTGGCATATTAATTCCCTCCGTGGTATGTTGTAGTAGTTTGTAGGTCTGGGGACCGCATTCCGCCCCAGCAGCGCCGGGGATATGGAACCTTTATAAAAAGGTTATTACAAAAAAGGGGGTTTCACCCCCTTTTAAACCCCTGACGAAAGACTTAAATTGATGTACACATACCAGATCAATGTGGCTACACGGACTATCACGATAACTGACGAGACGTACCGAATGCTTGCAGCTCGGAAGGAGGGCAAGGAATCTTTTTCAGATGTCATCAAAAAAGAGTTTGGGAAATATTCCCTCTTTGATCTCGTGGGAATCCTTGAGCCAGGCGATGCCGAGAAGATGCGCGAAGCGATTAATACCAGTACTTGCCATTTTGAGGCACAATATAAAGCGGATCAAACGGCTGGTTAATCCGCTCAACAAGGAACTTTCGGAACTCCTCGCAATTGGCTACTACAAGTGTTCTCGAATCCATGGTGAATGGATCACCCTTACCATTTGAGAACACCATTCCTGACTCTTGCATCAATGCAAAGTGATTCGTGTCATTACGTCCCACGTCAAATGCTATGTGGCCTTGGAGATTTCCCTTTGCAATCATGCAAAGACTGTACAAGATCGAACCGAAGATAGGCATATACTTTACGTCGTTAGCATAGTTTGCAATCATGCGCAGTTTCCAATCCCTGCCTTCATAACCAAGATCTTCTGAAACATGGAATCTCTTGAATGGTTGGTACTTTTTTTCGCCCTCTTTAGGAGGAAGATGTCTCATACTATGGACTTGCAGTCGAGTTGCAGTTAGGAGAGACGGGTTCGGTTCAGTAAAGAGTGTATCGACAATCTTCTTAGCGAGACCTTCCGATGTTGCATCAACATGATCATGAGACAAGTCAAACATATACGCGCCCATGCCTTTCACAGCAAGATAGAACTCACCCCTTTTCGGAAGATATGCCGCAGTGACAAGACCAGTCACATTATCATTAAGACTGGTGATCATTCCCCAACAGTCCATCTCATCGCCAGCATTAGGCGTGCCGTCGATAATGTCAACATCAAAGCGCAGCTTTGCGGCAAGATCGCCACCAAGCTCTTCACCAACACAGGGAATACCAGTTGTTTTTTCGAGACGAGCCTTCACAGCTTCTTCTAAGGGCTGATCAAACTGGGACTTCATATCCACGCCATCATCCTTGCCGATGACGTCCCATCGACGACCAAGATATGGACGGAGTTTTTGAAATGAACTCACAACTGCATGCGTTGTCTCAAAGACAACATCTTTTGTGAGTGCGGGATGCGCCGAATTCACCCGAACTTGTTCCTTCATTTTGATAGAGATTAGGAGAGTTATTCTAAATTCTGATATTGCGGTTTGCTTAAGATGTATTGGAGCTTCGCCTGGTCTTTTAGTCCAACATAGGTAAGCAATCCTGCCATACCAATCGGCACAAAGTCACTGGGTCCCACACCGCCCGACCTTGGAACCGCCCCTTGCTTGACATCAAGGACCTTGTCTCCTGCAAGCACGGCAACAAGATCATCAAATGTGAGACCTACAAAACCGGAGTGCTCGCCCTTGTCCTTGCCTTTGAAGTGACCTTTAGTGCACACATGCTCAGCTGAACTCTTGATCTTGGCCATGTAATTTATATCAAAAGAACTCCAGCCGTACGACAACCCGATCTCGCGAATCTGGATCACGTCATCCTGGGTGACAGTCGCTTCTTCCAAGAGTTCCCTGCGCATCGCGTTTGTGAATGCCTCGCGCACACCTTTGCTATCCCCACTTTGCAGAAGTGGCAAGATCGAAGCGGAATCAGCAAAGCCGCCTACATTGTGCCAGAAGCCTGGGTACAACCGTTGTGATGGAGCACGCAATCCAACGAGCACCTTCTCGGAGCCATCGGGTTCAGACGTAACAATGACACAATTGAGAGCAAGATTTCCAGCATAATACGCAAACTGGTCTTTGTATTCGGAAACGCCCTTGTCCAAGAGTTGTTTGCGGAATTCAAGATCGTTGATCGACTTCACATTGGAAGCGACGTGTTCCTCAAAGTGACTTGGACCGAAATACAGCGTGATTTGGGAACCATCCTTCTCATAACCTGCAAATCGCAGTTTGCGGTCATCGAACTGGCCCTTATTGATTTCTTTATTGGCCACTGCCCAATTGAGTCGTTCTTCAAGCGCGGTGTTAAAATCACGAGATACCAATTTCTCATCACCTGGCTGAAGGTCGCGCCCGAGCTTTGCCTTGAGTTGCTCGCGCACGCCACCATAGTACCCTTTTGACTGCAACTCTTCGAATGTAACAGCCTTTGCTTGGCCCGGAGCCATCCGAATTTCGGTAGCGTTAAGAACATCATCCAGACTCTGCGGGGATTCCGGCAAGATCACAAATCCACGTGGAATTGGGTACATACCTAGGCGGAGAGAGAGAGAGACATAAAAAGAGGGCATCGGGCGAAATGACCATCTAGTGACCACACAGCATATTTATACCAGGGGTGGATACCTTCGTCGATGGCGTCATCGAAAGAGATGAGAGAGCAGTGGGAAGCTGAGAAAAAGAGGGGTTCCACCCCTCTTTTAAACTCCTGGAAAAGGGTCCCTCCTCTTGCCAACCCCCCAGATGATGAATATGTTGAGTTAGACCAGAATCGCACACTTAGTAATAACGATGACCTTGGCATCCAGATGGTTGATCGGAACACAACACGACCAACAAGGATACAACCTTCGCGCCCCACAGTCATGATGCCGCCACGCGACGGATCACTTGCAGGACAGATGGGCGCACGAAATAAAGGCGGACTTGCCCTGCGCGGAGCATCAGGACGACCTACATCCCTGCCACCATCTGCACCCGTGCGCTTCAGACCAGCAGAACGAGCATCCAGCCCACCACCACGAGGCGCAGGAGGATTTATTCCGCAAGTACTCAAACGCGTTGTCGCTGAGCGACGAGAAGACCCCGATGAATCCGGAGAACAGTTTGTGTCACGCAGAAAGCAAATGCTCGCAGCACAACGAGAAGCCGCACTTCCACCACCAGGACCAAAAGACTGCGTCTTCTGCCGAAGAACCCAAACCCCTGTGAAAACATCGACCCACTTTTATGCACAGTGGGATACACGACCCGTAGCCAAGGGACATGCATTAGTCATCCCCTTCAGACATGTCACATCATACTTTGATCTCTCCACTGACGAAGCCGCTGAACTTCATGCACTTATCAAATCCACCAAGACTCATATCGACTCCATGCACCGACCGGATGGATATAATGTCGGCGTCAATGACGGCGAATGGGCAGGACAAACCACTCCGCATCTGCATGTCCATATCTTGCCACGGTATAAAGGCGATGTTGCCGCACCGGTCGGCGGAATCAGAAGGATTTTATCGAGGTAATTCAAGAACAGTGGGTATGGCCTATACAATAAAAGAGGTCCCGCCGCAGCTGGCGGTTCTACGGTCGTGAACACCTATAAGTACCCTCATCATCGAAATCCTGCCACCACTGACGGGTCGGCGGGATTCAGAATGCAGATGAGTCTCTTCCTCCTCTTATTCATCGCTCCCTACGTGCTCGCAGAACCATCACATCACATCACAGACATTGGCGCGCCTGTAAACCAACCCGACAACAAAGACCTGGTCATCACATTTGTCTTGCGCAACTTCACGTTTGATTCGCACCCGCTATACAATAGCACCAGTAAGATACCTATCGCAGTCACGTTCAATGGATCCAATCTCCTGGATAATACCGGGCTTATTGTTGAGTTTGTCAATGTGTACAACAACTCGGAAAGCTCGATTCGACGAAATAACTCCCTTGTGATGTACACCAAGCCTCCGGACGCTGCTCCCAATATTAGCAACGTAAGCGCAATGATCGCTGCAGGATACCAGGAGGACTACTTGTATGATTATGGGATCAAACAAATGGATTTCACCCAGGGGAATTTGTCCTATGTCTATAACAAGATCATCAATTACAGCGACTACACAAAACGATTTGGCGTACGCATCAGGCCAACAAGTGGCAGGATCCCTTCTGGAACCATTCACGTGATCATCGAAGCAGACGTGAGCAATGACACGGACCGACGCTTCGCGCATTCTACAGCCACACGCGCGATAAGCATCGGAGCCAATACCTCAACGGCCACACTTGACACCGCCATCTCAACACCCTATAACACAGGAGCACTCAAGACATTCTTCCGAAGCAACCGATGGAACGCGACCATCATGACCACGGATACACCGCTCGGAGAAGTAATGCTAAGCACCATTCTTCTGAACAAATCCAACACTCTTAGCTCCGAGCAACGACGTGCTATTATCACCTCTGCAAACATCGGAGCAACACCACAAATCATCATCGGCACGTGCACAAACACGCACGAAACACTTCTTCGCAGGAGCTGTGCCGCGTTCTTTTCTTCTGATGCGGGATACGCCAATCTCTACAATGAAGGTTCTGAAACAATCCTGTTGATTACGGCAAACTCCACACGAATGCTCAACAAGACCATAGGCGCTGTGCTTAATGGAAGCAGCACATCACAATACCCACTCATGGTCAATGATACTAGCACAAGCCACAGATTGATTATCAATACCACAGGAATCGATGGAGATATCGACGGCGTCGATGATGGACAGGACCCGGATGATGATGACGATGACGTTGCAGACTGGGACGACCCAATCCTGGGCAATGGATCTGTTGGGATGTCGAATGTGGCATTGTCTGCGACGATTGATGGTGCAAACGAAGAGGGAAAGACACGGCACGGTGCACAGACCCTGCGCCTGATGCGCAATGGAAAACCTGTAGTTGAGATGACGACAAACTTTGACAAAGTGCAGGTGAATCTCTCCGCAGTAACCGTGGTGGTCGATGACGCCATCACTGGCTCATCAATCATCGTCAATGGCCTTGCGTTCCGCAAACACGTCCACATTGCCAGAGCTAACGCTAGTTTTGATGGCGTCTGTATCAAGGATGCAACGGTTACGTCACTTACTGATATTACTGCAACATGTAGTGCTACGGACGAGCAGAAACTCCTCTGCGACGCAGTTCTCCGGAGTAATAGACGATGCGTGCTTAATGAAAGCATCAATATGTATAGGGTGGAAGGACTGGAACATTCTGCTGTGAAACAGATCGTCATTACAACACCATCTGCGCCTGTGCCGATACCGGCAACACCAGTCACAGGAGCCGCTTGCACATCGGACTGGAGGTGCGGATCATTTGGTGAATGCCAGGTCAATGGAACACGAACGCGAAGCTGTCTTGATGTAAACTACTGTTTTAGGCCGACGGCTTCGCCTGCACTGGTTGAAACGTGTCAACTTGAAGCGGCGCAAGAAACAGCTGCCACAACCGATGTCCCTGATGATACGCCCATCAATCTCTTAGACCTGCCATCAAAGGTCCCAGGCATGGAACCCACAGATGTCAAGGAAGTCATTGATGATGAGACCACATGGACATCACGCGACTACTATATCTTTGGCGGAGCATTACTCTTCATCGGTTTTGTGTGGATGGTGATGTACATGTTGTTTGGACAGAGTCGCGAGCCTTGATGCAACAAAAGAACTCATAGAAGCAGAAGGAATCGGAGAAAACGACTTAGTAGACATTGAAGTAACCAGACGTCGCAAGGACTACTTTGGCGCATTCCCCCAACTTGAGCCTGCCAGATGCCTTTGTTGCAGATCTTAGCAAACGAATGAATGCCAAGATCGTCACAACAGACTCTGATTTCTCAACAATCCCCCACGTCCTGATGCTACGCTGAAGATTACTTTATAACGCGTAGCCACTTGTCGACTAGAATGATAACCATCACTTCCTATGGCCACCCGAATGTCCTTGCCACGCACAAGACAACCATGGAAGTAACTGCTGCTTCAGATTTGACTCTGAATGGGGACTGCATCATCGGCGTCCGAGCGGAGTTTGATGCAGAAGAGTTGAAAGCATTTTTGTCGTCATGCAAAAAAATGTGTGTCACCATTGACATCGATGGCGATGCATTGACATTCACTGCAGAGACCAATCCCTACTTTGAGGATAGCCACGAGATTGTCTTCAGACGCGGAGAATTTGTGTCCGAAAGGACTGCCGGCGTACGCGCATCAATGGCGTGCGTTGATTTGCCACGGGATTTTGTCCAAAAGATGAAGCGTCCGGAACAAAAGATCGTGCTGCGAGTGGAACCTGCCTAATCCGCTTTTACATACTCCACGTTTGGCATCGCTTTGAAGGCCATGTCACCAGTAAGAAATCGCAATCCCATAGAACTGTTCTGCTTCATCCACAAATCCATCCTTGAGAAGAGAATAATAGATTTCATACAAATTCATGATCGTTGTAACCACCCGAACACCAGTGGTGTACGCTTCGTAGTTTGGATGTCCTCTTACAATAGCGTAGAGTGCATAGGAGTCAAAGTATCAGCTTCAATCATATCTCATACAATATCTCATCTATCTATTAAGGTTTCGGCAGTTATTTAATGAAGCCTGCCCAATGGCCCTTAATGAAACAACAACTCTCCAAAAACGACATTTGGCAATTGTCTGAAGAACTCAAAAAGAATCTGCGCAAAAGCGACCTTGTGACACCACGCGATAGAGTCGAACTTGTTGATAGCACAATCTACCTCGTCAATGACCAACCACGATTCTTCAAACTTGGAGATAGGATATTACCAACACTTCGATCAATGCTTGACTCTCCTGGACTACTCAAGAAAGTTGTTGTGGATATGGGCGCGATTCCATTTGTCACCAAAGGAGCTGATGTCATGAGGCCTGGCATTAGAGACTGGGATGCAGACATTGCAAAAGGAGAGATTGTTGTTATTGTTGATGAAAAATTCTCAAAACCAATCGCTGTAGGCGAGGCACTACACGCTGGAACGGATCTTAAAACGGTTGACAAAGGACCATGCGTGAAAAACCTACATTACGTAGGAGACAGGATTTGGAGTATGTGACAAAGCGGGACTACGACCCTCAGATCCACTCGAGGAAAGTTTCCGGCAGTGGACAAGTGACTCCGACAATATATACATATGAAACCGAAACGTGCGACATTCATGGTTGTACAAGACCCGTCCAGCCTCAACTTCGGGGGTGCAGGAGATGAACTCATTGATGAAGTCTTTGCACTGTTTGGGTGGAAACTGGAGTGCACCCTTGTTCTTGGACACTGAGTTAGCGAATATTTATAGCCAGTTGATTGGATATATGAACAATAGAGTCAACTGGTTAATAAGCAAGTTGAGTCGCCCAAGACTTTTTGAGGTATACTTCCTCGACTTTGAGTGTCTTAAAGAAGCTCTCGCCGTGCGCGTTCTCGCGCGGGTTTCCAGTCTCGGTCATGCTTGGAGTAGCGCCAATATCAAGCAATCTTTGGATGTAGACATGCGAGGCGTACTGCACTCCACGATCCTAGTGATGGATCAGCCCGCTAAACCCGAGTGCTGCGCGCTTGGTGATTGCCATGTGTAGCGCTTCAAGACAGAGTTGCGTGTCTATGCTACGACTGAGTGCCCAACCGATGCATTTCCTGCTGAATCAATCAAGAATGGTTGCCAGGTACACAAAGCCAATGGCAAGGAGTTCCTGGTTATGGTCTGGCGTTTGCGTTTGCCCTATCCAGTTGTAGTACGTGCTGCGCTTGACATCAAGGGCCTGGCAAGAGCGAGTGATTGGAAGCGTGCTTGTCTGGATCATGGCGCGTCGCTCTTCGAGTGATCGCTCCTTGCTTCTCTCGATGACTTTTTTTAAAAGCACATTCTCAGCATACAACTCACCAAGCATGCGTTCAAGCCCGTGCAATCGTAGCCTCAGTCAGGGATCTTGATCCAAGCTCATTGATGATAATCTTCTTGAATTCTGGAGTAAATTGACGTCTCATGGAAATGCACCTCTGTAACCCACATTATGGCTACGGATTTCGTTATCTGGTTGTCTACTTTAAGGGGTGCACTCCAATTATGATCTTGCGCATTTTTTTATGGTACCATTCATCTTTATATGTCTTTTTAGGCTGCTTCTCGAGCAATCGGCGCCAGAGTCGCATGAATCCTTCGCGCCTTTGGCACGTAATTGAGAATCTTCTTACCAGGAACAATGTAGCCACAGCCCATAAAGTCCTCGCCGTGACGGATGATGAAGTGGCCCTTTCTTTCCTGGTCGAAATTCTCAAGCTCATACCCCTTCATCCATAAATCGACCTGCTGATCCTCAAGGTCCAGGATGTTCTTTGTTGCCTTTGGACCAATGATCTGTGAACCTTCGATTGAAAGTCTTACATCACCGTTCTTTTGAATCTCACAAAAGTAGATCCCTACATTGTTGATGCGAAGACTAGTCCGATCAAGATTGGCGAAATCCCGATGCGCGATATAGACATTGTCCTGCGCAGTGCGGATGAAGACATAATCCAGCTTCTCGGTAAAACCCCACTGACGCTCAAGCGCTTCGAGAATTGGTCGCGCTTCTTTGTTTGAGAGAAACCACAGCTTGTCAGGAAATTTGACGAATTTCTTGTCGGACATAGGCACTCAAATATACCACCCCTTTTATTGATTGCTTTGTTGACCTTATCCTCCGACTGGACATACAGCCGCAACACTTAAATATTACAATGTAATATGTGTATTACATGAGACTGAAAGTCAACTGGGATCATAAACGGTGCAAACACGCGATCGAACGAATGTGGCTCCGCGGTTTATCTGAAGAGGACATAAAAAAAGCTATACAGGCAGGCCAGAAGCACAAGCAGAAAGAGACCGGGCTCACAGAAGCTCTGTATTCGTTTTACTCTGTTGTCTATCAAGAATTCATCCTCAAAAATAAGGATCTTCACAAAATATATCCCATCACAGTCAAACTATGGTGAACACAATGGAAACATTACTTGATTACCCATGCAGCTGCGGAGGAAAACTCAAGCGCAGCTTCTGCACAGTTGAGTTCTTTGGGATCAGCTTTGGAGAACGCCCATGCGAAGTCTGCACGACGTGCGACAGCGAATTCCTTGATGATGCCGTCCTTCATGACATTGAAGCGGAAGTAAAGAAAAAACGAATATTTGGACTGCAAGAAGAGATTCAGGCTACGAAATCTGGCAACTCCCTTGTCTTTCGCGTTCCTCCCAAGATAGCTAAATTCGCAGGCATAACGACGAAGACCAGAGCGCGTATGTATCCTGCGGATAAAAGCAGAATAGAGATTGAGTTAGTTTGAAACTCAACAAAGAGCAAAGCTCTTTGTGAACACAACAACCTCGTCTTGTTGCTCCCCATATGCAGGAAACATGATATAATAGCGAATCTCATTAATTATTGAAC
>JACQSU010000039.1 GCA_016211165.1 Candidatus Woesearchaeota archaeon | reverse complement strand
TTGTGTATACGCTCGCTTATCTCAAGCTCGGCTTGAGATTCCACAAACTCGCTAATTGTATGTTCTTGTTACTGCGAGTTTGTGTTATCTCCGCCCTAAAGGGAGGGACTTTACGGCGAGCGGATAGACAGCGCATTTTTGGAACAAGCAGTCGGCGGACGTCAGTTCTCGGCGTTCATCCCCGGACTAAAGGCTGAGGCTTTCCGCCGACTGCTTTGTAACTGCAAGCACGCCAACCATAATCACGGTCAGATCCGCTTGCCCCTTTGCCATAGCTCATAATCCTACTTCACCGATTTAAAGCTTTCGTGCACAAACCTGGCGAAGGGTGTTGGATCGACAATAACCCGCACTGGTCATGCACAATCTCATATGGTAACTCCATCCTTGATTCGCCAAATTCCTGCGCCAGCCACCGATCTGAGGGAATCATCTTGATGAGACCAAACTCTTGATGGTCCACCCACTTACGCTCTCGAATGTCCTTGATTTTGCACCCACCAACCATTGTTATCATAATCAGAATATACGAATGCACCACATCTTCTTGCATATGGTGCTCATGCACCACAGCATTGATATGACTAAACTCTGCGCTGACGCCCCCTTTCTCCTTTATAATACGTCTTGCCGCGGCCTCTATTGTTTCCCTTACTCTAATCCTGCCCCCAGGCAAGCCCCAATGATCAAGATACGGCTTTTTCTTTCTTCTTAGCAGCAGAATCCTCCCATCCATCTCATACCGTACCAAAATCACAGGCAGCGGACTCAACTCTTCGGGCTTTTCTACAAAGAATGGCACATACATCTCCGCGGTATTTGATAATCTATATTGATCTTCTTGTTTTATGATCATTCCCTCTCTTTGCATCTGTTCCAAGAAATATGCAAGCTCATTTGATCGAAGATCGGTCTGTTCTTCAATCTCGGAGAACCTCAATGATTCCCGACGCGTGAAAAGCCGAAAGATCTCCCGGCGTTTTGGATGCAATAGGTTATACGTCATTGACCCGAACCTCCTATAGACAGTTGACGAATTATATGAACTTTTGCGTCCAAGTTGAGTCGAGATGCACTTTGTGACAGCCAGACGCAAAAGTTCCAGCTTTAACTCACCTTGCTATATCTACCAACACCCCTCTTTTCGTCAAGAAAACTTGAGGAAGCATATAAGAGTTTGCAACGAATCTTTTGATTATGATCGACTCAAAAGCACACTATGTCGTCGCCACAGCAATCATCCATCATAAGGGGAGATTTCTGATAGCCAAACGGGCATCATGGGAAAAAGTCTGGCCGAACCGATGGACTGTGCCCGGAGGCAAACTCGTCGCATCAGATTACAAGAATAAACCCTACACGCACGGCACGATCTGGTATGGTGTTATAGGCGACCTTGTTCGACGCGAAGTCCTTGAAGAAGTAGGCCTAACATTAGGCTCGCTTTGTTACCTCACCGATCTGTGCTACCTGCGACCAGATGGCGTGCCCACGATTGTGATTAGCATGGTTGGAGAATATGCATCTGGGGAAGTTCGGTTATGCGATGCTCTAACAGAACATGCGTGGGTGACGCTTGAGCAAGCGAAGGAGTACGATTTGATCGAGGGACTATGGGAAGAGCTTGAGATGGTTCAACACGATCTCTGCTCCGCAATCATTGACGCCAAACTTTGATGGGTCCTATCCTTAGTTTCCATAATTCGTGGCTGTATCACGTCAATCAGATCCTTTGGCCTGCCAGGCTTAGCGCCTCGCAGATGAACGAATTCAATGAGAGGCAATTTCGATGACATTTGATGCGGATTTTCGCCGAGTGTTTAATGAAAAAAATGGGGACGCTGGGATTTGAACCCAGATCCGGTGGTCTCTTCCTTGAAGCGAAGGCTTCAACAGACCATAGGTTTCTTCATCGCTACAGATTTCCGCAGCTCATCGCTCCATGACTGGAGCCACCTATTCTAGCCAAGTTATACTACGTCCCCTAAAACGTTTAATGATCCCTCAGATCTTAAACGTTTTTGTTAGGGTTCTTATCGCGGTTTATAAATGTTCATTTGGTAGAAAAGGGGGCCACGCCCCTCTTTTCTCATTCTTCTTCATCCAACTCCTTGCGCGACTTGCGCACAAAGATCGTTGTGATGATAAGCGCGAGAAGCACAATAAAGAACGAGACACTGATAAGCACGGATTGGGACACGCCACCTGACTCAGACCTTGCAATACCTGACACTATGAAGCGAACAGGGTTTGAGGACACTGAATTGTTAGACGAGTCTGTTGCTGTGAAGATGACGACCTCTTCTCCACTAAATCCCTCCTTCGCGCGCACAGTCACTTGCGCCACATCATAGGAAATGATGAGATTCTCCGATGGCGAATTTGTGAACGCAAGGGACTCATTATCAGGATCAGCAAAGAACTGCCCCAAATCAATGCTAACGGAACCATTGATTGTCTGAGGAGGAATACCACCACTTGCATCAGCAATGCCCGCGATCTCATCAGTAACGCGACTAGTATCCTCTACGACAGCGCCTAATCCCTCTCCAGCCGTAGTCGACTCTTGCGGTTGTGCAGTTTGCCGCTGATACAGGAAATAGCCAATGCCGGTAAGACCTATGATAAGTAACAAAATTCCAAAGATGAAGAGAATCTTTTTGCCACGCTGCCGAGAACGACCCTTATCAAAGAGCGCCTCTACTTTTTCTTGCTTAACAACAGGCTTCTTTGTTGTCCTTGAAGAAATCGAATCCACCTTTGCGATGACTGCGCCCTTGGACTCTGTTTTCACATCGGCAGTCAGCGCAATGAACCCAAACCCGTCACACTCGGCCTTATAGAACAGGAAATGATCATCCTCACCAGCAGACTCTGTCGCAAGAGGCCGCCACTTGCCATTCAGATAGCGCTGGATAGATAGGTCGGAGTGGTCTGCTTTCTTGCGACGCAACAAACGCTTTGAAACAGCGATCGTGAGCAAGACCCTCTCGATGTCACGGTTGCGCACATTGGACTTGATCTCAACAAATGAAAGAGGCACGCCCGCTGGATCTGTAAAGGTCGGCTGACGCCGATGCAGATACAAAGCCAGGACCACACCTTCCACTGTAGATTCGAGCTTGAGGGAGATTTCACGAATGCCGGAGATCCACCCAGTCTCTTTTCCGATGAGCCTATTCGCAGACACATCGCCAATGAACAGCATAACATCATCCCTTAGGCGACGCACGACATCCCAAATTATCAGCACAGCAAGGAGCGCGCAGGCAATCAGCGCGCCAAGCCAACCCCCACCAATAAGGTCACGGAAAAACCACGCAGACCAAGCAAGAACGGCAAGGAGAAGGATGACTATGAACATCACCACCCAACGGCTGATAGGGCGGGGCTTTTTGAGATTAGCGACATCTACTTTTTTAACAATCACACTATCCTTGACAAGCTCCTTACGCAACTCACTCTTTATTGTATCTATCTCATCCATGAGTCTGTGTCGCAAGGATTTGCCTTTTCGCCATTTGAAGACGATGTGCAACCCAATGCAGACAAACGCCGCGAGGACGCCACCAATAATAAACCACACATACTCTGGAAGCACATCGCGAATAAGAAACGCCCCCGCACTGATCAAAGCAAGAACAATCAGAAAAACCCGTTTCGCAACCGAAGACGGCTTCTTCCGAGGGATGATCAGATTCTCATCATACAGTTCCGCAAGCAGGAATGGACGGATCGCCTTTCGCCACGAGGCCTTGCGTGACTCAAGACGCACGCGAGCCTTCTCTTCCTTGACAAACAGAGCGGCATTCTTGCTTGCCTCGATAGTCCTGACCCTCTCTTCGGCTTTGCGCGTACGCTCTGCATCACGCAATCGACGCGACTCATCGCGCATCGCCTGCCTTTGCGCCCGACGTTCCATACGCTCCTCACGCGTCCTCTGAAAGCGCAAGGTAAAGAGCACCACAGCACCAATCACGAAGATGGAACCAATGAGCGCCCCAACATTACGCTTTACAAAAGACTCGAAGGCCGAAGGCTTCCTATAACGCACGAGCAGTTCCTTTGCGTACTCGACACCAGTATCCCCCACTTTGAGCACAAGAGTGATTGGGTAATCCCCCAAAGCAAGATCCTTTGGAGGGGTGAAGATGAGACGAAACATCTTCTTTTCCCGACCTGGGATGGAGACCTCCTTTATAGAAGCAGTAATAAAACCCTCACCTTCCACAGAGATAAGATACGTCGTGTCTTCACTGCCGAGGTTCTCAACGGTGATAGAGACCTGACTCTTGTTCTCGCCAATCAGAATAGTGTCTGCATCTGTAGTAATAAGAGGGATACCTCTTGGGCGGACCTCAAAGGCAAGAGGCGTCGCAAAAACCTCACCGGTGACCTCATTTCTTGCCAGAAGATTTGCCTCGAATGCGCCAAAGCGATCGCAAGGAAAACGGAAGGAAACGGTGAGATTTCCTGATGATCTTGGCTCCAAGATCAGGGAGTCCTTTGAGATTGCTGAGAACAGAGAGAACGCATCGAGCGAGAAGACATACCTATCCTGGAACTCCGGATCAAGATTCGTCACCCTAAGATCAAAGCTTACAAGACCGCACGGATCAACAAGATCTGTGGATTTGAGAAAATCAACATCAATGCCACCAGCCTGGGCAAATGAAACGCGCAATGACAAGATGACGATGACGAGCATCAAAACAAATCGGAGCGCCTTTCCCATTGTTCCCCTCGACACCCCCATTAATACCCAAAAATCAGTAGTAGGTCTGCATCTGCGTGATTGAGGACTCCTTCTTATCCTCATTTCGGCGCCTAAACGCCACGACAATGCCGATCACAACAAGCAAGATCACAAACGCCACCAAGAGACCCTCAAGGACCTTGCGGACCATCCACAGATTCGCGTTCTCATCCTCTTGCACATTAAGAGTGAGCGGAATCTCCTTTGAGATGGTATCACCGACCTTGACATTTGCCTTGAACACATAGGTGCCAGGCTCAACGTCATCAAATGGCGTCACACTGATTGTGAAGATCTTAACATCCTTACTATCGATGACCATCACAGAAGATGGCGCCACAAAGACCTCACCAAAGCCATCAGCACCAGAGACAGTAACTGTCGCGATGCGGCTTTGCGGGAAATTGTTTTGGATTGTTATCGGGAAGAGCGCCTGCCTGCCGATTTGCGCTGACGCAAGCTGGGACTCGATCGTGATGAGCGCCTTTGGAGCACTAGACACGCCTGTATCTGTCTCTTCCTTACCAATCACATTGATCGTCTTTGACGCAGTGAGCTTGTTGTGACGCTGCTGGAACTCGACATCGACACGAGCAAGGTATCTGCCTGATTTGGCACTCTCCGGAATCTTAAGGAAGATCTCTTCAGTCTCCTCTTCGTCATCAACACGAAGCTCATCAATATAATCAGTCGCCTGGACACCAAGCTCTGGGATTGAAACCGTAACACGAATATCATCTTCGCGCTTCTCTCCCTTGTTCTCAAGGCGCACAGTCGCAAGCAATGCCTTGCCAGCGAGCACCGTGTCCTGTGGCGTGAAGATCACATCCTCAAGCCGCAAGCTGTGCCTTGGCACATCGAGCTTGAGACTGTAGGTCTGGATGAGCTGATCGGAATTGCGGTCTGAAATGATGATGCGCAATTTGTAGTCATCCTCATTCACATCGTCAGAAACGCGAATTCTTAATCGCTTGATATAGGACACGTTTGCATCAGCATCAAAGATGCGCGTCGCATCGCTGATAGGTTCGATGTCGCCAAACTCAAAGCCGGAAATGAATGCCTCGACTTCGACGTTCTTTGTGTCATTAAGAGCAGTGAGTTTGATATCAACAGGAACTTCCTGACCGCGCTGAATGTCAAGCCGATTGAGCTCGTTTGGCTGCAGGACAAAATCATCGACACGCACCTCATCAATGCGGATCGGAATCGGAGCAGCGAACGCTGACGTAGCGATGAGCGACATCGCGACACCTATCACCATCAACGCAAACAGTCGGTTCATGTTCATTGTGAATCCCTCACTTTCTCCTTTGGAAACCCCACCTATATTTAAAGGTTCTCATTGGTTCTCATCCTATAGTAGTTAAATATTATCTCTACTCTACAGTGTCTCTTTTAGCCCTCCAGGACTTGCACTTCTCGATGGATCGTGCGGCGCACGTCGTCATTGGAGATGCTGAATCGCACTGTATAGAGGCCTGCTTTGGCGTTTTTTGGAATTTCTAAGGTGAGTGGTGTTGTTATCTCGCGACCTTTACCACCCAGGCGGATGGGCCCAGCTCGGGTATGGATTCCAAGCTCTGGGATGGAAGCTGTCACGTGCATGCGTTCAAGGCGGATGTCGCCTGAGTTCTTGAATGAGACGAAGGCCTCAAGGTCATTACCCGAATGGAGTTCGTACGCGTTGGGCATCGTGATCTTTGAAATGAAGAGCTTCGCTGCTTGTTCGTCGGCTTGGTTGTTGCCACTGTTGCCGATCGCGTTCACGGTGATCGTGAATGATCTGCTCGTGGTCTTGTTCTGGGTATCTGTTGCAATGATTTGAGCAGTGTACGTTCCTGGGACGATATATATATGCGTAATCTGGGCGTTGTTTGCCACACCTTGAAACTGACCATCGCCAAAGATCCAAATAACGCTCGCTATGCTCGCGTTATTAACCGTCACGTTGTTAGTGAAGGTGCTGGTGAGAGGAACAGTGCCGGATTGCGGATTCACGCTTGCGATGACATTTGGCCCGAGGAATTGACTATTGTTGAATGGAGGGGCAACAACATCAACAGTGAAATTGAGGAAGGATGCTAGGCCGAAATTGTCAATCGCGACAAGCTGGGCAATGAATGTACCAACAGTGTTGTAGATATGGTTGATCACGGAGAATGGCGAGACTAACTGCGTCTGGCCATCGCCAAAGAACCACGCGATTACCGCGAAACCATTAGGATCTGTGGCATTCACAAAGAATGTCGTGTCCAATGGGGATTGGCCTCTGCGCGGCGTAACGGTCGCGATCAGGGAGGGGGCTGTATTGCTTGCATTCGGTGCAAGGACTGTGATATTGAATGATCGGACCGTGAAGAGGCCTTGATTGTCCGTGGCGACGACTGTTGCGACGAAAAGACCTGGTGTGATGTACGTATGCTGGGTGAGGCTGTTTGCTGTTACGGTTTGCGATTGGCCATCACCAAAGAGCCACACGACGCTTGCCACAGCACCATCATCTGATGCGTTCACTTGGAAAATTGATGTGAGAGGAGCGTTTCCTGTTTGGGGGATAACGCTCGCCGTGAGGTTAGGGGCTTGGTTCTGAGACTGATTGGAACCATTACCACTTGCATTGTTGACTGTTAAGGTAAATGACTGCGCACTGGACTGGCCTTGGTTATCAATTGCAACAATCGTTGCAATAAATGCACCTGGGGTTTGATAGACGTGCGTGATATTGCTGTTTGCTGGCACGGACTGCGCTTGACCATCGCCAAAGAACCACGTCACACTTGAGACAGAACCATCATCTGTCACGTTGGCTCTGAAGGTGCTGTTTAGGGGAGCGTTTCCTGTAAGGGGGTTTACTGACGCGTTGATGACTGGTGCTTGGTTGGATTGGTTTCCACCACTACCATTGTTGACCGTGATAGTAAAATTCCTTTGGCTTGTGAGTCCTTGGTTGTCCACAGCGATAATCGTTGCCAGGAATGTGCCAGGGTTCTGGTAGACATGCGTAATATTGCTGTTTGCAGGAACTGTTTGGGCAAATCCATCACCAAAGATCCATGTGACGCTTGATACTGCGACGTCATCGGTGACATTAACTGTGAATGTGGAGTTGAGTGGCGCATTTCCCGCAAGAGGGTTTACTGACGCGTTGATGACTGGTGCTTGGTTGGAGCCATTACCTCCGCCACTTCCGTTGTTCACGGTGATAGTGAAGAATCTGGTAGTTGAGAGACCTTGGTTATCAAAGGCAAAAATCTGAGCCTGGTAGGTGCCAGGCACGAGATAGGCGTGCGTAATGTTACTATTCGCCGAAACTGCTTGCGCAAAACCATCGCCAAAGAGCCAGGTTACGCTGACGACTTGGACATCATCCGTGACATTCGCAATGAAGGTGCTGGTGAGCGGCACGTTGCCAACCGTGGGGTTGACACTGGCATTGATGATGGGCGCCTGATTTGATTGATTGCCGCCCCCGGACTGGTTGACTATAATAGTAAACGATCGAGATGATTGGGCACCAAGATTATCTGTTGCGATCACTGTAGCAATGAATGTACCTGCACTGGAATACGTGTGATTGATGACACTGTTTGCTGCGACAGACTGCTGCTGACCATCACCAAAGACCCACAGGACACTTGTCACTTGCTGATCATCTGTGACATTGACGGCGAATGCGCTTGTCAACGGAGCAGTCCCGATCTGCGGGTTGACGGATGCTGTGATGAACGTAGGCGGCGTGTTATTACCTACACTGACTTGAATCGTGACATTTCGCACAGTCGAAAGACCAAGATTGTCAAACGCCGCAATTGTGGCAAGGAATGTGCCTGCTTGCGCGTATGTGTGAGTAAACTGTGCATTGGCTTGGAAGACTTGGGATTTGCCATCGCCAAAGAGCCAGAGGACTTGCGTGATTGATCCATCATCAGTGACATTGTGCGTGAAGTTAGATGTGAGAGGGGCGTTTCCTGCAAGCGGGTTGACACTGAAATTGATGATTGGTGACGTGTTGGGAACCGCAGTCGTGGTGATAGTGAATGTTTGGAGCGATGATAGACCTTGGTCGTCCACTGCCTGGACTGTTGCATTGAATGCGCCCACTGTTGTATATATATGGGATGTCGATCCGCTAAATGATGAATTATTTCCCCCCAGCAAAAGGGTCTGTGACTGTCCATCGCCAAAGAAAACATTGACCGTGTTTACACGGAAGTTGTCTGTGGCTGAAATGTTAAACAGGGTGGAGAGAGGCGCTATGCCACTCTGTGGCGTAACGGACGCGATGATGACTGGAGGCGCATTGATCGCAGGATTGTTCACGATTACCGTGAATGACTGGGCTGACTGCGCGCCGATGGTGTCCGTCGCCGTGAGTGTAGCGATGAATGTTCCCGGATTGGGGTACGTATGCGTGATGACGCTGTTTTGGGCGACACTTTGTGATTGACCATCGCCAAAATTCCACACCACACTTGCGACACCATTCGTATCTGTCACATTGACCTGGAAGGTTGATGTGAGCGGCGCGTTGCCTGTGAGCGGGGAAACTGACGCGGTGATATTTGGAGGAGAATTGTTCCCTGCCGCAGTCACAATAATAGGGATTGTCTGGGATGACTGGGCGCCTGCGTTGTCAAATGCTTGAATGAGCGCATTGAATGTGCCTGGAGTTTGATACGTGTGCGTGACACGGCTGTTTGCAGGGAGCGTTTGAGATTGACCATCGCCAAAAAAGATCGTCACGGTCTGCACCTGGACATTGTCGGTGACATTTATTGTGAAGTTAACGACTAGGGGAGATGAGCCGCTTGTTGGATTTGCACTCGCAGCGATCAGTGGAGGACTATTAGGAGTGGAGTTTGTTGGAATGAGACGCACGATTTGCGTGACCCGATTCTCACTCGACTTGAAGAAATACTTGATCGTGATACCGCTATTTGACACATTACACTCAAAATCCTGGAATTGGGTTGAGAATCCACACACCGTGTTGAAGACCTGGCCCTGCACGGTCTTGCTTAATGAACAGGTCTGCTGACCAACGCAGGAAGGAAGACTGTTGTCAAAAAAGGCATTGTCAATGTCAGTGAGGTAGCCTGTTGCTGAGCCTGTAAGAGTGAGGAGTGTGTCTCCTGGAATGTTTGCAAACTCTGCTCGGGGAGTTCCTGTGAGCGTTTGACCGTTAATAGTGAGTGTTGACGGGTTGATATCAAGACCAGTCACGGTATCTGCAGCCACTGCTCGCAAGAGATATGCTGACGTGCCTGGAACTACCAGGACAGTGAGCAAGACTGCGAGAAGGAGTGGCGCTACTTTCATCTGGCTGCTCCCTCGGAGAATCCAGCATTGTTGCCTAGGTTTTGTGGCTGATCAAAGCCAGGGCCTTTGCCGCCGATGCTACTCCCATTGTTACCGCCATCTCCACCTCTGATCTGTCCAGCGACGTGCGAACCAGCGAATCCCCCAACAATGCCAAAGAGCGCCTCGCCAACGCTGAAGTCTGCGTGGATCGGATGGGCGCCAGCATAATACTTTTTTAGGAGCGCATCAACATCAGAGCGCTCGGAATACTGGGCAGACTCACAACCATCGCAGTTGATTTCCCTAATCTTCTGATCAAGGCCACAGTAGGATTCTTTATCAAGCTGCATGCTCAAGATCGTCCTTCCTGAAGCGTCATCGATCCTGAATTGATATGTCGTAACGACAGCGTTCCAAAATGGCATCTCCACCTCTCGTGTCATCTTAATCGTTGATGGATTCAGAATCGCACTCTCCACCAGATTCTTGAGGCGCTGCGCTTCTGTTTCTCCCGAAACTTGCTCATGGACTTTATCATCGATTGCACGCTGTATCGCTGGTTTGGAGTTAAGGTATTTGATAAGGCATTCTTCATTTCCACGAGAGAGTTCGGCAGCGCTTAACGACCCTACGCTGAGGTTGCTCCATACAGCCAGGCCAAGAAGAGCATTTGCAATCTTATTGCCGATCCGCGAATGTCTAAGGTCCATAAGAATGCTATCTATTCCTCGGGATTTGTAAGGAACTTGTGCAACAGGGTCGTGCGGTTCTGCCTTTGCATCTTGTTGATAACTTTCTTGATCATACTGCTCCATCGCGGCACGTACGTCTTGATACGTATTACGTGCAGGGTTATTGCTAAATCCATACAAGGTATCAGATGCGCGCGACATATAGGTTTCCCTCCAACCAGACGATTTTCCTCGTGGAATTGTGAATGATTTATTAAGATGAGGGAGGTGTTAGCATTAGTAAGTAAGAACACATTGTTGTTGCTTATTTGGGGCATTTTCTATGGAGAACTTTGAAAAATTCGCCTTCGGCTCATTTTTTCAAAGTTCTCTGAAGGAAAAAAAAAACAGTCTAGAGCCCAAGGATGAATCCCAGCAGGAATGATCTGCTATACCGGCTATTGCGATCGTGCTCGTGATCCCCACGTGTTACTTGCTGCGCAGCCCAGACCATCTTGAAGGTTTTGTATATATTGTCCTGCATCTGCGCATCGGAACTCATGCCAGTATCTAGCGGAGTCCAGTGTTCTTCGAACATCTGCTCATAGCGTCGTTGCAATCGAGGCGCCTCCACAAATGCGTGGTTGAGCACGCTTGCGAAACGCTGGTACTGCCCCTGCCTACTGAGATCCTTATAATTCGTGGACAAGATATACTCCTGGAATGCTCCATCCATGGCAGAATTCACATCATTGCTGATACCTCGACGTTGATGGCTGTACGCACGCGTGGCGATCCTGCACCATCCCCTGATAAGTGTCTCGGCTTCACTATAGTTGAGTGTTCTCGTCTGATTGATATAATAGCCAAGCATCTCCTTGATTACATTTGCAGAATCCATTGCACGCTCAAAGCCAGTTGCCAAACGGGATCTTTTGCGAGAAGAGTTGTTTGATCGCTCTTCATCGTCAAATCGATTGTCAATGGTTGATCCGTCACCTCGCGAACGCCACGCTCCGTGCGTTCCATAGTAGCCGCCTGATCCGCGATAGAAAAGGTTGCGCTCAGTGCGCGAGTCGTCATACGAGCGGTGCTCGCTGGATCCGGTCTGCGCATGAACCCTTGAGTGGCTCTCACTTGAAGATCTTGTACTGGATTCGTGAAACCTACGAGCAGCAGTTTCCAAACCACCGATGTCGAATGCGTTTATAGGTGGCTGTGCGCTGGCAGGCTGTTGATATGATGGCGACGTGGGGGGTGGGGTGCTTGTCACGCGAGATTGCTTTGAATCATTGCTGCTGCTTGGCGTTTGTGGTTTGACAGAAATCGTTTGGCCTTGAGATGTCCTAAGTGCTTGTTGGCTTGCGGATTGAGCTGATGAAACTGCTTGGCTTGGTGCAGTACCGGGTGCTGCTACCTCTCGGCTAGCATGGGGATGGGCATTATATTTTGCATCAGTCCGACGATGATTTGCGTGGCTGCGCTTCTTGCTTGACCCACTAGTCGCGGTATTTCCAGATTCAAACAATGGAGCAATGACATCCGTGTTCTTTGCTTTGATTGCTTGTGCATATCCATTAAAGAATTCAATGTTCTGCTGTTCCGTACCTGTGTATTCTTTTTCATCAAGTTGTTTCTTGATATATTCAAATCGTGCTGCCTTATCAAGGCCAAATCCTTGCTCAAACAAATCATGAATACTGCCCCTTGATTCGGGAGCTTTGATAATCTGCTCAAGCTTATCCCACGGGATCGACGACGTCACGTGCGTTTGATCTGATGGTTGTGATGTGGAGGTAGGCGAATTTGTTGTTTCGAGTTGTGATGTGGGAGTAGTTGTGTCTGTTGGTGCGAGTTGTGCTGGAGATACTGACTGGCCTGCGTACACAGGAGAAAAGTTAAGAGTGGTTGCGGCGAGAGCAGAAAGGGCGAATCGTTTGAGAGCGTTCATATAGCGCAGTAGTGGCGTGATTCTTTTAAAGATAGCGAATGATAACTCCTGTATAATGGTTAAAAAATGCTTAATGTCGGCCCAGGGCCGACTTAAAGCATTTTTGTGCCAAACAAAGTCCTCACACATATATAGCAAGTTGAGTTAGTAAAGGAACTTTTGCGTTCGACTGGCAAGAAGTGCATCTCGACTCAACTTGGACGCAAAAGTTCATATAATTCGTCAACTGTCTATAAATCACAGCGCAACCAACAAGACTATGAGCCAACCACGACCCTATGGCAAACGCGTCACAATCGTCGGCGCAGGACCTGCAGGAAACTGGGCTGCGTACCAGCTTGCCAAGGCAGGATACGATGCCCATGTTTTTGAAGAACACGCAATCGTTGGCGAACCATTCCAGTGCACCGGCATCTTGACATCACAGCTGCACAAATTCCTAGACATCACCCCCGTGCTTGTCAATACATCCACCATTGCTCGAATCACCACTGGCCGAAGCGCTGTTGACATCCCCATGCGCAAGGAAAATGTAATCATTCATCGAGAGGAGTTTGATCGCCATCTTGGTCGAATGGCGGTTGCTGCTGGAGCTGCGATTCACACACAACATCGGGTGCAAGAGACAAGTGCGACCCATTGCGTTGTGAAAGACATCAAGAACCAGAAGACCTTTGCATGGAGACATGACTACTTGATTGGCGCTGATGGCCCATCAAGCACCGTCGCAAAACAACACGGCATGTGGTGCGATCGGCAATTCTGGTTCGGCGTACAAGCACGGGCCAAGTACAAAAACAACAACGTGATTGAATTCTACCCAAACATCGGCACATTCACGTGGATCGTGCCAGAGAATGAGGAGGTCGTGCGCGTGGGATTACTTGCAGAGAAGAATGGCAAGGCGATCTTTGATCGATTCTGCAAGGAGCGGGGTATTACGGAGTTTCTTACCTACCAAGGCGGGGTGGTGCCACGATATGATCCAAAGATTGTGACGCAGAAGGGCAATGTCTATCTTGTCGGAGACGCTGCACTGCAAGTCAAGGCCACAACTGGCGGGGGAATTATCCAGTCAATGATCGCAGCAGAAGCTTGCGCTGAAGCGATTATGACTGGCAAGAGTTATGAGCGATTGTGGCGCAAGCGCATGGGAATGGATTTGTGGCTGCACCTGAAGATGCGGGATGCAATGGATCGGTTTTCAGAAAATGATTGGGACGAATTGATTGGTATTTTCAACAAACCAACGAACAAACGGTTCTTAGAAATTCATGATCGGGACCATCCCAAGACATTTTTCTTCAAGCTTGCGCTGACGGAGCCAAGATTGTGGAAATATGCCCTCAAAATCGTTTAAAAAAAGGGGGCTTTGCCCCCTTTTTAACCCCCTGAAAAGAGGGCTTTGCCCCCTTTTTAACCCCCTAAAAATCGTTTATGTCCCGAGGCGAAGGCGAAGGGACAATAAACGATTTTCCGCAGATAACTTTTATATACTGCTCGGGGCTGCCGACGCCTAGATAGGGTGGTTATGTGACCAAGCAACAAGAAGAAGAGATCAGTGTATCGTGGCTTAAAGGAATTCTTAAGGGCAAGCCCAATGCAGGTTCTGAAATTGATGAGAACCATTCCGCTACAACTGATCACGCACCGGCTGAACACGAATCCCATGCCTCACACAAGAAATTCGACGATGAACAAACCATCGACTTGGGATCCATCGGCTCAACAATCAAAGGATGGTTGGGAAAAGATCACTCTAAGGATGACGTGGACAGGATCACATTCAACCCCCGAGCGGCATGGCGAACTCTTGTCAAATACAACGCCCTCATCTTTATACTCATCGCGATTTGCTTTAGCGCATATCTTCGTGCCCAACCCTGGATTATGCCCATCACAGACAACTGGGCAGCGGACACGCTCCACAACAACATCAAAGGACAAATCGCAGGACAACTCCAACGTCAGTACCCCAATCTTCCTTCAGAAAAACGCAATGAACTCATCGATGTAGAATTCAAGAACTACCTTAAACAAGCAGGACCACAACTTGATGAGCAAATCAAAGCGCAATCAGAATACTTCAAATCACGCTACCGAACTCCTGAAGGCGAACACATGCTCCTTGACATCGATTCCTATGCCTATTATCGTGAGACATGGAACTTTGTGACATATGGACATCTGGGAAACACCTTAGTGAATGGCACGCCATGGGACACATTTGTCCTCGCGCCACTTGGAATCCCACCAGGGGACAATATGCACATTCACCTTGGCGCGTGGCTCTACAAACTCTGGCACACATTCGACCCAAACGTCACGGTACTGACTGCAATGTTCTGGCTCCCCTTCCTCATTGCACTTATTGCACCCATCCCTGCCTTCTTTATCGGGCGCAAATTCGCAGGACCAATTGGCGGATTCTTTGCCGCACTCTACATCGCGATCAATCCAGCCATGCTTGCACGCACATCAGCAGGAGTCCCTGACACCGACGTGTATAGCATCGTCTTCCCCCTCCTGGTCATCTGGGCATACCTTGAAGCATTCGACGCGCCAACACGCAGGCGACAATACATATGGGCCGGCCTTGCAGGACTGTTCTCGGGATTATACGCCTGGGGATGGAGCGGTTGGTGGCACGTGCTCATCATCATCGTGGCAGGCACAGGCACATACGTGGTGCTGCGGGCTGCCCTTAGCTTGCGCAAGGAACCAAAACGAACACTTGAAACCATCAAGACACAGTGCCTCATCCTTGCTACTTACTTAACATCGTCGATAGCGTTCGTCACGGCTTTGCGTGATTTCCAATTCGTCATCGAATCCATCAAACAACCCTTTGCCTTCATCCTCATCCAGCAAGCAGCCCACGACACACTCTGGCCCAATGTCTACACAACCGTCGCTGAACTCAACACCGTAGACTTCAACGGCATCCTAGGAAGCATTGGAGGATGGACATACGTCATCATCGCGTTTTTTGGCATCATCTTTGCGATGACAAAAAAAGATGAGCACGGATGGTATGACTTCAAATTTGGACTGATGCTCCTCTTTTGGATCGCAGCCACAATGTACGCAAGCACCAAAGGAGTCCGATTCCTGATGCTTCTCTCGATTCCGATAGCGATCTGTATCTCAAGCTTTGTCGGCAATCTCTGCGAATTCGCTGGCGCGTGGCTCAAACGCACCATGGATGTGCCTGCAGGAAAACACATCCTTGCCGTGATCCTGTTTGTGATGCTTATCTTCTCAAATCTGTGGCCCGCAGCCAAGGGCACATCCACACAAAACATCCCTCTTATCAATGACGCCTGGTGGAACACCCTTGTTGAGATTGATGCTAAGGCCAACCCAGACGCCATCATCACGAGCTGGTGGGACTTTGGACACTGGTTCAAAGCAATCGCCAAACGACCCGTCACATTCGATGGCGGAACCCAGAACACACCAGTCGCCCACTGGGTTGGCAAGATACTTATGACATCGGATGAAGCAGAAGCCATGGGGATTCTACGAATGCTCAATTGTGGGTCGAATAGGGCGGCTGAACTCATTGACACGCAACTTAACAAGGACACGGACAAAACAGTGGACATCCTCTACCGCATCTTCAAACTATCAAAGGATGCTAGCCGAGCAGAGCTCGTGCGAAGCGGCATTACTAACCCCGACCACATCCTGGAGTACACCCACTGCAATCCCCCGCAGAGCTTTGTCATCGCAAGCGACGACATGATCGGCAAAGGAGGCGTATGGGCACACTTTGGATCCTGGAACTTCACCCGAGCACAACTCTACGTCGAGACCAAGAACATGACCCGAGCACAGGCAGTGGAATACGCCGTCTCAAGCATCGGACTTAGTCCTGACGTCGCACCACGACTTGTGGATGAACTCCGATCACAACGGGACGACCGATCCATCAATACATGGATCTCACCATGGCCTGGATACGCAGGAGCAACGCAATGCAAACGCAGCAGCGAGATGGTCCGATGCCAAAACGGCGTTGAAATCAATATGAGCACGTTTGAGGTAAATGATGTTAATGGCGCGCACGCAATCAAACGATTTATCTATATCAAAGATGGAGTCTTGTTGACAAAGCCATATAACACCAGCATCAATGACCTTGACGGCCTCCTCTTGCCATCAGCAACCGATGACTACACGATGATCTTTGCCCAATACCCGCTTGGCAGTGGCCTCTTTACCAGAATGTTCTACCTTGAAGGCGCAGGCCTGCAATACTTTGACAAATTCTCCGACAAGACCGGAGTCACAGGAACAAGAGTCATCACGTATGTAGTGGACTGGAGGGGAAACAGCACCAACTATCCCTATGGCGGAGCGGCGAATGTGACTGCGGCCCTGCGAAAGAAAAACGCAACCAATGCGTCGTGAGCAACGATGAACGACGTCGAACTCCCAGGATTTCTGAAACGCTGGGGCTGGCAAGAATACGCAGTCTGTTTCATCATTGCTGCATGGCTCGTGCTTGAACTCGGGCTGTTTGCGCAGTATAAATCCCTACCAAGCCCAGTCTATGGAGGCGATGTCTATTATCATTTCTCTGTGATCAATCACATTGCCAATGGCAATTCTCCACTTATGAACTCACAATTCCTTGGCGAATACGCGCACTACCCGTGGATATTCCACTTGCTTGTGGCAATGATCGCATGGCTTACTGGGGTTGGGGCACTCACGGCGGCCATCTATGCACCTTTGTTGACGACATTACTTGCAGGGGTGATATCTTATCAGCTTGGCAAAAAGGTCTTTGGCAGCAAGAGCTTTGGCGTGCTCTTTTGCCTGTATTGGACAACCTGGCAAATACCTCATGCAGCACCCAGCCCGTTTGCTGAACTAGTTGTTTGGCCGCTTGCTATCCTTGCTTTGTTATGGGCTTCAGACGAAGGCGCTCCATTGTGGAAACGAGCGCTCGTCGGCGTCGCTGTTGGACTCTGCGGACTAGCCCAAGTTGTCCTCTGGGTTGCGGTGTTCTTGTATCTTGCATTGCTTGTGACGTGGCGAATTGTCGAGAAGCACATTTCGCATCATGATGGTTGGAGGGTAATTGATCCTGCTGGCATTGCTCGCACACTCAAGGAGCAGATCATCTGGATACTACCGATCATCCTCGTGGCACTGCCCATTGGCCTACTTTTTTGGGGTCCCGGAATCTTTGTCTACGGAGGCGTCACACCCAACCGATGGGCAGACTATGTCGCAGCTGGGGACACAATGACATTATCTGCACTCTGGAACGGCGTGCGAGGATTTTTCTTTGTCATGCGCACATGGGTCACGATAGCGATGTCAGTACTTGTGATTATGGGCACGGTCTTTGTCGCAACACGCTTCAAACGCTTCCAAACACCCACCCTCCTATTCCTGACTGGCTGGATCGGATACGTACACCCCATCATCACCGTGCCATTCTTCCACACATCCATTGGTTACTATGCCTTTGGCTACATCTTTGACCTTGCAAAGCCCCTCTTGATGTTCACGGCGATTTATCTAATTTATAAGTCAACACCCACAGCGCAATTGAAATTGGCAGTGTATGGAATTTCTGCCCTCATTTTTGTCGCCAATGGCTACTACACGTATGCCGCTTACGACACCGACCAATGGACCAATGCCGGACGACAAGAGAACGTCATGCTTGGACTTGCGGCCGAGATTATTGATCAGGCTCCTGAGGACGCGGTGTTCTTGGTCACACACGAAGAAACCGGATTCGCGCTCAATGCAATGACTGGAAAGAAAGTCGTGCTCGCGCGCCGGACACACACATCTCCATTTGTTGATGTCAACAAACGCATCGCAGACGCGGCAGTGATGCTGTATGGGAATGATAGCAGCACTGTTCGACGCTTGCTTAGCAATTATGGAGTCATATACTTGTACGAAGACTTCTACTCGTACCAACAACAAACACAATGCGACCAATACTTTGATCAATTGGCAACTACGCCTGATGCGAGCTTCGCCTGCCTGCGCACGACACCCCAATACTCTGACTACTTAATGAAGAATGGCGTTGCGTTTACGCGAGTTAAGGCCCGACTTGATCCTGCCTCACCTGTAGCACCCACCTTTGATATGCTTGCGATCAGACCTGCCAATTATACATACATTTTAGAGATTGGCAAATCCTTGCGACAGATCAATTCCCAACAAGGGATTGTGCAGAAGTGGGTGGAAATCGATCCTGACAAAGATTTATAACGCCGGAACTTAATTTTCGTATAAGAATAGTAAGTTCCGGCGAATATAGTGGTGGAGAGTTATATACCAATAACTTCTACCACTATAAATGACACCTCCGAGGCTCCAAACGCATGATCAGCATCATCGTCCCGGCATACAATGAAGAAGCAGGCATCGAAACATTCATCACCGAGATGAAAAAACGAGTGAAACTCTCTGAAGATTACGAATTAGTCATTGTCAATGATGGAAGCACTGACAGGACCGAAGAGCTTGTGAAGAAACACTTGAAATCCTATCCATCGCTACGC
>JACQSU010000038.1 GCA_016211165.1 Candidatus Woesearchaeota archaeon | reverse complement strand
CACCGGAATCGGCGTCGTGCCTGTAGGCCGAGTCGAGACTGGAACAATGAAAGTCGGCGACAAAGTCATCATTGTCCCAGGACGAGAAGGCAAAGGAGTCACAGCAGAAATCAAGAGCATCGAGATGCACCACGAACAGTTGCAGACCGCAGAACCTGGAGATAATGTCGGATTCAACGTCCGAGGACCAGCGAAAAACGACATCCAACGCGGAGACGTCATCGGACACCTTGACAATGTCCCCACAGTCGCAACAGAGTTCACGGCCCGCATCGTCGTCCTCAACCACCCCACAGTTGTCACCGTCGGATACACACCGGTCTTCCACGTGCACACTGCGCAAGTCGCGTGCCAGATCCAAGAGATCGTCCACACGCTCAACCCGGCAACAGGAGAAAAGCTTGCAGAAAAGCCTGACTTTATCAAGAACGGCGATGTCGCGATCGTGAAGATCAAGCCCATGCAGCCACTCTGCATCGAGAAACAAAGCGACATCCCTCAAATGTCAAGGTTTGCTGTGCGAGACTCCGGCGCAACAGTCGCCGCAGGAATGGTCATCGACCTTGTCAAAAAGGAGATGAAATAAAAAGAGGGGTTTCACCCCTCTTTTAAACCCCCAAAAAATCGTTTATGTCCCGAGCCGAAGGCGAAGAGACAATAAACGATTTTCGTCGGAACTGCACGATTCCGGCAAAGGAACACACCATGCCAAGCGCACGAATCAAACTCGCATCAGCAGAGATCGACAAGATCAACAAGACTTGTGAGTTCATCAAAGACATCGCAGAGAAGACAGGCGTGGACATCCGCGGCCCCATACCCCTTCCTACAAAAAAACTCAAGATTACAACTCGCAAGGGCCCATGCGGCAATGGAACCGCAACCTGGGAGCGCTACGAAATGCGCGTCCATAAACGACTCATTGACCTTGGCATGGACGAACGAGCATTGCGCCTTGTGATGCGCGTACCAATCCCTGAAGGATTGAATATTGAGATAGAAATGATCGATTGAAAAAAATCGTTTATTGTTCCCCACTTTGTTCGGAACATAAACGATTTTTGTGAAACCCGCAGCTTCGATATTCTTTTATACATTCTCGAAATCCCCCATATTATGAAGTACATTTCCATTGGCCCTGCGATCACGTATGCCAACAAAGAAACAGACATTACTCTTGGAAGAAACAAGGTCTATGGCAAGGGATTGTGGCGCGTCGTCTCGGGCGTTGATGGAGACTGTCTCGAGACCGAAGACACACGCTTTGATAACACTGATGATCTCGTCTATGTCGTCAACCATCAATCAAAAGAATGCTCAACGACATATCAAGTCAACTTCTCCAAAGACCTCTACTTTTGCACCTCCAATGACGGCAAGATGGCAAGCGCACAACGAAGCTTAGCAAGCATAGTCGAATTATGCCAAGTACCATTGGATACCTCTGAGAAAGATCATCGCGTCGAAGACGTCGCTTCACACAAAGCCCTCGTAGCACACGCAGTACTTGGCGGTAGACCAGTCCTGTGCGATGACAGCGGCTTTGCAATACCTGACTTTGCCGGATGGCCTGGAAATCGGGTTGCACGAATCCTACGCGACCCGCATATGGGACTCGGATACTTCCGAGGCCTTGCACGTGGCACTCCACGAGCATCCTACTGGCTAATGACCCTTGCCTATATGGACTTGACTCTTGATGCGCCACGGCTCTTTACTAGCAAGGTCTGGGGAACACTCATCGACGACGCACGCGGGCCGGCCGTGTTGCCCTCGGAGGCCAAATCCGAACTGTGGCGAAGCTTTTGCCTTTCCGGAAGGGACAAAACACTCATCGAGATGACACCTGAAGAACTCAAGAGCCAGGAAACCGACCGTTGGCCGGCGTTTCGGGAGTATCTAGCATCAAGACCAAGGCTCGCACAACATATATAAAGCAGTGAGAGATGCAATTCGTAATGCAATTCATCATCAATATCACCAAGACACACGCCATCCTGCTTACACTTCTTATCTGCGCAGCAACAGCAACGATCCTTGTCATGGCTACAGGATTCTCACCCGGAACTGCATCACACCCAACACTCTTTACAGACATCATCAAAGGAAGAACCGGAGAAACTGTCCGAGTGCAAGACGCTGCGCTTTTTGACAGAAGCGTCACTGTTCCCAATCTCACGGTAAGCAGCGGCCTTAGTCTTCCATCCAACAGCGTCACTGGAGAATTTGTAAACGAATCAACCTTGGATTGCGCAGCCATAACAGGAAGTTCAACTCTTTGCGACGGCAATGACGCAGGAAGCGTTACCAGCGGGGGATCGTGCGTGTTCCTTGGTCCAGACCCTACAGGGGGGTTTAGGCAAGAAATCCCTTTGCCTGCATGCATGGACTCCCCTGGAGGATGCAGGATCGTTGTCGTTAAGAACACCGACCCTATGTCAATGGCAGAAATGCACTTTGTAAGGGGTCCTAGTGATATGTGGGTCAGCACTGGCACCACCCTGGGCACCAGCACAGACCCTGCCACCGGTTTGCCCAAGGCAATAGCAGTCCAGTCCAGCGGTATTTTTTATAGTGACGCAAGAACGAGTGTTATCGCAGACGCTGCTGGTTGTATGTTAAAGGATGATACACACAAAGACAGTACGAAGCCACCCAAGCTCCTACTTGACACCGGTGAAACCATCGGCATCTGTCAATTCTATGTCTGCCTGTAGAAGTCTTTATAAATCGCCCTAGACGATAAAATCGACTATGCAATCCACTTCTCTTAACCCATTCAAAAGAAATCCCCACGCGCATCTGGAGATCCATAAGCCAGGATGGAAGAAATGGACGGAAAAAAGCGAAGTGCAGTTTGCTATTGTTGTCTTGGTCCTTATTGGAGCAGTCTTTGCGTTTCGTTATGTGCTCACGAATGAAGGACCACAACTGATTCTTAACGCCCTTATCCTCCACGGCGGCAAACTCGACGTCATCAAACGATCAACACTCATCACGCAAACAGACGAACTCGCCAGAAAAACTGGCGATCGCAAGATCATTAATGAATGGAAAACACTATCCGCCTGCGTGCCGAATGACTGTCCGGACTCCAACTACTTTAACTTCATCATCACCGTCACAGAAAACGAGAACGTACCGAACTCTGACCTGATTTTGAATCTCATCCGCACCTACAAATACTGGAACTCTCCTGACGACATTCTTGATTTTTCAAAAGCCCTCACTGAAGTCAATAGCAAAGTCGATGAACTTGGCTCACGGCCAGTGACCAAAGCCTGGGCAGAGATTGTCAAATGCAACGGCCAATGCTCAACGATAAATGACTTATACTTTGACATGATCAAGGCTGTTGTGCTCGAAGGAAGTGTTGAGGAGTGAATATGAAGATTAGGAAGGCCACAGCGGCTGATATTGGGGAAGTCTAACTCAACTTGCTATATCTGGCGGACCCTCGGATTCGTAGAAAAGACTTTGCGACATCTGTGCACAAGGAACTACTGCGCGAGCTCATTCGCAAAGATGCATTTTTCCGACCCTGCAAGATAGGATTAGACCCTGCACATCGCGGACTGGGCGTTGCAACACATTTGAATAAGGCCATTGAACCGTGGTTCAAGAAACAACGATGTAACCAGGCGCATCTAGAAGTGTTTGCCAAGAAGATATGGAAACATTTGAGTTGCCGGGAGCACTTGCAACAGATGTCTAAACCGCTGCGTTAAGAAAAAGGGCGGCGGCGCGGGGATAGTCAGTCTTACGGATGACAGCAGCCGTAAAGCTTTTGAACCACGAGATCCTTTCGGAAGCTGGCGGGCCGCCTTGTTGCCCAACGCCGCCGTTGTTTTTTTCTTTGATATACTACCGATGAACGCAGCCACCCGGATTTGAACCGGGACATCCCGAAGGAAAGTAGCTCTCAAGGCTACCGCAGTACCGGATTGTGCCATGGCTGCATGTCCAGGCACAGACACGTTGGCTTTAAGAGCTTAACGCAATGTTTATATCCTTCCCAATCAGCGAAACCCCACCTACGGGGGTGGGTATCATGACTATTGACAAACGTTGTGAAGATCTTAGTCCTACTAGTGAAGAACCATCCACTCGTCGGACAGATGGTATCATTGCATACCTTCAGAGACTGGCAAGACAAGATCCTACGAACACGTTATATGCAACTGCAGCAACTGAATTGATAGCTGCATACTACCCTTCCAAACCCGGCGTTATTCAGTAGAACTTCCACGAGCGGTATTGATCAGGATTCTGCAACTTTGCAGATGTATCCTGCACTTGGCAACGAAGATATTCTAATTCCTCACAGACCGTCTTATACACATCGACATCTGTCCGATGTTCCGTCTTGAGCAATAGCCGAGTCCTGTCCATAGCCCTCTGTTTGGCGTGAAGCATCCCCAATTTTCCCTCTAATACCCTACGAATGCCTTCCACATTTCCCGCATCCATTTCTTGTTGTGCAAACATATCAAAGAATGCACATTCCTGAATGACAGTGACCTCTGTGGGATTTGCAATCAGAATTTCCAGATCTATAGGATCCTGTTTCATACAGCTAGCCTACAATAAGACATATTTAAAAATTTACTAGCACAGGCGACGTCTTATTCGCGATCTCCCTTGCAAAACCAAGCTTCTCACGACTCTCCGCGTGGATCGTGAAAAGCGCCTGACCTTTCTTGACCTTATCTCCGACGTGATGATGCAAACACACCCCTGCGCCCTTATCCACGGGAGCACCTGCAATGCGTGCAATGTGACTTATGATGCGATTATGCACCAGCATAATCTTCCCATGCTGCTGCGCAGTCACGGTATACTCAAACTGACCAACAGGAATCTTGTCTGGATGAATCAAGGGATTGCCGCCCTGCGCAGCAATAATCTCCTTCATCTTTGCATACGCCTTGCCAGAATCAAGCAATGCACACGCAAGCCGATCCGGATCCTTTTTCCCCGCAATCTTGAGAAGCATCGAAGCCATCAGCAAGACTTTCCTCTCAAGATCCATCGGACGCCGAGGGTCCCTTGTCAAGATATAGAGAGCATCCCTTGCTTCAAGCGCAGGACCAATGCCTCGGCCAATGGGCTGGGAGCCATCTGTTAACATCACGTGACAGCGCATCCCAAGCTTGTGACCAATCGACTCAAAATGCCTTTGCAAATGCTTAGCTTCACTTCTCGTCTTGATTTTTGTGTGCGGTCCGATGGGAATATCGATAAGCACATGCGACGCCCCGACAGCCGCTTTCTTTGCAAGGATGCTTGAGAGCAGCATCCCTTCAGGATCAAGACTCAATGCGTTTCGCACCTTGATGAGCTTGTCATCAGCAGACGCAAGATTCGCACCACCACCCCAACACAGGAAGCCACCGACCTCTCGCGCAATCGATTCCATCCTCTTTGCAGGGAACGTCACAGGAGCAAGAACTTCCATCGCATCAGCAGTACCAGCAGGACTCGTTATGCTTCTTGACGACGTCTTTGGCATGCACAACCCTGCCGCAAGAATGATCGGCACCAAGCTTAACGAAGTCCGATTTCCAGCGACGCCACCTGTGCAGTGCTTGTCAAGAACCACACGTTTGCCAAGATCCACACGATCCCCATGATCCACAATGGACTTGGTCATAGCCACAGTCTCCTTGTCGCTATTTCCATGCACGTAGCACGCAGCCACAAAATAACTCACCTCGGACTCGGTGAGCTCATCACGCACGACATCATCCACGATCACATCAATCTTTTCCCCTGAGAGATCTTCACCATCAAGCTTTTGACGAATAAACTCGATACTCTCCGGTTTTTTAGCATACGTAACCTCCACAGCGTCGTTATGCTTAGCTCCAAGCTTTGTCAGCACTTCTTCAAAACACCCAACACAACCTGGAGGAGTAGTCCTTGCATTCGTCGTGACATCAAGCACAGCCACTGTCTTATGCGAATTCCTCCTGATGAGAATACGATCCAAAGGATGCAGATCCATAACATCAGCATCCTTTTTGTTAAGAATCACAATGAGCGTGCCGCCCGTCGTAATGTCCATATCCTTAATCGCGAGTTTCATACCAGGTTTTGCTGGGAATAGGATATTTAAGAGT
>JACQSU010000040.1 GCA_016211165.1 Candidatus Woesearchaeota archaeon | reverse complement strand
GTTACAGCAAGTGAAGGCGATAGCAGAGATGACAGGCATGCAGATAAAGCAGGACGAGGAATTCAGCCTGGTGATTCATCCTCATCCTCGCTCCGAGACTCTTGCTCTAAGGTTCGCTCAATGGAAGGAAGTCAAGTCAGCGAAGGAATGGGATTCCTGCAGGGCGGGCATGAAAGACTTCAAGGCAAAGCTCCATGACAACTGCTATGTGTGTGCGGATTTCTGCAAGACGCAGTTTGCAGGCCACGAAACTCACAGGCTTGTCGCAGAGCTCTTGAGAAAAGTGGCAAGTCATTGCACTCTTGCCTATGTAAGCGATGAGGCGGGCTACTATGAAACAGGAGATGTTGAGGAAGCCAGAGACGCCATAGATGCGAATGCGAGAATGATAGACGGCTTCGTGATGAAGCTTAAGGAGATGGGCTGGAAGGTGGCGGGAACTGACCCGCCCCCTTATCTCAAAAGGAGGCACTTTTGAAAATGGGATTTGACTTGATTGCATTGAAGCCTAAGAGCGAAGAATACCGCAGGTTCATCAACAATGTATGGGGCTGGCGTCCGCTCTGGGCGTTCGTCACAAAGGTTTGCTCTGACCTGCTGACAGAAGAGCAAATCAACGGCGGGCATATCAATGATGGAGTACTGATAAATGAAGAGCTTGCTCTGGGCATTGCCAGGAGGCTGAAGAAGATAATTGAAAGCGGTTTTGCAGAACATCAGGCAGGCTCATTCCAAGACAGGAAGGATAAAGTGGGCATGATTACATGCAATGCCTGCGATGGAACTCTGATTCACAAGTACACTGGTGAGCCCTGCATGATTTGCAGAGGCACTGGAAAGGTGAAGCCGATGGTGACTGCCTATCATTTCTCAATTGAGAATCTGAAGGAGTTTGTGAAGTTCTGCGAAAATTCAGGGGGTTTTGAAATATGGTAAGTGATTTTGAGATAAGGAAGCAGGCTAGAGAGGAAGCCTGCGAAAAAGAGCAAGAAGGAAGACGAGGTGAAGGTGGCGGGAACTGACCCGCCCCCTTAAAAAGATGTTTCGAGGGCATATAAGGCGCTTCGCCCTTGATAAGCGGGGGCTCAGCTTGCCATATAAGCCCTCGCCCTCCCTGCGGGGAGGGATGGCGAATAGCGCATGCCGCGTCCTGCGGGACGCGGCGGGACCATACCGCGACGGCAGAGCCGGCGGCATGAAGATTAGACGGCCGCTACGGATACGGCGGCACTATTGATTGACGGCTGCATCGGCAGCACTTGATTGAGACAGCAGCCACAGGCAGCATGTTTGACTGACAGCAGCTACTACTGCTACAGATCCTTCGGATGGACCCTACGGGGTTGATTAATTCTCACGAGTGAGATTGTTATAACTTATTGATTGATAGGATGTTATTTGGGATTAGGTTATTGATTCTGGATAGAGAGAGGAATAATGCTTACGAAGAAACAGAAGAAATCACGCCTTGAGCAGTTCCATCACCTTTCTGCCTAGCCCCTTCTTGACGAGAGCGCCGACGAGGGCTTTCTGAAAGCCCTCATCTTCGGTAAGTTCTGAAAGAACGCCGTCGAAGCCCCCTCGTTTCTCATCCAGCTCCATCGCTGTTTTGACTTCCAAGACGCCTCCGCACTTCTTGCAGAACAAGTGATCCTTCGGGTTCAGGTCCTGGCATCGAGGGCATTGCTTTATCTTGGGGTCTTGTCTCTCTGTTTCTGCTGTTTTGATTCCATGCAGTTCCAGCATCGTGTCATTCACGTCCTTTGAGATAAGATGGGAATACTCGGAGAGCATTTTACTGCTCGGTGTCCATCCGAAATAGACTTTTGCCTGTGTCTCATTGATCTGCTTGTTGATGAGCAAATGCGTAACTCTCGTGTGCCTGAATAAGTGAGGATAGACCCTCTTCCTTATCTTTGCCTTGCCCTTCAATCTCAACACCAAAGCCCTGAAAGCCCCGTATTTCATCTTCTCGTTCTTGTTTCTCTCACCGAGCATTACCCACAATGGAGCATTAGGATCATTTCTCAACGGATGCATGTTCAGCCATGCTGCCAGATAAGGATCAGAAATCACGATTCTCGGCGTCCTGTGTCCGGTCTTGCCGCTCAAATCGAGAATGAAACTGTGCTTGTCGCGGGAGATGTCCTTGATTGAGAGATTCCCGAGCTCGCCGATTCTTGCGCCAAGCTCATAGAGCGTGCTGATAAATGCCCTGTCTCTTGGATGCTCCGCAACTTCAATGAGTTTCTCGATTTCCTTTTCAGTAAGAATCTCTGAAGCTTTTACCCTCGGCTTTTCCTTGCCTGATACATTCGTCCGAAGCCAAGCGATAATGTCAGGCTGTTCGACCATGGTTTTGTACGAATCGCCGAAGGCGCGCCAGCGGTAGAACTTCTTCAGAATGCTTTTGTAGCTGTGCTTCGTCCAGACCGAGAAATCATCACGCGCTTCAATTTTCAGCACGGTATTCTTCAGGTCCTCTTTCGTGGTCTTGCCAAAATCCTTCTTCAGGTAATCTCTCGCCAGTATCACGAGAGAACCCATGAGCTTGATCCGACGGGGAAGGCTCAATTTTTCGAGTGTGCATGCCTTCTCAAATTCAAGAATCAATGTTTTGTTCGCCGGGGAGATGCCAGCTTCACTGACGTGTTGCTTTGCACGTTCATACCTCAACTGGTAATCGTGAATATCCTTTTGCGGCTTCATACAGGAAGTACAGAAGCCCGCCAGCTATATAAAGCTTTCTACATGTACTACTTGTTTAACGCCCGGACCAGACGCCAGACGACTTGTGCATGTCGTGGGCTTCAGTCAGTTCGAATCTTTTCCTTGATTCTGTACTTCAGATCCGACGTGTAAAGCTCAACGAACCGCTTCACCCATGCGGGAAGGTGAGCATTCAAATCTTTTAAATATTGCTCCCTGTCATTTCCCTGATACTTCTTGCCGTCGTGATATTCCTCTTCCATCTTTAGTGGTTGTTATCTTCCTCTTCGCCATTGCCAGGATCCCGGGCTCTGCCGGGAGCCGG
>JACQSU010000035.1 GCA_016211165.1 Candidatus Woesearchaeota archaeon | reverse complement strand
CTCAGGCAAAACAACACCTTTCTGAATTGTCAAGGGAAAATCCTTCTCACACCCAGAAAAAAGCGACAACAAGCCATCACAAAATCGAAAATTGTTTAAGTTCGTTTGAATGTTCATACCACATCACCTCGTGTTGAATATTGAATAATAAGGTGATATTTATCGTCGGTAGAATATAAACCTACCGACGATAAATTTATTTATCACACGAATTACCCGACCATCCACAAACGGGAATCCTAACCTTTATTTCACATGGAAAAGAACAGGCTCCCATCACTTACAAGATTGGCGGTCACGATGCCTGAACCTATTCTTTGAGAATCTCTTGGACGCGTTCGTAGAGCGCATCAAGCGACATTCCTTTCATATGGTACTGGAGCATCGAAGCCAAAAGCAAGGTGTCTGGATTGCCGCAATCCGACCACCAGCCCTGAACACTGCTCACGCGAAGCTGGCCCTGGTCAAGGTAGGACTGCATGATCGCGGTCACTTCGAGCTGTCCGCGTAGAGAGGGCTTCATCGTCTTGATCCGATCAAAACACGTTGAATCAAAGATGTATGCCCCCACGAGCACTTCGTGGTTCTCAAATTCAGGGGAGAGTCTTAGCTTTCCATCAGGCCCCTTGGTCGCCCTTGGCTTCTCCTCAATCTTGACGACGATGTCTCCTTTCCGGGAGATCATGCCAAAGCGTGATGTATACCCTTGTTCATCATTGCCCTGAAATAAGAGGGCCTCTGGAATAACTTTTGCAAAGACGACAGCCCCTCCATTGAATCCTTTTGCAGCATCCACAAGCAAGTCAGAGTCCTTAAACACATTATCTCCAAGCACAACGGTGATGTCGTCTTTTCCAATCACTTGGCCGCGCTTGTCGCGAATCGTACAAAATTCCTCCGCCAGCTTGATGACTTCACCGATGCCTCCTGTGGGGTTCTCTTGTTTTTTGTAGTGAATCCTCACAGAATGCCCAAACTCAGCTTCTAATGCAGATACATCGCCTAAGACTTCGCCAAAGTGCCATAGTTGGTGCGGGTTTGAAACAATGAGCACGTCTTGGAGTCCTGCACGGAGAAGATAGCGCAGGGAGTTCATGATCATTGGCACGTCATAGACTGGGAGGAGGTGTTTGTTCGTAGCCTTCGTCGATAGGCCCATTCTTGTGCCAAGCCCGCCCGCAGTGATGAGTCCCCTCATCGGAAGAGGGATGCCAAAGGTATTTATTAAGACATCGGCGGAGACCTCCTCTTTAAATAGCTCTGATCCAGGGTCTCTCCATGTCCTTTGCAAAGATCCGTCCCATCGAGCGCGCCGCTGTGATGATTGACATCGCCTTTAGAAAGGGCGCTACACGAGTCGCCAAGGCTCCCAAGCAGTCAACGGACTACACTAAGCGCATCCGTGAGGTTGAGCGGATGCGCATGGAGGCGATGTGCAATGACCTCAAAGCGCGTTTCAATGCAATCCTGCACGATTTTCCCCAAATCGATGAACTCACCCCATTTTACCACGAGTTGGTCCTGTGCACGATGGACTATGATGAAGTCAAAAAGAGCCTTGGTGCGATGAACTGGGCGTTGGAGCGTATTGAGCGGTTTTCCCGAGAATACACTTTCAAAGTTACAAAGTGCGAAGATACTGATAAGATGAAAGAGTATCGCAAGCAGCTCTATGGCAGGATTGCATCGATTGTCAAGCAAGTGGACAAGCATCTTCTGATTCTGGATAGCGCTCGCAAGACATTTATGGAATTTCCCGTCATCAAGAATATCCCCACAGTCGCCATTGTAGGATTCCCAAACGTGGGAAAAACAACACTCCTCTCAAGACTCACGGGATCCACGCCGGAGATTGATTCCTATGCCTTCACGACAAAGACGCTCAATGTGGGCTACCTTACGATCCACAAGAACAAGATTCAATTCATCGACACGCCCGGGACGCTGAATCGATTCAATAGGATGAACAACATCGAAAAGCAGGCGTATCTTGCGATGAAACACATCGCGGATCTTTTGGTCTATGTCTTTGATCCTACGGAAGAATACCCCATGCACGAACAAGTGGCGCTTTACAAAACGCTTAGGGAATTCAATAAGCCCATTGTGGCGTTTGTGAGTAAAACTGACATCATCCCTGATGTTTCTTCTCTCGAATCCAAGTATTCTGCGATGACGGATCTTTCAATCCTCAAGAGATTAATTGAGAAGAAGTTCTCGTACGCTACGATTGCTGCTGCGCATACGATGCTCTCTGGATTGGTGTTGTGTTCTGGTCGTCTCCTTTGACTGCCCTACACTCCCAGCTCCTTTTTCCAGGATTCGATGCTCTCAAGCCAATGCTGATTCGACTTGTACCAGTTCACTGTATCAGAGAGTCCCTGCGGAAAGGAGATCTGAGGTTTCCAGCCAAGCTCTTTTTGTGCCTTGGAGCTATCAATCCCATACCTAAAGTCGTGGCCTGGGCGGGGATCAGGAATTTCTTCGATGGAGCTATCCGCCTTCCCAGCCAGCTTGCAGATCATCGACGCGATCTGCCGATTGCTGTATTCGACATCAGTGCCAAAATTATAGATCTCTCCAAGTCGTGCGCGTCGCATCGCAGCGTCTACACCCTTGAGATGATCGGATACGTGGATCCAGTTACGGATTTGTCTGCCATGCCCATATATTTGGAATGTTTGGCCTTTGAGCACGCGCAAGAGATTCCGAGGAATAAGTTTCTCAGGGTATTGGTATGGCCCATAATTATTCGAGCATCGCGTGACCACAACAGGCATCTTGTAGGTGTTATAGAATGCAAGGACCATCAGATCCCCTGCTGCTTTTGCCGCAGCATACGGGGATCCTGGGTGCACAGGAAATTCCTCAGTGGCGTTGTGGGATTCCAAACTGCCATACACCTCATCAGTTGACACTTGGATATACCGTGCAACTCCTGCTTCGCGTGATGCCATGAGTAACACATGCGTACCACGATCATTGCTATCTGTAAACACAAGAGATCCGTGGATGGATCGATCCACATGCGTCTCAGCAGCAAAGTTGGCCACAGTATCAATCTTATGCTGTTTAAGGACATCGCGGACCATCATGAGGTCATTGATGTCGCCACGGACAAAGGAATAACGATTTCCAAATAATTCAAGATCCTTGATGCTATGCGGATTTCCTGCATAGGTGAGTTTGTCAAAGACAACCACACAAAGCGATGAATCTGTCTTGAGCAGATGCCGCGCAAACTGCGACCCGATGAATCCCGCGCCTCCGGTGATAAGCACATTGCGTGGTATGTGTTCCATTGCCGAGAGTGTACCCGAAGAGTATTAAAAGCTTGGCAGCTGCTTGTGTGTTATGAAATTTCCCAAAGACAGCATCCTTCTCGCAATCTGGACACTTCTTTTTTGCACATTCCTTGTCGCGTTTAGTTTCTCTTCTTGGCAGTCCGCGAGGCAGACTACTTCCCAAGAGTGGACATCCCGGGCGCATCAAATCCATGGATTTCTCAAAGGCGCATCAGATCTTCCTCCAATGACCAATGCAGAAGCTTCACACATGAACGATGTGCAAGATCTTCTGCGCTACTTGCAATTCGTTTGGGGGCTGATATCGCTTCGCCTTATCTATATACTTTTAGACGGACCCAAGCATCTCCTCCAATCATTTCTACCTGCAGGGGCGCTTCTGATTGTTATTCTCGCTTTTGCTATATTCCTTCCTTTTGAGACCCTGTTTCACGCAATGCACATTATCCTTTTTCCGCAAGGAAATTGGCAGTTTCCCACTGATAGCGTCCTTATCTCGTTATTTCCAGGGTATTTTTTTGCAGCGCTGGCATTACGATTAGGAGTCTATGCGCTCATTGGCGCGATCGCACTTATTAACCTGTCGGTCATCTGCCAGGAATGAAAAAAGGGGGCACGGCCCCCTTTTTTCATCCATATTTGTTTAGGCATTCCCGAGCCAGCATTATGGCTAATCATCTGACAGAGTTTCAGATGAACCATTACTTTGGATGGATTCAAGGAAGCGGGATGCCCAGCACGTATGTGCATTTGAGTGGTAAAGACCTTGATGGAGCAATCCTCAAACTCAACGGCATCGAGCAAAAACAAGACAGTGTCGTTGAGACTAAACCAAGAGTCTGCCCGCGATGCGAGACCATCAACCGAGTTGATAGCGCCTACTGCAACAAGTGCGCCGCCATCCTCGATGAGAAGACCCTTCTGCAATCGCAACGACAACATCTCGAAACCCAACAGGCAACAACAAACGCCCATGACTTAATGAACGCGCTGATGCAGGACACCGAAGTACGGACATTCTTAGCACAACGAATCCTTGCGATGGGGCTCAAAGAAAAGCTCCTATGCAAGGAGGGGACATAAATGAGTTCACCCCAAAATAATGCCGTCTTCAACGAGTGGACTCTTTTGGCGTTTTTCTTGGCGGCCTGGGCGTATGCGAATCGAGAGGCTATCTATACGGCCACGATTCAAGGCGTATTCGCCTTACTATTAGTCCTCGGTTCGTCCTACATCATTTACTCTGGATTCAATATGATCCGTCAGATGACACAACCCAAACCGATCGCTCTCAAAGAACCAGTGGCATCAAAGACTATTCCGGCCGAACCAAAACCCACACCACCGTCTCCGCCGGCTGATACCTCCCAGCTGCTAGTGTCACCAAAACCATTCCAGTTCAAGACCGAACACAAACCCGATTCATTGCTTCAATGCCGTCTCCATCGAGCCGACACCCTTGATTCGGTCCAACAGTATACCTTGGAGCGGGCAGGGTATGAAAAGAGAGAATTCGTCCCTTTAGGAGAAATCCGCAGACAATCATATTACTTGTATCACGAAGGTGGGGACTGCTGGGAGCACGCATTTGTTGTCCAGAGCATCATTAACAAACTTCAAGGCAGAATCAGGATTTCCAAGTCAAATCCTTCGCTTGAATCAGACATCGTATTCTGGCACAACGGCACAGAGTATGCATTGGAAGTTGAAGCACCATTACGCACCAGACAGGAAGGGCGCCTGCGAGAAATGGTCAAACACAACGACGCTCGCTTTGGAGCCTGGATCGAAGAAACACTCCAGTCGCCGGCCAATAGACCCACCTACCCACAAGATAATGCTACCCAAAACCGCTGATCGCAGTCTTTTAGCCACCGTCGACAAAGCCTGGGAATCAAGCCGTGCTGGGTATATAAATCGGCACGGCAACGTATGGCAGAAATCGGGTATGGGAAGGCGGAGGCGTGCCGATTTTAACCCGCAAACTGGACTGCTCTACGTAATAGTGTACGCTTCTCAAGCTCCATTCGTGTTTCCTCGGTAAGCCTTGTTCTCAATTTGTAGGTGTTTGCATGCATGGCATATCCGCACCAGCCGTTTAGCGATTCAAGGACTTTCCATGATTCCAGGTTTGTGGTTTGATAGGAGTCAAGGAGCTCGGTAAGTCTATATCTGATTTTTCGTAGGTTTCTTGATCTGGGAGTTTTGTGATGATAGTGCACCCGAAAGCCAAGCAGGGTAATGCCTTGGTCAAGTGAACCGATCGAACACTTGGTGGGATGAAGCTCAAGCCCAATATGAGCAAGGAAGCTTTTGATTCTCACTTCGTATGATTGCAGAATATTTTTTGATTGGTGAAGAACTACAAAGTCGTCAACGTAGCGGAGGTAGTATGTTGCTTTGAGGTTGTGCTTGACAAATTGATCAAGTTCATTGAGATATACATTCGCAAAGAACCGGCTTGTCCAATTTCCAAGCGGCATTCCTTTTCCAGGGATACCGGAGTGGTAATTGTCAAGAATGATCCTGACAAGCCAAATCACTTCGTGATCTCGAACCCTCTTACCAATCATGGAAAGCAGTATCTGATGGTCTACTGTGTCGAAATAGTGCTTGATGTCTGCTTTGAGCGCGAATCCGCTTGTTGTACCGTTGTGACTGACTTTGCGCTTGAAGCAGTCGAACCGGCGGAGTGCTGGTAATGTCCCCTTTCCCTTAGTGCTCGCGAAACTATCAGTGATGAATCTTGGCTCAAAAATAGGCTGAAGAATATTGACTAGTGCGTGATGCACTATCCGATCTCTAAAGTCGCTCACGCAAATGACGCGGGTTTTGGGATCACGAAGAACGAATTTCTTAAGCGGTTTGGGGTTGTACGTCTGGTTTTTGAGTTCTCGTAGAAGCGTGCAGAGATGTAGTTTCCAGTGTTTCTCAAACTCCTTCACTGCCGGATTGTTGTTCTTATGCTTCCTTGCTTGCCGGTAGGCCTGTTCGAGATTTTCAAAAGAGCATAGCTTCGCAAAGAGATTGTTGTAGGTTTTCATGAGGGGGAGTCCCGGAGCGTTCGAGGCTATTCCGAGAGCCGGCCTATTGTTGTTGATGTTGTCGTTGGCGTTGACATTGAACCTGTCGTTGTTGTTGACGCCAAGGGCAGAAGCCCGCTCAGTAGCTCTGCCACCCCAAGTTGCACTGCCGTTTCAAAAATCGTTGACGATTTTGGGACAAAGCCCACGTTCACCAATGTTGGTTACCAGCTGTTGCGGCTGTATTTCATAGCAATGCTGTTTTTTGACAGACTCTTGCCCTGATGGCAGGGCGTGTAGTCCCTTCTGCCCAGTCCGTTTGTTGGCGGCATAGAGCAATCACTCCGGGACGCGATTCGAGATGGTGAGCTGCTTAAAAAGATGAACCTTCATTTCCTATGGAGAAATTTTTTTGCCTGCGTTTACCCCGAGAGCCGGCCCATCGTAGTCGATGATGACGTTGGCGACGACACCGAACCTGCCGTCGTAGCTGACGCCAAGGGCAGAAGCCCGCTCACACGGTCTTG
>JACQSU010000037.1 GCA_016211165.1 Candidatus Woesearchaeota archaeon | reverse complement strand
GCCATAGCCACCACAGCATCCAACCGACGATTGGACGCATAACATATTTAAATCCACAAACAGGCGAATCGTCTATATTAACCTTTCGTGAAAAAGGGGACAAGTCCCCTTTTAAACTGGGGAGTTTAAAAGAGGGGAGCATCCCGTCTTTTGGAGGTGGGTGGATTGGCAGAAGCAGGCGCAGCGGTAGGATCATACCACATCATCCGTGAAGGAGAAGAAGTAGTCCTTCGCGTCAATTACGAAGGCACTGTTGTCATCCCTTCGCTTGAAGACTCCGACATCGTGATGCAGCGCGTCATCGACATCATTGCAGAAATTGGACGCGTCACCAAAATTGTCCTTACCCAGAAGCGGGACTACGAATATGACTATACCCAAGCAGCGATTATTTATGAGATCGCGATGCTCTACAAAGACTTTGTCAAAGAGCGCCTGCGAAAAGAGGACATCGTTGACACGCAATGCTCGCATGCCCAAGCAGAATTCTCCCGACGCTATGCCATCGTCACAAATGTGATGTTCCGGCTTGTCCGAAGCGATCCCTTGGGCGCCTATGTCGAACTACGAAGGGAACTGCGCAAAGAACAAATCATTCTTGAACAAGAATCCAAGAGCCACGCCGGATGCGCCAATCGCTATGTAACATTCCTGCACAAGCTCATCAACCAGTTTGAGAAAACCCGCCTTATCCAATTCGCTGCAGCGGACCTTGCTGGATACAAACTTGGGGATCGGTCCGCCTACCGAACATACCTCTCACCGGTCATCAAGCCCGATTTCATGTACACCAAACTGATGTCCACATACCCCTCCGATGGCGAAGAGATCCAAGCATACAGCATTGGAGACACCGAAGTCGTGATCTTTAGAATCCCAAACAGCATTCAAACACTCTACCACATGATGCCGCCGGAGTTCAAACTGCCTGAAGACAAGTATGAACTCCTGGACACGGCAAGACGCGTACTTGCAGAGCACAAACCAACTGCACAAGAATTCACAGATCCTGCCAGGATGAGGCAGGTCTTTTATGATATCGGTTCTGATCTACTTGAAGAACTTGCCGAAATGCAGAACATCAACCTCCGATTGCAAGAACTTGATAGTCTGACCAAAATTCTGAATCGATACACCATCGGCTTTGGACTCATCGAAGTTCTGCTCTCTGATGAACGCATCCAAGACATCACCATCAACTCACCTATGGGAAGAGCCTCGATGTTCATTGTCCACGCAGACCAAGGAGACTGCGTCACGAATATCATCCCCACATCAGGTGAAGGCGATAGCTGGGCATCAAAACTGCGCTTGATCTCTGGAAGACCACTTGATGAAGCGAACCCCATCCTTGACACGAACCTCATTTTGCCAAACGCATCTGCCCGTATCGCAGTCATAGGCCCCCCGCTAAACCCATCAGGTCTTGCGTATGCCTTCCGCAGACACAGGGACAAGCCCTGGACACTTCCCCTTTTTATCAAGGTCGGAATGATCAATCCACTTGCCGCAGGACTCATTAGCTTCCTTGTTGATGGTTCACGAACCATGCTTGTTGCAGGAACACGATCCGCTGGAAAGACATCCTTGCTCTCTTCAGTGATGGTCCAGATCCTCCGACGATACCGCATGATCACTGTTGAAGACACCCTCGAGTTGCCTGTGCTTGCGCTTAAGGACATCGGATATAACGTCCAGTCAATGAAAGTTGCATCCGCGCTAACGCGCGGAAGCACCGAAATCTCGGCTGCCGAAGGCATCCGCTCGACACTGCGCCTTGGAGATTCGGCCCTCATCGTTGGCGAGGTCAGGTCGGATGAGGCACGGGCTTTGTACGAGGCAATGCGAGTAGGAGCGCTTGCCAATGTCGTTGCAGGAACCATCCACGGCGATTCTCCGTATGGAGTATTTGACCGCGTTGTCAATGACCTTAATGTCCCGCGGACATCCTTTAAGGCAACGGATATCATCCTCGTCGCGAACCCTGTCCGGAGCCCGGACGGTCTGCATCGCTGGAGAAAAATGACACAACTCACCGAAGTACGAAAACACTGGGAAGAAGATCCCCTAACTGAAGGAGGATTTGTCGATCTTATGAGATATGACGCAAAGCAAGGAGTCCTGCAAGCAACACCGGACCTTATCAATGGCGATTCGGACATCATCAAGAATGTCGCAGGATCAGTCAAGGAATGGGCAGGCGACTGGGACGCGGTATGGTCCAATATCCAACTACGCGCTGACATTGCACAAGCAATGGTTGACGCGGCTTCAAAGGCAAATAATCCTGATCTTCTTGAAGCCAAGTTCTATGTGGTTGCCAATGACATGTTCCACGTCATTTCGGAGCGAGTAAGGGATCAACTCGGCGCGCTTGATTCGAAGCGGATTTTCTTTGAATGGAATGAATGGTTCAAGCTCGCCATAAAAAAGGAGGCAGCCCGTGGCGCGTGAAGACCCCCGCATGCAAGAACTTGCACGCCGCTACAAAGCCAAATTCGGAGAACAATTCAAAGAAGAACCAAAAGGACCACGCATCCAAACCGCAACCTACAAACAATTCAAACGCGAGATGCTTCCCAAGCACCAAAGCTACTACGAAAAAGGATGCAATATTTGCGATAGACTTCTTACCGTCACAGTCAAGAAAGATCGGTACGAAGCACTCACCGAGCAAATCAAGATCTCACACCTTGATGTCACACCCAATGGCGTTGAAGTATTTTCATTCTTCTTTCCAAGTCTCATTGTGATCCTTGGAGCCACACTTTCGATGCTGCTCTTTGATTCGCTCTTTTTTGCAGCATTCTTTGTCTTTGTTGGATTCGCGCTTGTGCTGCCGCTTCGCTCACTTCCGGAATTCTTCTCCAATGCCTGGAGAATGAAAGCATCAAACCAGATGGTCCAGTGCGTGTTCTATGTTGTTACATACATGCGTCACACATCGAACCTTGAAGGCGCCATCAACTTCGCCGCGGATCACTTGACTCCGCCACTCTCACTCGATCTTAAGAAAATCGTCTGGGACGTCGAGACTGGAGAATATGACACGATCAAAGACAGCCTTGATGCCTACCTTGAAACGTGGAAGAAGTGGAACGGAGAGTTTATTGAATCAATGCATCTGATCGAGTCATCCCTTTATGAGGCCTCTGAAGAGCGACGATTGGCACTTCTTGACAAATCACTGGATGTTATTCTGACAGAAACGTATGAGCGCATGCTGCACTATGCTCATAACCTCAAGAGCCCGATCACTATTCTACATATGTTGGGAGTCATCTTGCCGATTTTGGGACTGGTGGTCTTGCCATTGATCGTGTCATTCATCGGAGAAACAGAATGGTACCACATCGCCGCACTCTACAATGTCGTCCTACCCATGGGCGTGTTCATCCTTGGCAGGAAGATATTGTCGCTGCGACCCACGGGGTATGGGGATGTCGACATCAGTGAAGTCAATCCGAAATTGCGCAAATACCGCAATGTCATCATCAAAGCATTTGGCAAAGAAATCCCGATCAATCCGCTCTTTTTCTCCATCGGCATCCTTACGCTGTGCTTGATGATTGCATTTGTTCCTATCATGTTATTTTACACAATGGATGATGACGCGCTTATTGCAGAACGCGAGCTTGGCGCTGATGAAAAGGGCAGAGGGGGATGGGGCTTAAAATTCCTAGACTACAAGATCAGCGCAGCAAGCGAAGGACCAAAAGTGAATACCATCGTAGGACCCTATGGCATTGGAGCATCTATCTTGAGTTTGTTTATTCCGCTTGGATTCGGACTTGCGGTCGGACTCTATCTTCACTTTCGCACCAAGAATCTGATTAAAATCAGAGAAAAGACAAAACAACTGGAAAAAGAATTCGCATCTGCGCTGTTTCAATTGGGATCTCGCCTTGGAGACGGAATCCCCCTGGAATTGGCGATGGGACGCGTCGCTGCAAACATGGAAGGATCAGTCTCTGGCAAATTCTTTCTAGTAGCATCAGATAACATCACACAACTCGGCATGAATGTCCATGACGCAATCTTTGATTCGCAGAATGGCGCTATTCTCTACTTTCCCTCTAATGTTATTGATAGTTCTATGCGTGTGCTCTTGGAGAGCATCAAAAAAGGACCGGCCGTGGCTTCTGAAGCCATGCTTAATGTCTCAAGATATATTAAAGAAATCCATCGCGTTGATGAGCGCCTTAAGGACTTGATGGCGGACATCATCAGCTCGATGCGCTCACAAATCGACTTTATGGCGCCGTCAATTTCTGGCATTGTTATTGGCATTACCTCCATGATAACAACAATCCTGGGAAAACTGCGCCAGCAAAGCGCTGCGCTTGCCACTGCTGAAGGCGGCGGGGGAAGGTTGACATTATTCACCACGCTCTTTGGCGATGGGATTCCCACATACTACTTCCAATTTGTTGTTGGACTCTACGTGCTTCAGATCGTGTACATCCTCTCGATTATGAGCAATGGCATCGAAAACGGAGCAGACAAGCTTAGTGAACGATACATCGTCGGAAAGAACTTCATCAAATGCACGATTTTGTATTGTTCCATAGCGCTTATCGTCATGATCATCTTTAACAGCATTGCAGTGCAAGTAGTTACCAAGACTGCGAGTGCAGGATTGACCGGGTAAAAATCTCGTTGAGAGCAGCAAACGTCCCATTGCCTCGCCTGCTCGCGTAACTGTCATGGATGAATCGAGGTTCATGATGCACTATTCTGTCACGAAACGCGCTAACGCGGATCTTTCGAGTCTTTGGGTCACGAAGTATGAACATCTTGAGCTAGCCAAGCGGCACATTAATTTGTCGTGCCCAGTATCTAAACGACACATATCAAAACCGCCGAAGGAACTTTGAGGTAAGAAAAATACTGATCGCCCCTGTCACCGCTAACTGAATCAAGGGGCTAAAACCCATGCCAAAGATCGTGGGCATCATATCTGTGTATACCCATTGCTTGAGATATAGCGCTTTCAATTCAATCATTGCTGCGATCAGAATGCCGCTCACCAAGATAAAGATCACTTCTCTCAAACCAACTTCTTCAAGCCCACAGTGTCTTCTAAAAAATAGATGACTCAAATATAGGATTCCCACAAGCAATAGCCCATCAATAGATGAAACATACAGTATCATCCGCACGAAATAACTAGCTGCATAGGCTGCATGATCTTTGTAGAAAAGGACTGCGTGGATCGACTCCCACAATAAATTTAGGAAGAAACCAATCACAAAGACCACGATTCCTTCTAGCCCAATCCGATGGATATGAATTTTCGGCATGTGATCGTGTCCCCCTAAATGAATGGTGTAACGGATATTGCTTAGTTGTTCAACATTTGCATAGTTCATAATGTTTTGTATTTTACTTCAGTCTGTAAAATATCGGCACATTTCGTGCAGCCTGAATAAGTAACAAGCTCGTTATCTAAATTTCCAACAATAATTGGATGTGTTGAATTATCAACCTATCTTATTTTTGGTAGCAGTGTGCAAGTTGTGCAATGGGCGCTTTTCGCCGCCCGATAGTCAAGCACGGCCATTACGACCAACATGGCAAATGCAATCCACATCACCACTGTAGACTCAAACACATACCTTGCACTAAAAACTGTCAACAAAGATACCGTCGCGCCAACAAACAATAGCAGCTTTCGGTGTCTTTGCCAATTAGCATAAAATCCCCACAGACCGATTATGAACAACACAGTGGCTAGTGGACGCAACAGCCACATATTCGTAAAGACCCCAAGTCCAATGCTTGATAAAAATGCACCGATCACGGGCACGCACGCAGGGCAGCCCACAGACACCACACCAGTTAGAGATGCAGACCAGGGAGCCGCATGTTGTACTGCGTGCAGCTTGGATGGGTCGTCCTGCAAATGATTGTGCCTTTTCATTGATGTGCTCCTACTGGACACGCTCTGTCACCATAATCACAAAAGACACAGCAACTCTTCTTGGCTTGAATCCTTCTCTTACAGTTCTCGCACTGATAGAACGCCATACACATACCTGTGGGAATGTGCATGGCCTGTTTATGTCCGCAATCCGGACAGGTAACTGTTCCGATTCCTGCATCTTCGATGGGTTTTGTCATGTTAGTCTAAGCAAGTGCTTCTTTGAGACGAGCCTTAGCTTCAGGCGTTAGTTTCTTGGTGCACACGCAAATGCAACACGGACAGCATGGGCACACACCATGGTCACAACAGTTTGATTCTTTTTCCATATGCTTTTCTTCACAACATTTTGTTTCTTTTTCCATATTCTCATCCTCCATTCCGTTACTTTACTTATCTTTGTATAGCTAGTAAAATCAATTAAGTATTTAAACCTGGAAGTATCAAGATGGTAAGTAATATGCGTATACCCAACAACAGAGAACCTGCGGCAGGCGCCTGCCAAATGATAGGGAAGGGATTCTGCCCCTGCCCGCTTGAAGAGGCTGCAGCGGCCCTATCCCGAAAATGGACACTCACTGTCCTTGTCACTATAGGTAATTTTACAACTATACGATTCAATGGTCTGCTTTCCCGCATCCCAAAACTTAATCCAAAAACACTCTCCGACCGACTTCACGAACTCGAACAGATGAAATTAGTTGCTCGTACCGTTTATGCAGAAAAACCTCCCCGAGTAGAATATCAACTCACAAGAGACGGAGCGAGTCTTCGCAAAGCAGTGATTCCGCTTATG
>JACQSU010000036.1 GCA_016211165.1 Candidatus Woesearchaeota archaeon | reverse complement strand
GTTAAAGAACAGTGTGCCAAGTCCAAAGGGAAGGTCCATCGTCGTGGAAGGCGTCAATCGCATTTATATAACTAATGAAAAAAAGGGGGCACGGCCCCCTTTTTAACCCCCGAGCCGTTAGGCGAGGGAACAATAAACAATGTTAATGATTTTTTTGTCCCATACGTGTATACTGTTCCCCGAATTTCCTTATGAATCAAAAGCCCCTATATAGGGTCAAGATGAGCGGAATGACATACTCAAATTATGGTGGAGAAGGCGGATGCCGTGTCCAATCAACGATGAGCAATCAGATGCGCGCATGGAAACACGCGTATGATCAGCAAGACGGGTCCCTAGAAGATGAAGTTGAAACAAGCTACAGTCCCAAGGCGCTGCAGCATCCCATTTTTACCACAATGGGTGGGGCTCCGGTGCAGATCACGCATGTCGCAGGTGGGAGTCTTGAACAGATCGTGGGTAAGATTGGAGGTAAAGACCCTAGTATCCTATCAGGCTACAAAGGTGTAGAGATGTTAAGAAATGCGTACGAGCACTTCAGAACAACTCCTGAAGGAAAGCGTCAGCTAGAATCTGTAGGTGCAAAAAAGCCAGATGGCTACGCGATCGTTGACACCAAAGGCCAAGCAAAGGCACTGACAATGTATGCCAATGATGGCAGGATCCTGCTTGGCTGGGATAAGAAGTATATGCACGTTCTACAAGATCCGCAACGTTACAAAGGAGAGTTCATGGAGATCATGGGTCATGAACAGACGCATATCGGTGGTGATCTATCGGAAGTGAGCGCTCACAAAAGAAATGGAGAGCATTGGCAAAAAGAAGCCCAGCTCACAAGCGACCCATACAAGAGTCAGATCTATGAGGGCATCGCGACACGTGAGATACAGATGTCACAGGCGTATGAGCAAGGCCGCATGCAGAATCCCTTTGGAGGGTATGAAGGTCCGCAATCAATAGGCGCATCCTATCAGGCGCCGCCAACAATGACAGGAGGTCCCTCATACCGATCACCACCCTTGGGCATTGGCAGTATCGATAACTGCGCCTAATAGGTTATAAACGGCGCAGTTGTCTATACATACGGACCTGCCTGCAATCACTATCACTAATCACAGAGAACCGTCAAAACACAAATCAAGTTCAAAGTAATACCCGAATTAGAAAAAGAATAGACCGCTTGCCAAGGGTGGATTTCCCGAAGGGAAAAAAACCACATGCTTCAGCTTGTGGTTCCGCCCGCGAAGTTTTACTCAAAAGTTCCATAATCAACGAGATTTGCTATAAGTTCTGATGCGAAAACGATTTTATGAGTAGTACAATCGATTCTGCGCCTTCTGCTCACGATCCATCTGCGAACCAACCTTGTTTGCGCGCGGCATATTGCTATTCGGATCTCTTCTGAATGTGAGATCGATATCTTCAAGAAAGCGATTCATCCCTTCCTCCATCCCAAAAGGGCCCATCACAGCGCCGCGAATGGCAGGTTCTCCATCCACGACCACAATCTTTTGGCTGATGTAATCAATGAACAAAAGATCATGATCAACTACCAAAGCAGCCTTTCCTTTGAGTTCCATTAGCTCGCGGATTACTTTTGAGATAATGAGACGCTGCTCAACATCAAGATATGCGCTTGGCTCGTCGAGCAAGTAGAGGTCGGCGTCTTTTGCGAGGGTCATTGCTATTGCAACTCGTTGGAGCTCTCCCCCGGAGAGGTCGCAGACCCTCTTTTCGATTAGATCTTTGAGCTTAAGGGGCTTCACAAGTTGAATCTCGTATTTGACCAATGTTTCTTCTAAGAGATCTTGGACAAGATCCTCACTCGTTGTATCAATGTACTGCGGCTTGTAGGCGACTGAGACCTTTCCTGAAATCTCACCTTTATCTGGTGTGATCACATTGGCAAGCATCTTGACAAAACTCGTCTTACCAATGCCATTCTCTCCAAGAATGCCTATCACTTGAGCCTTGTGAATGATGCCTTCATCCGCTTGCAAGGAAAAATTCCCAAGAGTTTTCCTAAGATTGCTCCACGAGACGATTTCGACGCCGACCTTCTTTGTCTGCGGCGGCTTTGGCGCAAATACAATTGGGTGATCACGAAAGCGCATATTATCATCTCTTAGGTATCCCTCCAAATAGGCGTTTATACCATTCTTTGTCGCTTTGAGATGACTCACAATACCGTAGCATGCCTCCTCACCATACATGACGTGAATGAGATCAGCCATGTAGTCCAGGATGATGAGATCATGCTCGATCACCATCACTGCGGTGTCCTCGTCTGCCAAGGACTTGATGAACTTCGCAATCTTAAGACGCTGCTTGATATCAAGGAAGGAGGTTGGTTCGTCAAAGACATAGAAGTTGGCTTTCTTTAGAACCGTCGCCGCAATTGCCACGCGTTGCAGTTCGCCGCCGGAGAGCTGATCAAGAGTTCGATCAAGGAATTTTGAGAGGTCAAGTTCTGCGATAATGCGGTCTTTTTTGCCTTTCTCATCGACACGTTCGAGAAGTTCCGTAACTGTTCCTTTCGTGATCGTCGCAAGCAAGTCTACCTGTTGGGGCTTATGGGCAATCTTAATCTCACCACGCTTCACACGCTCAAAAAACAGCTGAGTCTCGCTTCCTTTGAAATGCGCGATGAGCTCATCATAGCTTGCTTCTTTGCCCTTTCCAAAATTTGGCTTGAGAACTCCTGCGAGGATCTTGATCGCCGTTGACTTCCCAATGCCGTTTCTTCCAACGATACCCACGACCTTGCCAAACATCGGAGTGGGCAAACTATACAAATGGAAACCATTCTCGCCATAGGTATGGATCGGCTGGGACGCAAGTTCCTCAGGCAAATTGATGATGTGAATCGCGCCAAAAGGACAACGCTTCGGACAGATACCACAACCCGTGCACAGGTCAGCGGCGATGAACGCCTTCTTGTTGGATTCATTCACGGAGATGCACTCATCACCCATCCGATTCACAGGACAAAGCCTTGCGCAAAGATAATTCCCACAGCGATCGGGATGGCATTTCGCTTCTTCAACTATAGCAATACGAGGCATAGCGTTAGCACACCCCTCGGATATTAAAAGACTTTAGGAAAACATCTGCGCTCTCCCGAAAATCTTCCTCACAAGAATTCCCATCGTCAAGGATTCGACCTATTTAAACTTGCACCTGTCAAAAAAGCAACAGACTGAATGGAGAATTTTTCGAAATTCTCATCCTTTTTGGTCAAGATACCCAATCATCTTGAAATTATAGGGATACGACTTGGAAGATTTCCCATTTTCTCGTCGACAAACACATGAATAGGCATTGCCTTTCTGATCAGATCAACCATACGAGGTGTAAAAATGGATCGACCAGAACAAAAATACAGCGCAGGCGGAATACACGTGAGCGTGTGGAAAAATACGCAAACAAGGGATGACAAGAGCTATGACACGCACAATGTCACCTTTGAGAAACGCTACAAAGACAAGAGCGGAGCGTGGAAATCCACAACCTCCTTGCAGCCGCGGGACATCCCCAATGCGATCCTTGTCTTGTCGCAGGCGTTTGAATTCGTCAGTCTGCGGGGAGAGAAGGGCGGCGCCGCGTGATGAGACTTCCATCGTGAGACTACGGGAGCCGGAGGGTGAACTTTGGAAAGCCACTCGCCGGTTTCCGGAGTTTTCCATCTCTGAAAAGCAGTTCTTCTTCGTAGTCTTGCTTCGAAAAGAAAAGGCGGACAGCTTTCCCGGTTTCCCGCCCGAAAGCAGTACAACCGGAAACGGAGGGCTTCTTAACTGCCGTGTTCGAGATGGGAACGGGTGGAGCCAGCCCCCTATGGCCGTCCTAACCTTTCGGATTGGGGATTTATTTATAAAGATTTCTTCTGCGAAATGTTTTTATCACCTGGCCATGTTCGGCTTGTCATGCAATGCATCATCTTCTGCGCTGGATACGCAACACGACTCTATCCACTGACCAAGGATACGCCAAAGCCCTTGCTTTTGGTCGCCGACCTGCCGATGATCGAGCACATCCTGGGACGCCTTGATCCCCACAAGCAGATCACCAAGGTCCACATCGTCACAAATGACAAATTTTACAACACATTTGTTCAATGGAAGAATGCATTCAGATCACGATTCGACATCACAATCCACAATGATGGCACCAAGAACAATGAAGACCGCCTCGGCTCCATCGGCGACCTAGACTTCGTCTTGAAAGCGGCCGACATCACTGAAGATGTATTGCTCATCGCTGGAGACAACCTCTTTGATGACGGCCTTGGCGACCTTCTTGGCATCTTTGAGGTTCACAAAAAACCAGTCATTGGCGTCTACGACATCGGATCCGAGGAACTTGCAACCCGCTTTGGCTGCGTCGAAGTCGATCGACGCAACATCATCACGAAATTTGAAGAGAAACCTGCCAAGGCCAATACAACCTTGATAGCAACGTTCATCTACGCCATGCCTGCCAAGATGCTTCGAAATGTACATGATTACCTCGCGGCAGGGAACAACCCCGACCTTGCCGGCAATTACATCAAGCATCTTGCAGAGAACAACGAAATCTTCGCTGTCCCGCTCGAAGGCCGTTGGTTTGACATCGGCAGCCTCGACCAATACCAAGCAGCGAATGCCCACTATCGCAATCGCTGAATCAACTCTTCTTTCACGCTCGCAAGATCATCGCTTTCCAAGATCCTGCGGGGCCTATTTATGCTCTGGAGGAATTGCTCAAATGACACTTCCGGCCAAGATGATGATTCTTTCGGATCCACGGCAGCGAAGTGGCCTTCTTTGCGCAAGTCTTGCACGATGATCGCGTCTTGATAATTATTCCGCTCAACCATCCACTGGAACACATAGGAATCTCCAAACATCTCAAACATCTTTCTTGCCCTTTGGTTGATCGTTGCCTCTGCCATCATTTTCTTATCGATGAGCTCGAAAACGTCTGACTTTGCGCAACCTTCACATGCACGTCCTGCAGCGAATCTTCCTGGCCTTGCCGGGTCCAAACCTGTAGATTGCACAGGATACCCCCTGCATACCAGTGGACGCTCCTCATAGATCTGGCAGGACGCGTCCTTTGCAAGAAATGGGCATCGCGACTCGCCAAGCTGCGAGAGCAGGATCACCCGGGACTTTGTTTTAGGATCTGGAAGCGAGCGGAACTCCAGGCGAGGCTCCCTCCCCAGGATCTGCATTCCCTTGTCCCTAAAAAGCTTAACCTCATCATCAAAGAGCATCAAACCAAATCCATTTGCGGCCTTAAGATTTGTGCAGCAATTGCCGGAGCTGTGACAAACGAATGGTTTCATATACTTGGCTGTAGCACACTGGCATAAAAAGCTGCGGTTCACCCAACAAAAATGCCAGGAAATCTTAAGCGCGCAGAGAAGGTAGGCGGTTTGTCCAGATTTAAGATCACCAATGACATGATCTATAAACAAGCTGACTCAGGAACTATTTTTAACAGGGGGCGCGACTACTACTCTTCAGGAAGAGTACGCGAACTCAAGATTGATGATGATGAAGTCACTGCCAGGGTCCAGGGGAGCCGGCTTTACACGGTGAGCATTACCTTTGAAGATGGAGAGCCTGACTGCGCTTGCACCTGCCCGTATGGCGATGGTTGCAAGCATGGGGTTGCGGCACTGCTTGCGCTTCAGGAGATTCCAACAACAAAGCGCAAGCAAAAAGAGAAGAGCGCTCTTTTAACGCTGCGTCTTGATACGGTGATGATGGACGTATCCCCGGAGGATCAACTTGCAGCATATGCACTTGCTACATCAGGAACAATGCGGTTGAAGTCAACTCAAAACAGGATTGAGGCATATATACCTGGCGACAGAGAAATCAAGGTACAGCTTACTCCATCGAGTTTTCCAGGATCATACCGCGCATGCACCTGCGGGGCAGGGAACTATAGGAATTGTGTGCATCTGGCAGCTACAGCGATTGCATCCATGATTCAATATCGACCTTCATCAGTGCCAGCGTCGTACTTCAAGGCAATACGCGAAAAAGTGCAAAAAAAACGATACCTTGCACTCATCAAGGCCATCCATACAGATTCAACAGACAATCAAGATTCTCAACATAGCAGCAGAGTCTACAATCCTGTATTCGAATTTGTGCATTCAGTAAATGGGATTGTGTTAAAGATAGACAAATCACTCCAACGTAAGGATCTCAGTTTTGGTAATGTCACGTCAATGGATAGGGGATTTCTGCTTGAGCAGATTCCTAGAATGGACTCGCATATTGGCGATCTATGCAAGACTGTATTGGCATGTCTTGATGGAAATGACAGGAGCTGGGGCGGCATACGCAAGGAAAGATTCTCACATGACCTGGACTTTGCCCTTCTTTCAAAATTTAGGCAGACGCATGCAAGTGACCCCCAGTTTTTCATTAATTCCGTCATCGAACAGAACAAAGCTGTACCTGAATCAACCATCGAGCATGTTAAAGGAGAATACCAATTCACATTTGGATATAGAATCGATAGCAGACTGATTGAGCCAAAACAAGGACTCCGAGTCCTTTTCTCACCATCTCACATCTGGATTTCCTGGAAAGAAAAAAACATCGTACACCTCGCAGAGGTAGAAACTCCCAACCCACTAATGGTGAAAGATATCTCCGCAATGTCTGGAGCGATTATTCCAGCCAAACAAATCAATGAGTTCATAGAACAGAGCGCCCTAAAACTAAGCGATGGCGGAAGCTTCTTGCTTCCACGATCAAAACAGATTCAAGAGCAGACTACGATCAAACCAACCCCGCGGCTCCTATTGCGTGAGACTGAAGGAACCATCTCCGTAGAGTTGAGGTTTCTATACGGAAACAATGAGGTATCAGCTGACCGAAAGCATGACCTGATACACAGGGGAAAGGATAACAGGCTCTACAGGATAGTTCGCGATCGCGAAACAGAATCAGCTATTCGAGAACATATTCTGAAGAACGGTCTTCTTGAAACTGACAAGCGCTTCTCCATAGATATGGACCCACTTGAATGGCTCTCGAATATCTTGCCTTCGCTAAAAAGCGGAGGGTTTGAGATATTCGGGGAGGGCGACCTTGTTCGCTATAGGCTAAGGCCTGGAGAGGTTCAGTTCTCGGTGAGTGTCAAAAGCGAGATGGACTGGTTTGACATAAAGACTCAAGCACAGATAGGCGATGAGGAGATCCCTGCAAGCGCCGTCTTTGATGCCCTTGCCAAAGCTGAAAGATTCATAAAACTCGATGATGGAACCATATGCGCAATGCCAAAAAGGTGGCTTGACAAACTTGCAGGAGTGACTGGCCTGCTTGGCACATACAATCAGGGATTCAAAGCCGCACGATCGCAAGTTGCCCTGGTGGAAGCGATCATCGGCGCATCGCAATCCAACAGAGTCGACGCCGCATACAAGACGCTGCAGCAAAAGCTTCGCTCCTTTGAGCACGTGAAGGAAACGGCTCTGCCAAAAGGCATCAGCGGATCGCTTCGCGACTACCAAAAGGCAGGATACGACTGGCTCCACTTCCTGCGCGAGTTTGGCGTAGGAGGTTGTCTAGCTGATGAGATGGGTCTTGGAAAAACACTCCAAGTGCTCGCCATTCTTCTCTATGAAAAGGAACAAGGGAGCAGCAATATATCCCTTGTTATCGTACCAAAAACCCTTATCTTTAATTGGGTTGCTGAAATAAAAAAGTTCGCCCCTGAGCTGAAGGCGCTTGTGCATCACGGCAATGACCGCGAATCTAACATCAAAAACATCCTACGAGAAAAACCAGACATCATCATCAGCACCTATGCAACAATACGTAACGATGAAGACATATTCTTGGGATACCGCTTCAATTATGCGATTCTTGACGAGTCACAAAACATCAAAAACCCGCTTGCAAAATCAACACAGAGCATCCACAGATTAGAAGCCAAGCATCGACTTGTGCTCACAGGAACACCAATCGAAAACACCTCCCTGGATTTATGGTCTCAGTTTGCATTTGCAAACCCTGGACTGCTCGGAAACAAGGATTATTTCATAAACACATTCACCAAGTCCATAGAACAACAAAAAGACAAAGCAAAGACTGCAGCGCTTCGGGGCATCGTCAATCCATTCTTGCTCCGAAGGACAAAGGATGCTGTTGCCAAAGAGCTGCCTCCAAAACAGGTAACCACGGTATGGTGCGAGATGGACGAGAAACAGCGTGAGATCTACGATGCAGTCAAGCAAAAATTCAGATATGAGATCATTCAGAAAATCCGAGATAATGGCGTGGCAAAGTCTCGCATAAAAATACTTGAAGGTTTGATGCGCCTTCGCCAAATCTGCAACCATCCAGCACTCTATGACCAAAGATATACTGGCCAATCCGGCAAGTTCGACACAATCATCGAACAGGTTCAAGAGATCATGGAAGAAGGGCACAAGGTGCTCGTGTTCTCATCATTTGTAAGCATGCTCAAACTGTTCCGATCGCACTTTGATCGCACAAAAACTCCATATGCCTATCTCGATGGATCAACACGCGACCGTCAGACACAAGTCGAGAACTTTCAACAGGATGAAACAGTAAAACTCTTCCTTATAAGCCTCAGGGCAGGCGGACTTGGCATTAACCTGACATCCGCAGACTACGTGTTTATCGTTGACCCGTGGTGGAATCCTGCCATTGAGATGCAAGCAATTGATCGGACGCACAGAATCGGCCAAACAAAACCCATATTTGTCTACAAGATGATCATGAAGGACTCCATTGAAGAGAAAATCCTTACACTTCAGGAATCCAAGCAGGAACTTGTCAAAGACCTTATAACTGTCGATGCAGGAATAATAAAACAGCTGACACGGGAAGATATCGAAGGATTGTTCGGGTGACTTTTTAATACCGATACAAATTCAAGAACGCCTTGATATTTGAGACAAGTTGCTCACAGTTTTGGGCGATCTCGCCCTTGTACTTGCCTGTGATAGGTTGAAACACGTATTTATTCATAAGCGCCCGCAGAACATAATAGACTGGCTTTGACTCCCACTTGCCCTCCCAATCCGTAAGCAGGTACCCATTCACAATGATCTGCGCCTTGCCAGAATTGAGACGCAACTTATGACCATCGCGCTTAATCTCAACTTCCTTGATCTCGGAGCAGATAATACGAACGCTTACCACATACCTCACGTAATCCGTAATCGTCTTATACGGCTCCAGACGGATCTCGATGAACTTTCCCTCAGGCTTGACCACCTCGACATTCTTGACCTCAACTTTATCATACCCAATCTTTGCAAAGTACTCATCAATGAGCCTATAGAGGTCTGATACGGAGAAGAGTCCCTCATACGTAATCTTCCGATCCTCAACAATTGTCTCGGTCTCAGCCATCTTACTTCGCGCTTGTCTTGGCCTCAAATTCGAGGTATTCCTTTATCGCACGCTGCAACTTGAGCGTGTGATAATACAACCCATCAAGATGAATAAAGAGAATCTCCCGCTTAATAATGTATTTATGATACCAATCCTGCAAAGCCTGCAACCATTTATTTCCACCAAACCTCTTGAACGGATCAAGCTCGCAGGTACAGGCAATCTCAATAAGCCCCCTTGTGCTTGTGAGCTTGATTTTCTGTCCATTTTTAACCACCTCAACATCGATACAATTCAAAAAGATCATAGTCAAGTCGATCGTATACTTGGCGTATTCGGTTGCCTCCAGATACGCAGTCCACGAAATCTCCTTTTTCACACCTTCCGGATTGATCTTTGACTTGAACTCCCTCTCAAAAAAGAGATACTTGTGGTCAATAAGCCAATCCCGCATCATCTTAAGAAACCCATTCAGATCAACGACGCCATGAAAACGGATGGTGCCAACTTTTTGAGTGACCTTCTGCAGATATACATCAGCCATGCAGGCATTCCGACGGAATCGATATATAAAAGTGCCTGCCCAAAAAACGTTTAATGATCCTCGCCTTCGGCTCGAATCTTAAACGTTTTTTTAGAGGTTCTCCTGCGATCTTGTCAGATGGAACCGCTCAAGCTGAGGCTCATCAAGATAAGTCTCTATCATAAAATACGTCTTGAGAGCTTCTTGGAGTTCTGTAAGCTCGTTATAGAGCTCCTTTTGATGCGCGTCGATGCGTGGCTTGAACATCCGCTTTGATGCGTACTTGATGAGATTCTTAAGAAAATTCGTACCCTGATACTTCTTATTATAGAGAAGACGGATTCTGCACTTGACCTCCATCTCGCCAGTGTCTGCTCCGAGCTTGCGGCCCTTAACCACGACTTCGGTTGGCTTGACACCTAACGCATGCATATCAAAATCAAGCTCAGCAGTAAAAAGAGGATCCTTCATCCATCGACTGGCAGGAGCCCTTGTCATACGCCACCGAATCCACAGCTCCCGAGGACCACCACCAAAATCCCGCTGCTCATAATATGTCTCACGAAACTTTGCATCAAACCGATCACACCATCCGTGCTCGATAAGCCACTCGTGCAAGACAACGTAGAGGTACTCTAATGAAAAGACGTCCTTTGAGACGACGGTGAGCATTTCTGGCTCCCACACAATGGCCTTGTCAGCAAGACGATGACGAAACATCACCATAGAAAAAAGTGGGCTTTGCCCCCTTTTAAATCCCCCGAAAAAAGGCGTGCCCCTTTTTAAAACCCCCTGCAAAGGGGGAGTTTAAAAGAGAGGGAACCTTCCCCTTTTCCATGCTCATTGGAATCGTTGGAAAACCAAGCTGCGGCAAAAGCACCTTCTTTCGGGCAGCAACACTAGCAGAAGCAGAAATTGCCAACTATCCCTTCACGACTATTAAGCCCAACCATGGTGTCGGCTTTGTTAGGATTGCATGCGCGGACAAGGACTTTGGCAAACAATGCAATCCACGCTTTGGCTACTGTCTTGAAGAAAATCGCTTCGTACCTGTTGACATGCTGGACGTCGCCGGCCTTGTCCCAGGAGCTCATCAAGGTCTTGGCATGGGAAATCAGTTTCTTGACGACTTGCGACAGGCGGATGTCCTCATGCACGTCATTGACGTATCGGGGAGTGTGAATGAGACAGGCGAACCGGTTGAGCCGCTTTCATATGATCCGGCCAAAGACGTGACTTTTTTGGAGTATGAACTCGATATGTGGTACACAGGCATCATCAAGAAAGGATGGGACAGATTTTCTCGGTTAATTGTACAAGAAAAACAAAGCCTGCACAAGGCCCTTGCCAAGCAGCTAAGCGCATTTAAGGTCACGGAGGAGATGTGTGATACAGCAATTACACGACTTGGCCTCAATCGTGAGAAGCCAACAGAATGGAGTGAGGATAATCTATACCATCTTGGCACGGAATTGCGACGCAGGACAAAACCCATGATTATCGCATGCAACAAAGTTGATGTTCCTGGAGCAATGGCCAATCATGAACGACTTATTCGTGATTTCCCTGACAGGATCTTTATTCCATGCTCCGCAGAATCAGAATTGGCGCTCAAGACAGCGGCGAAGGCAGGGCTTATTGACTATGTGCCTGGAAACGCTGACTTTGTGATAAAGGACGCCTCCAAATTAAGCGAGAAGCAGATTTCTGCCTTGGAATTCATCCGTACCAATGTCTTGGCGCGTTTCAAAGGCACTGGTGTGCAGCAGGTACTTGATCGAGCAGTGCTTGAGTTGCTAGGCTACATCGCTATCTATCCTGGAGGCGTTGGAAAATTAGAAGACAAGGATGGCAATGTGCTGCCTGACTGCTTTTGGATGCCGCCAGGATCAACTGCCCTTGACTTTGCCTTTCGATTGCACACAGACTTTGGCAAGAACTTCATCAGAGCAATCGATGTACGGACAAAGAGAACTGTTGGCAAGGACCACAAACTCAATCATCGAGATGTTGTAGAGAT
>JACQSU010000034.1 GCA_016211165.1 Candidatus Woesearchaeota archaeon | reverse complement strand
GATTCTATTGTTCATATATTTAATCAACTGGCTATAAGTCGTCAACTGCCTATAGGTCCAGAAGACGGATCTCGTTTTCAGGAGGGTTCAAAAGGGGGCACAGCCCCCTTTTTGTCTTCACAATGTTTTTATAGTGTCTTGGGCATCGTCGTCATATGCGTAAATGGATTCTTGTCTGCATCATCTTACTCCTTATCGCCGCCTGCGCGCGTCCTCCATCGCTTAAGGCTAAGAATGTGTCAAAGGTTGTTAAAAACGATACGCCTACAGTCCAAAAGGATTCTGCATTGCTCAATGTCTCCGATATTATTGCACAAATTGAGAATCAGACTCTGAGTGGACAAGAAAATGTCTCAGCAGAGCCTTCTGATGAGCTGCTAATAGAAACTCCTGTTGAGGTCAAGCCTGATCGCGTTGATGTGCACTTAATCAAGAGCGCTGGAGGCAACAAGTCTGAAGTGACGGCGACTTTTGGTGGCAAGACTCAGTCATTCACGCTTGCCCAGAGCGATCGTGATGCAGTGATCTTCGAAGTTTCAAAAAAGTTTGTGAAACCGCTTAAACTCGTTCGTTCAGTGACGTATTTCGATGGCGATGCGTACCTGCGTCCCTCCGAGCGCGAATCGTTTAGCGAAGCGCTTGCATCGGATGAGGATGAGAAGATCGATGAACAAACCATCCCTATCTTCATCGAAAAAGATGATGGATTCATTCGCGGTGTAGGCTGTTCACTTGAACGTGGAATCCTAAGAATCAAGCTCCAAAATGATGGTGAGCAGGATTTCCCATTGTATAGAGATGTCAGGCCAAGAATCAAGGGAGCACTAGTGGTCACACTTAATACGCGTGTCCTCGCAGGCATCTACTGTGGCGGCAAGGACATTCTTAAGGCAGGCTCTTCTTTGGACTGTATCAAGTCAAACACCTTGTTCGTACGCACTCGTCAAAAGGTCGGCATCAATGAAAACGCCACCGACGTCCCAAAGGTCAAGGATTTCTTGGTTGCGTATTATCCAGGGTATTTTGAAAAGGTGGAGTTTGATTGCGCGCCAGGAATTAAGCTCCTTCCTAAGGTGAATATTACAGTGAACATCTCTGCAAACTCGACGAGGAATGCTTCAACAAATGCATCAAGTGTATAGCGTATTCTTCTACGACTAGCACTGTCAGTAAACATTAAAAGCATTCGTGCGCACGATGTGCTATGAAATATGTGTCGCTTACTGGTGAGGTCTATGATCTTGGTCCGCTCTCTCAAAAGGAGCATAAACTTATTGAGTGGTTGCGGCATGAATACGATGTCGCAAGATCGTGGATCGCGTTCCATGACCGCACATCGCACGGTATCATCGCGGCTGCCAGGTGTCTGAATCCAGATCATTGGCAAGAGCACCTGCTTTATAAGATTCAATTGGATTTAACTGGCAATAAAGGCATTGAGCTTGGCGAGCTTCGCGGGTCAATCTCGCAAATGTTCATCGACGCAGAGTAAGTCTTTTATAACCACCCCAATCCATCTATTACATGATAAATATTCGTCTTATCCGTGAGAATGCAGATGCCGTTCGTAAGAACTATGGGCGCAGGCAGGATGAGCGTCTCATCAAACTCCTCGACGAAACAATCGAGCTTGACAAGGTGTGGCGTGAGGCAAAGTATGCTGCTGATCAGCTGATGGCGACAAAGAATGCGATCACTGTCGACATCGCGAAACTTAAGCGCGAGGGTAAGGATGCGAAAGCAAAGTTCGATGAGATGAAGCTTCTACCAAAGCGTCTTGAGGATCTCAAGGCCAAAGAGGCCAAGTACAAGGCACAGCTTGATGCATGCATGATGCGTTTGCCCAATCTCTTGGCTGATGACGTTCCTTATGGAAAAGACGATACTGAGAATGTCGTGATTCGCTCATTCGGAAAGCCGCAACAACCTTCTTTTGATCTCATGCCGCACGCAGAGGTCGCAGAGTCCTTGGGCGGCGCTGATTTTGAGCGAGCTACAAAGATCGCTGGCGCTGGTTTCTATTTTCTGCAAGGCGAGATCGCCTTGCTTAATCAGGCGCTTATTCGTTACGCGATCGATGCCCTCACAAAGAAAGGTTACTCATTCATCGAGCCGCCGCTCTTGATGAATCACAGGTCGTATGCTGGCGTAACAGATCTTGGTGATTTTGGTAGTGTGATGTATAAAGTCGAGGGCGAAGACCTCTATCTGATCGCGACAAGTGAGCATCCCCTAATAGCGATGTGGCAAGATGAGGTCATCCCCGAGGAGCGTCTTCCTATAAAGCTCGTCTGTGTCTCTCCGTGTTTTCGCAAGGAGGTCGGTGCTCACGGCATTGATGAACGCGGGCTCTTTCGCAGGCATCAGTTCTGGAAGGTTGAGCAGATCATCCTGTGTAAGCCACAGGATTCTCCCAGATTCCATGAGGAGATGATCCGAAACACTGAAGATCTTTGGCAAGGGATTAGCATTCCGTATCAGGTGGTCAACATCTGCACAGGTGATATTGGCACGGTCGCTGCGAAGAAGTATGATATTAATGCGTGGATGCCGCGTGCAGGGGTGTTTAAGGAGGTTGTCTCTGGCTCAAACTGCACAGATTACCAAGCCCGTCGCCTCAACATCAAGTTTGGAAAAGAAGGTGGGAAAAAGGAGTTGGTCCACACGCTCAATTGCACTGCGATCGCAACAAGCCGCGCACTTGTAGCTATTCTGGAGAACTTCCAGGGTAAGGATGGTTCCGTGGCCATCCCTGCAAAGCTTCAGTCTTATATGGGTAAGAAAAAGAAGATCAGGGGTGCCTAGATGCAGGGTGTGCCGTCCTGGGTTTTTGTGCTTGTTGGTGTGATTGTTTCCCTGGTTTCGTGGAGGATGCCCAAATTCATGTTTTTTTTCTATGTGGGCCTAATCTTTATCGTGGTCGGCGTCTTTCGCCTGGCGCAATCATACGTCGGTGGCGGCATCAAAAAGGACATTGAGCGTCTCGACAAATCCCTTGCCAAGCATCCCCAGGTCACGTTCTGTCCACGATGCAATATTCCTGTGTACGTGACATCGAATTTCTGTCATCATTGTGGGACGCGGCTAAAGTAGGGAACATGCGCGATCAGTTTCGAGGCGATTGCTTGGGATTGTGGTGTGGGACGGCAAGACTTCGCATGTGCTGGCAGATCAAGGAGTGGAGATTGCCGGAAGCCTCACGCAAAATGATCATCCCACCCATGTGAGTATCCAATTCCCGAGGCGCTCAAGAGCAATCTGGATGCTTTGCCACAGCGTGACTGATGCAAGTGTTGTGCGTACGTGAGTCTCTGTTATATGGTGTGCTCCGTTTTCATCCTGCCATTCGGCTACAACGCGAAGTGTGTTCTCTCCCACGGCTAGGTGTTTGCCTGGGATGCTTATATCAAGTCGGTGTGATCCAATGAATGTGTCGATGGGATATTCGGCATTCACGGTTGGAGAATGTAAGGAAACGACGATGCGCTGTGGGATGCTGACACTGGTCTGTGAAAGCAAGATTCGAAGTGTTGCAGTCTGATCAAATCCCACGTCAGGGGTCACATTCGCTTCGATGCGAAGTGTCGAGACATCGGCGATGATATATCGTGCGATTGCGTTTCGTGATCCTTCTTCATCCTTGAGTGTGATGCTGATGGTTTTCTCCCCGGGATCTGTATCTTTGATTCGTAGTCGTGCTTTTTGAGGTGTAGTCCCAAAGACACCGACGCATTGCGTCCCTGCGCACAGTTCTCCCTTTCCTGTCAATGTATTGATGACGCACTCGATGAGTACGGGATTCGGTGCGCGGATGCGCACAGGGATTGCTGCGCACGAGATGCTGCTGGTATGGGTCGTTGTGGCATTGATGCTAATTGACGCGCTTGTGCGTTGCTCGGATCTGGAGTCCGCAAAAAAGACGGTGCTGGCATTTTGGCCGCGTTCGGTCGTAACAAGGATGGGGAATGTGTATTGGAATTGTGGGTCAAGATCAGGATCGACGTGCACGATAAACGTGACGGCTTTGCTCTGGCCAGGAGCTAAGGACAATACTTGTTCTCGCGCCCCCATGACATCAACGCCTTGCGTGTTTGCGATGCGGACTGCAACGCTTTGGTAGAACGTCTTGGGGTTCTCGGTGATGACAAGGATGCTATTGTGTGATCCAATGCGGACGCGTTCGTGGCTTGGTTCGATACTAAGTGCGATGCTTGCTGGGATGCGTGGTCCTATTTCGATGACGCGTGCATCAAGGTCAAGAGCCTCTAGTGAGAGGTCCGTGTCTGTTCCTGTCCACTGTACCTTGGTTGATGGTTCGCTTGCGTCCTGGGATTCCTTGAGTTTGATGTGGGATGCGTCGACCCATCCGTATTGGCCGAATGTTGGATCGAATGCGACCCATCCTGTTCCAGGAAAATAGACTTCTGCCCATCCGTGCGCTCCCCAAGGATTAAGGAATTCGTCGCTGTTTGTGTATGCAAGGCCGCTGATGAATCGTGCCGGAATACCAATAGCTCTAGTAAGTGCGATGAACAGGTTGGTCAGCTCGTCACATACGCCTGCGCGGTCGCGCAGCACCTGGCTTGCTTTGATGCTCGCGCTCACGGTAGTTGTGGACAGATCATATTTGACATTATCATGCACCCAGGTAGCGAGTTTGTTCACAACCGTGTAGAGATCATCCTCTCCTGCGGAGAGTTCCCATGCAAGATTTGTGATGGCAGGGTCTTCGTAGTCCGCGAGTGTTGTGGGGCTAAGGTAAGGGCGCAATTCGATGGGAATGGAGCTTGCAGGGATGGGGAACGGTGCTTTCGTCCCAACCCGCGTCTGCGTTGGTGTTGTCTTGACGCGCGCGTTCGCGGTATAGGAAAGTCGCGTCTCAGTCGGCCGCTCCCATATGTACCTGATTTTGTCGTCGATCTGTAGAGCCGTGGGTGTTGTTGTTAATGAAAGCACGTTGGTGCCTCCATCATCAATTGGGTGGAAGTAGAGGTCCGTTGTGACATTGAGGATGCGCGCTCGATCGCTAAGCGGCGCTAATCGCAGTGCTCCTTGCACGTCCACATCGATCACTAAGCTTTGCAGGTCAGTGTAATCCGGGGCCCCCTGTGTTAGGCCTACAATAATGAGTAAGATAAGAATGGATGATCCTCGCATACGCAAGCCCGTCCTTGTGTTCTTTTAATGCTTCTGGATCAGTAAAAAATCGTGTAAGTCGCCGCACAGGCGGATTAAACGATTGTTGACGCTGGAGCCGAGATTTGAACTCGGAAATCCCGAAGGAAACTAGCTTAGCAGGCTAGCGCACTACCAGGTTATGCGACCCCAGCATATTGGGTGCCCTCCATTGATATGCAGATGCACCATGTCGGCAGAGTCGCAGGATCTTTAAAAATGTTCCGCGCTTGGATTGGCTCATTTCTCGTCGATGGGGTTCAAAAGGGGCCACCCCCTTTCCCATCCAAAGGTATTTAAACAAGGTCGTGATTCTTTCGTGGTATGAATTGGCGCATCTTCGTGCTTATCGGCATCATCGGCTCGATGTTGCTTGTTTCTGGTTGTGCCAAGTCAAATGCGCTTACAGGCAATGGCTCTGCTGATGTCGAGGAAATAACTGAAGATAGCGAAGATGTCTCTGATGAATCCGAAGATGAGTCTGCCGACGGCGAGGTTATCGATATCACGGAGCCGGTGAAGACCGAGGAGCTTGCCAATGTGACAGACGCTCCGGTCTATGAGGAGTTTAGCAACACGTGCAGTGAGGATTCCAAGGGTGTTGTGCGCACATTTGATGCAGAGGGCAATAAGCAGGTGCACCGAAACACATGCCTGAGTGGTATTTTGACTGACTTTAAGTGCGTCGAGAATGAGGTTGCTTCTGATAATCGCCGCTGTCCTAAGGGTTGCACAACAACGCCCTATGGCGCAATGTGTAAGGAATAGGGCGCCTGCATCAACTAGTGCAGGGATTGTTGTCTTTGGAAGAAGGACTTTCAATAACCTCCCTTCGGTCGGTTTTCAAAGTCCTTCCTGAAAAGCCCGAGCACAGCGAGGGGTTATTCAAAGTTCTCTATTGAAAGTCCTTAGCACGTCTTCTTCCATAAAGTGCATCTGTCCAGGTATGATCAAGCAAGATGGTGGTTTTCCAAAGTCAATCTTTTCAATCTCCGAAAGTGTTCCAAAGGCGATGCGCGAATCAGGACATCCGAGTCGCGCGCATCCAACAACAAGGGTGTTGTCGCGGATGATGTGGTTTTCCTTGCGCTCTTCCATGCGTCGCAGTTCCACAATTGCCTCGCTGATCGTCATAAAGCGTCGAGTCTTTGGATCCAAGTCAAGCAACATCAGGGTATGCATTCCAAGCAAGAGATTTTCAGAAAGGATCGTGTACGGTGTATCCACGGGATGCTCCGAGGAGTAGAACGGCACACTGGCAGTCTTGCCAAACTTGTACAATGACAATCCCGTTGCTCCAATAGCAGTCATCACCGAAGCATTATGCACGACGTGAACAGCAACACCAGCCTGTCGCGCACGAAGGTATAGATCGCTGTGCGTCGTCGCAGAGAACACATCACCAACAATTAGAATTGCAACATCCGTGTCCCGAGCAGATGCAATGATCTCCCCGCCTCGTTTCTCAATGTCCTCGCGAGCTGCAATCTCTACCTTGCGTCCATAGAGTGTTTCTAGTCGATCCACTCCTACCTGCAATACATTGGTGTATTGCTCAACATACACCGCACGAGCATTCTTTACAATCTCAAGTCCCTTAACGGAAATGTCCTTCTCATCACAAAGTCCAATGCCGATGAGATATAAGGTCATGGGCTGCGTCAAGTTCAGCCCTTTTTATTGATAATGGAAAAAAGGCTTAAGTCGGCCAGAGGCCGACATTAAGCGTTTTTCAAAAGAAAAATAGGGGGCGGGTTGCCCCGACCCCCCCGTGGTTGCCTTCATCGGATACATTGGGGGTGGTAAACTGATGAAGGCAAGAATGCACCACAAAGACCAAGGGGTGACCATGAAAAAACGTTTAATGATGTTCGCGTTGTTTGCATCTTAAACGTTTTTTTGTTTTTCATTATTCTCGCCTTTGGGGAGTTCAAAAGAGGGGTGCTAGCCCCTCTTTTTACCGGATGATCTCGATGCCCAGTTCTTCGCTGATTTCCTGGAAGCGTTGCGTTTCCTTTCGAGCGAATGTGTTGGGTAGTGATCCTCTCAAGCTGTCTCGTCCGACGACCCAGGGGCTGTGGACTCCGGTGATGATAGTCATCACGGTGAGTTTGCCTTTCATGTCGTCTGCGACGCGTGCGCCCCAGATGACATTGGCGTCTTCGTCAAGCGACTCGGTTACGAGTTCGCCGGCTCTGTTGATCTCATCAAGAGTCATGTCTGGTCCGCCGCAGATGTGGATGAGTGCGCCTGTCGCTCCTTCATAGTTGATGTCAAGAAGCGGGTTTGTGAGGGCACCTCTGCATGCTTCTTCAACCCGATTATTGGTATCGCTTGAGCCGACGCCGATGACGGCGACGCCGCCATTCTTCATGATGGCTTTGACATCAGCATAGTCCAAATTCACCAGTGATGGCACTGCGATGGTTTCGACGATGCCTTTGATCATTGTTGCTACAAGTTCGTTTGCAACCGCAAATGCCTGTTGGATGGGCAGGTTGCCTGCGATCTGGACAAGTCGGTTGTTGTCAATCACGATGACCGTGTCGGCCACTTCGCGCAAAGCTCTCAAGCCTTGCTCAGCCTTGTCAACACGTGCTCGTTCAATGTTAAATGGCATAGTAACAGTGCCTATGACAATTGCGCCAACATCCCTGGCGACTTGCGCAATCACATGCGCCGAGCCTGTGCCTGTTCCTCCGCCCATTCCTGCGCAGACAAAGACCATGTCTGCGTCTTTGAGTGACATTTTGATGTCATTGAGGCTTTCTTGTGCTGCTTCTGCTCCTTTTTCTGGGAATCCTCCGCATCCAAGCCCTCGAGTGAGTCCTTTGCCGATTAAGAATTTCTTGTCAGCTTCGCTGATTTTGAGGTGTTGTTGGTCTGTGTTGCAGGCGAGGATCTCGGCTCCTTTGATGCCTTTGCGGAAGAGCCAGCTGACCATGTTGTTTCCTGCTCCTCCAGAACCAAT
>JACQSU010000031.1 GCA_016211165.1 Candidatus Woesearchaeota archaeon | reverse complement strand
TGTACTCAACTACGCCCTTGAACACGTGCCACACAAACCAATAGTTAAATATATCGGAGAAACACATGATTACCTAAAAGAATTCTCATGGACGTTTTTCCAACCATGACCCTAAACCAACAACTTCGACACTGGAACGCACTGCTCTTTAATGAAGCAAGCATCGAACTATTGCGCACATTCAGCTCATGGAAATGGGCACGTGTGAATTTCTTCCTTGGCGTCTTCTTGTTGTCATTGCCTCTTACATATGATGAGGTCTTCACCACACCGCAGAGCTATGCGTGGTATCTTGTGCTCTATGCAGGACTGATTATCGCGTTGTTTGGTTTGTCCAGACTCTTTGGTTCAGAGATGCCTCTTGTCAAATTCTGGCACACCGTATCAACATTAGTCTTGTTTTCCGCAATTCCACTCACAATCGTGACCTATGTTGCGCTCTTCTTGCTTGAATGGATACTTGATAATGCAGCCATTCCCAACCTGATTGTGAGCGTTATTCCGTTTTATCTCTACCTTCTGATGGCATTTGGCGCAGAGCAGGCTGCACGAATTGCTTCTGAGAAAAAGTCCATTGCATTTGGAATTGTGAGCGTTGTTGTTATCTATTCGGCGTTTTACTTCTTATGAAAAACGTTTAATCATCCCTCGCCTTCGGCTCGGGATGTTACACGTTTTCTAGCAACGTCAACTTTGATACTCAACTCTTTGAATTCCTTTTCGGTTATTTCGCTTGGGGAATTGTCCATCAAACATTCGGCAGACTTGGTCTTTGGGAATGCCACGACTTCACGAATATCATCAAGGCTGAGCATGAGCGCCACTAAGCGGTCGAATCCCAGCGCAATCCCGCCGTGCGTCGGACCACCGTACTTGTACGCTTCAAGCAAGAAACCAAATCTACGCTCGGCCTCCCTTTTTGGATAACCGACAACGCTCATTACATCCTCCTGCAACTTTGGATCACTGATGCGAATGGACCCGGATCCAAGCTCGGTGCCATTAAGGACGACGTCATAGAGGGTTGCGTAGACCTTGCCAGGATCGGATTTGAGGAACGGAATGTGCTCTGCCTTTGGAGCACAAAACATATGATGCTTGGTATCCCACTTCCCCTCATCATCATTCCACTCAAAGAGAGGGAAATCAACAATCCAGCAGAACTTGAGCACTTTTTCGTCGTATAAAGACAGTTCTTTTCCAAGACGGTTCCTTAAACGGGCGAGTACGTCATTGGCAATGGCGGATTTGTCCGCCACAAACAAGAGCGTCTCGCCTGCTTTTGCCTGTGTCTTGTCCTGAATCTTTTGCAAGATATCGTTTGAGAAAAACTTTACAATACTTGACTCAAAGCCCTTTTCTGTACGCTTCATCCACGCAAGACCCTTAGCACCAAACTGCATCGCGAACTGCGTAAGCTCGTCAATGTCCTTTCTGCTAAGGTCTTTTGGGACCACGATGCATTTGATCAGACCACTGTGCTCAAGGATGCTATTAAAGACGCCAAATGATGAACCCTTTACAGCGTCGTTTAGGTTGATAAGTTCCATCCCAAACCGCAGATCTGGCTTGTCAGAACCAAAACGATCCAGCGCCTCTTCATACGGCAGACGGATGAACGGGGTTTGGATGTTGATATTGACTGCCTCTTTCCACATCTGCCTAAGAAGACCCTCAATGATCTTGAAGACATCCTCCTCGTGCACAAATGACATCTCAAGATCGATCTGCGTGAACTCTGGCTGGCGATCCGCGCGCATATCCTCATCACGCAGACACTTTGCCAACTGGAAGTATCTGTCGAATCCTGACACCATCAAGATCTGTTTGTAAAGCTGCGGAGACTGCGGGAGGGCATAGAACTTCCCAGGATGGACTCTGCTTGGAACAACATAATCACGCGCCCCCTCAGGAGTCGATTTGATAAGAAGCGGCGTTTCGACCTCGATAAACTTATTGTTTGAAAGGAAGTTTCTTGCGGACTGCGCTGCCTTGTGTCTCACGATAAAATTATTGATCATACTTGGCCGTCGCAGATCCAAATAGCGATACTTCATACGCATCTCTTCAGACGCAGGCTTGTGATCATCAATCTCGATTGGAGGAGTATCGGCCTTACCAATCATCTCAAATTGATCGATGAGGACTTCGATCTGTCCTGTCGCGAGTTTTGGATTCTCAAGATCCGGCCCTCTTGGGCGCACCTTTCCGGTGATGCGAATCACATCCTCCCTACGAAGCTTCTCACCTTCTTGATGAGCGGCCTTGTTATGCGAGGGGTCGAACACCACTTGCGTGAGTCCATACCGATCCCGTAGGTCGATGAAGATAATACCTCCATGATCCCGCCTGCTATGGGTCCAGCCGCAGAGCGAAACTATCTTGGTGTCATCAGACATCCGCAGTTCACCGCACGTGTGCGTCCGTAACATACCGACGGAGCTTTTCTAGAGGATATATAAAAGTAGGTGGTGATTTGCAGTTGTACGCCTGCCTCTTGCGCCGTCATCACATAGGTCCTGCGTCCCTGTAAGGTTGCCTTTGACTGCAAAAGTTCCGTCCTTGTCGATATGGGCAAGTTGCTTTGGCGTGTACTCGATGGTCTTGCCTTCCTTCTTTGCTTTCTTTTCCTTGTAGTACCTCTTTCGGCCAACGTTCACATCAATGAATGTGACATCCTGAATGACACCTTTGGTGACGAGGTATCCCTTGACATTGAGTTGGCGTTGGACCTCATCCCAGATTTTCACGTATTCATCCATCAGAGTCATGGTCTTAAAGTCCATCTGCTTCACCTCTTTTTTATCGTCCAAGAATGTCATTTTTGTCGTCTATTATATCGACGATAAACTCGTATAGATACCTTTGCTTATCGACGGAGACGAGGTCCTGAGAACTTTGAAAACCCGAGCGCAGCGAGGGTTATTCAAAGTTCTCAAATGTTTAAATCGTGACATCCTCATGACTGTTCCAATGATGCTTCGACCCATTATGTTCATTATCGCGATAGCGAATCTCTTTGCGCTAACAACTATGGTGCATCTAAAGAAAACCAATTGGGCAACATCACTAGCAATCATCGAGATCGTCCTTGTCTATCTGGGTATCACGTTGCCTGACTAAATTCCTTGATCATACCCTTCATGTGCAGATCATACTCCACTTCCTCAAAACGCTTGACTGCATACTTTACTTGATCAGATTTCTTACGCAGCTCGCTGTTTCGTAGTTCAAGCAAGAGAACTTGGCCCCAGATTTCATCAACTAATGCCTTGAGTTCTTTGAAAAGGGAATAGTCTTTTTCAATCACTGCCTTGATTGCCCTGCGCAGGACTTCACCCGTGAGATCACACAGGCCCATAAGATATACATTGGTATCCACCCCAAGATCCTTTCTTGTGGGAAGGTGTTTTTCTACAACCACCTCATAGAACATTGCAGCCTCCACATATTCCTGAACCGCAACATCTGCCATACCTGTATCATATGACTTGTCCGGGAGGCTGTGCACGGCCTTTGTTATTGCTGGAAGAAGAGACGTTGCCTTTGCATGATCGCCTCGCTGCAGCGCGTAGATAATCTCTTTTGATTGTGTGATGATATCCCTTGACTTTCTAATAAGATCCTCACGCTTCTCTTCAAAATCCTCCAAATCCTTACGAATGGCGATGAACTCCTTCTCGTCAATCATTTTATGTGCCTTTACCATAGGCACCTTCCACGACGGGCTATTATAAAGCTTCTTAGAAACATTTATATAACTGGGTCTGGCCAGTGGATCTGTCAGAGGTGACACGATGCTATTCCAAGTCGCAACCCCATTCTCACAATTCGGATCGACCTTTGCCAATGTCGCTATACGGTATGGCATCTATGATATCTTCTTGCCGTTTTTGTTGGTGTTTGCGGTTGTCTATGCAATCACGTCTACTATGGATGTCTTTAAGGGAAAGGACGGCAAAAAAACAAATGTCCCCATTGTCATCTCCCTTGTCATCGCACTGCTCTTCATCTTCCCCCACTTTATGGGAATCCAGCCAGACCCTGTTACCATCATCAACAATGCCATCCCGAGCATCACGGTGCTCGCGATCGCGTTCGTCCTCTTGATGATCCTGCTTGGGCTTTTTGGTCTTGCTCCCCTTGGCGGAATCCTACAGACCTTGGCTGCCATCATCTCGGTTCTCGCCGTCGGCTACTTTTTCCTGCTTGCGGCCGGATATCAGCCACTCCAGTGGTTTGGGTATTACTTCCCCATTTTGCTTGATCCACAATTACAGGATCTCATCGTCATCCTTTTGGTCTTTGGCGTGATTGTGTACTTCGTTGTCAGCGATGAAGGCACCACAGACACAAGACCATACGCCGAACGTCAGGAGGCTGCTCGCAAGTTCCTGTTTGGCAAGTAACCATGGCAGCACCCATCAACCTTGGACTCTTGTACAACTTCAATATTATCTTTCCATTCCTGCTCGTATGGATATTGGTGTATGCTGTACTAGGATACACCAAGGCACTGGGCAATAACAAAGCACTGCATGCGATGGTAGCGCTACTTCTTGCATTTATGGCGATGTTTAGTCCTATTGCGATTCGCAGCATCCAAATCATGGCGCCATTCTTTGTCGTGCTTATGGTATTCTTAGTCTTCTTTATGCTCGCTATCATGACCATTGGCATCGAAGAGACCACAGTAATGGCCGCAGTCAAAAAACCAGAAAACCTCTTTATCATCTGGTGGATCGCTGCATTTGTATTAATCATCGGCTTTGGCAGCTTCTTTAAAGCAATAGCAGAATCAGGAGGAGTCCCAGGATTTGCAGAAGGAGCAGGAACACCAACAACACCTGGAGGAGAGATCCCTGCATCAGGACAAGAAGAAGACTTCTTTAAAACACTCTTCCACCCCAAAGTCCTTGGCCTTGTCTTTGTGATGCTTGTTGCACTCTTTACAGTCAATAGACTAGCCAGCTCCACATCCTAAAAAGGGACTTCGCCACCTTTTGAACCCCAAAAAAGGGGGTTTCCCCCTTT
>JACQSU010000032.1 GCA_016211165.1 Candidatus Woesearchaeota archaeon | reverse complement strand
GTAAAAGGCATATTTGGCGAGGACACAAGAGCAAAAACCCCCGAAAACGCCTGTCTTGAAGCCGGACGCAAATTTTGGCTCTATGAAAAAATGAGAAAGTACGCGAAATCCAAGATAAAAGCTACAGTTTGCTAAGGCAGACCACTACTCATTTATGCAACACCCCATTTCTTAGCGAGCCCAGCGTCCTATATCACAAAATCAAGAACCTGCCCAAATCATAAACCATACACCTATTTAAACCACCAAGGGTGAAGGTTTCGTATGTTAGTCGCCGAGAGGAGGAAGTATACCATTAAGACTGTAGAACAAGCTAAATCTATTTCTTCTATTTGGATTAAGGGTATGAATCTCCAGAATGCTATTGATTTTGGTCTTCCAGAAATTGATGATAGATACCATGTATGGCGTGTTCCGGTCATTGGGAAGTTGTCTAAGGAGAAAATCGGAGAGGTGGTTATAGATGCTAAAACTTCCCTAATCCTAGAGAGGAACTCTACGAAGCAAGAAGTGCTGGAGAAGAGATTACTGGGAAAAACGCTGAACGGAGAGAAGACAAAACCTAAGGGGAACTACGTAGTTTCATCCTTAAGGAATACTGTAGGCTTAGGCGATAGTGAGCAACTTATGGCTAACATGCCCGCTGGCTCTGTAGACCTTGTATTTACATCGCCACCTTATTATAATGCTAGACCCGAGTATTCAGATTATATCACCTATGAAGAATATCTTTTGAAGCTCCGTAAAATTATTCAACAAGCTAACCACGTTTTGGGGGAGGGTCGCTTCTTTGTAATGAATATAGCTCCAGTCCTCATCCGAAGAGCTAATAGGAATGAGTCATCTAAGAGAATAGCAGTTCCATTTGATGTCCACCAGATATTCATTCAAGAAGGATTCGAGTTTGTTGATGATATTATCTGGGTGAAACCTGAAGGTGCTGGTTGGGCAACTGGCCGGGGGAGAAGATTTGCAGCTGATAGGAATGCCTTGCAGTATAAAGCGGTTCCTGTGACTGAATATGTGTTGGTTTATCGGAGGAAGAGCGATAAACTAATTGATTGGTACATTCGCAACCACCCCGATAGGAGGATAGTTGCAGAATCAAAGATTTCTGAGGATTATGAGCATACCAATATCTGGAAGATTAAGCCATCTCACGATAAAAATCACCCAGCTATTTTCCCTGTTGAATTGGCTAGAAAGGTGATACAATATTACTCCTTTAAGAATGATGTCATCTTAGATCCATTTGGCGGCATAGGTACTGTCGGCGAAGCTGCTACAAGCCTTGGGCGAAGATTCGTATTATTTGATATAAATCCGGAGTATATCGAGGTCATACGAAAACGAATTGGGAGATGGCTAGGCCGAGATGTAAGAGATGTTCATTGGATGAACTGTATGCCAGTTGATTATACAAAATATGCACTTCAAAAGAGGTTGGATGAACAGTGGCAAGAAGCGGGAAAAGTGAAGACCTTACCAGCCTAATGCCCCTCGCAGGTAAGGAGTTACTAAGTTCTTCTGGCAAAGCCCTCGTTAAGCGGATAGGGGTCGAATCCGTAAGACATGTGATACATGACGTTTTGTGCGGAGAAAACCTAAGGAGCTCAACGGAACTCCTTACTCGAAGAAGGATTGCTCTCGCAAATGGTGCATTAATCGTGATGTTTCTTAATGGGTGTAAAAACCTTGAACATTTCATCGATAGATTGCCCGATCTAGCGACCGATCAATTGAAAAGAGGGCCTTCTCGCCGTGAGTCTCGATGGATCCTTGAATGGATGTTGGGCCTTACAGAAAAAGCTGTTCAGAATATTCTACGCGATAAACCCGAAGAGCTTGATAAGTACACCGATGAGTTCAAAATAGCAATTTCCGAAATAACAAGAAATCTCAATAAGGAATTCGGTAATTTAAACTGTACGATGCTGATGCCGAAAGTAGGGAAATCAAGAGACATGGATTGGAAATTTATTACTCATTTGTTAACAGCCATTGGTGCCCAAACTTTGACTATCCGCGGATCTGAGAAATCAACATATGGTAAATTATTTGAAAGATTGATACTAGGGTCTCTTCTCCACATTTTGGGTTTCAAGTTCGTTGACAAAGATACTAACATTGGATTGAACAAAGTCTTTTGGTTAACATCGCGCGAAGAGAAGAGGGAGAGTGACGCTACGGTAATCTATAAACCTGGGAAAGGCATTCGGTTCGATATAGGTTTCATCGGAAGGGGGAATACTGAAATTTCATTGGATAAAGTTTCTCGCTTTGAGAGGGAGTTAGAGTATGGTAGATCAACGCACTTTATGGCTACCTTCATAATCGTAGACAGGGTAGGTCCAAATAGTAGGCTATACGAAATGGCTAGAAGAATCAATGGAACAATCATTCAAATGAGTATGGGTTATTGGCCTGTTGAAGTAGCAAAGCAATTGAAGGTTGTGTTTGGTTATGAACATGAGATTCTAAGATTGCCGAAGCATAAGATTCACGAATATTTAAATCGAAGACTTAAGGAGGTTCCAACAGATCAATTTCTCGCTTAAGACTTAGAGTGAACCCACGGAATCGCTTATAAGATACCGACTTGCCTTCCACAGTTATAGCAACCTCCCTCTTCAAGATCAAACGGATCATTGTACACGAAGCAGTTTTTGCATCTTATAGTCCCACCCCCTACTGCCATCCGCATGAGCAGAGGGAGCACAGCGCGTAGTCGTTCTGATGAAGCTGATCGCCACAACTGTGACATCTTCGATTGGTCAATGGTCCTAACCCTGATTCCAGTTTCCCCATAATGGTTCCCCCCGTTTGTTGCTTCCTAACAACGCTCACTGATCAGTAACTTGATGTAACGTTCCAGGTCATCGCCACACCCGGTGTACTCTGCCGACTCCACCGGTCGATTGTACAAGTCGCATCCTAACCAGATGGTTATTTGGTGCCTGTCGCTATGACACGGCAAGATTCTCACCCCCTTCTTCTCCGCCATACTCGTTTGTTACTCCGCCATTCTCACTCTTTTTGTCGTCGATATTTTCCGTATGACGGATGGTTGTTACATTATGTTGAAGTTTCTGATGGCTTGGAAAGTAACGTTTGAGAAGACTGGGTATGTGCCTGCGAAGCAAGGCGCTATGGCCGAAGGTATTGACGTACCGTTGGAGCCAGTTATTGCTGGTCAGGACAAAATACCACCTGTCTTGATACGTTTCGTTGAGTTTGGCTACTTTCTTGTGGAGGTATTGGGGATGATGTTTGAGGTTGCTTCCGGTTTCGATTTCCAATGCGATCTCTTTCCCAGCCTCATTGGTGAAGGTGATGTCTGGGTTGATGCTGTCCACGCCCGCTGGTCATGTACGTAATGCCCGCAAAAACCAACACAACAGCGGCGATGGCTGTTGCGATGTACCGGACAAAGCTGTACACTTTCCACACCGGTTGCAGGATCTGATCAAACGTGCTGGTATCCACTGTCCCACTTGGCGGCTGAGCGCTGGCGGCGCTAACTGAGTAGATCGTCGTCATCAGCATCAAGCTGGCCAAGATCAACATCAGTGCGCATTTTGGGTTCAGGTTCCATTCCGACCATGAGGTCGGGGGCGTCGGCGGGATCGTTGTTTGCTTCTTCCTTTTTGACATTGGTTGACACCTCCATCTGTTTGTTCTTTTCAGCATCTATCACCCCTTTCTGCTCGCCTTCAGTTGGGGCTTTCTTTTTTGGTGGCCTTCCTCGTTTCGCCACTTTCTTCTTTGGCGATGGCTCCACCTGTGAAGAGGATGGAACAGAGGGTTTAGCCATAAGCACCGGGTTCCACATGTCCAAGAGGATATCATCCTGGAAGACCAATATGATCAAGAGCATCGCTGTGAAGAACGTCCCAATCAGTAGTACCCCAAGGATACTGCCTTCACCTGTGGCTATCTGCAACGCAATGCTTGAGGGTAGATATAGTGCCCAATACAGGACACTCCAAAATGCTATTTCTACCGGATCCATCGCTTCACCTCGCTGATATTACCCGCGACCATCTCAAGATAGCACGACTGACAAAGCCGTGACTCGCTTCTCTTGAGGCGCTTCTCGCAACGCTCACAATACAATAAAGCGGGTTCAGAAAATATCTGAAAGAGGCAGTTCTATGGAATGAATCGCTTTGCGGTTAATCGCACAGATTTTAACATGATAGCAAGAAAAGCCATGCTGGGACAGAGATGACCCCCTTGTGCTCGCTAATTGATTCTCCGCCAATAAGTATTCCTAATGGAACCTTAAGTATTGAGCAAGTCCGACGGACTTTTATAGCATCATGATTGTCCGCTTGGCCTGCCTTTACCTCGATTGGAACAACAGCCCGCAACTTCCGAGTATCTAGGACAATATCACGTTCATGATCTTCGCTCCAATAGAAACCTGTGCTACGCACCTGCCGATCAACGAAATATTCCAATCTTAGGACGTGATTGAAAACTACTGTTTCCATCAAGGCCCCCCGTTCTTCTGGGGTAAGGTGGTCTACTCCTAATACAACATTACGAAGACCGGGATCGCTTGCAAAGAATTTGCGTGCTTTTGTGCTTGGTCGACCACGTTGTTTGCGGTACTTAACTGCTGTACGGATTAAGAAAGCCTCAGCGAGTGCTGAGATATACTGATCAAGCGCCCCCCTTTTGCTTTTCACGTTTATCAGTTCAGCAAGTTTTGTGCGCTCCAGGGACATTGCAGTTTTATCAAGCAGTTGCACCAAAAGTGAACGTACCTTGTCAGGCTGTTTGATGTTGAAAACGTTGACTACGTCCTTTGCAATAATCTTATCAAAGACGTTTATTTGATAGTACATTGAAACCTCACGCCATGGTTTCTCACTATACATCTCAGGATAGCCGCCTTTAAGCAAATATTCCTCCAAAATTCCCTCCGGTCTCAGTGCGGCCAGTTTTATTGAAACTTGTTGTGCTTGTTTTACGTAATGGGGTGGATCGTTATCTTTGATCGATTTACAAAGCGCATCTCTTAAATTCTGTGAGAGTCTGAATATTTCCTCTTCTTGCTCAGTTCGGCGAAATCTCAGTACATCCCTGAACTTCATAGTCATCATGTAATGCGTATGAAAACGCCCAGCTCCGCTTTCTGCGGCATGTTTGAATAAAGCTTGAGCCGAACTTCCGCTGATATAGGCCGTAATGTTCCGATTCTGTTCTACATATTGTTTAAACAGCCGAGCCCAAGCAGGATCATATTGCGCTTCATCTACAAATAAGTAAACTCGGTCTCCTTTGCCGATTTGGGCTTGGAGAACGGTAGTTTCATAGTATTCAACAGCATCTTGTATCTTATTGGGCAGGAGATCGAAATAGGGTCTTTCAAGTGAAAGGTATAAAATATGTTCAGATCTAACACCGTTTTCCAGCAGGTGATTTATCAGTTGAAAAAGTAAACTGCTCTTTCCAACTCGGCGTGGACCAATAACTATGTGAACACCTCTATCCGTAATCTCTCTAACGAAGTGGACATAATCGCTGCGCTTGAATGAAGGGGCGGGCTTACGTCCTCCATTCCACCAGGGATTATCATCCTGTAATTCACGTACAAATCTCAATGGGTATTCTACCATTTATCAGGGTATATTTAAAGACTATATAAATCTTATCATCTTGAATTGTTAAGTATTTAAAAATGCTAATCAATTGCGATTACTAAGCTAAGATCCCCAGTGGGTACAGCGCGTGTGGCGCAGCGTGTGGAATTTGTACTGGTGTAATTGCTTTCCGGCACGATTCTTCTCCGTGGAGACGTTGAGTCCTGCCTTTGCCAGCGCTTTCTTGTAATCCTTGAGGAGGCTGTTGGATTGGTAGAACCCCGGCGAGTATTTGTCAGAAGGAAACACGTATTTCTCAGATGGATTCATTGATCGCCATTTCCGAAGGATTGGAATAGCAAGGGGAGATATGGGTATGAAGCCATCCTTGTGGTTCTTGCCATCGACAACCTTGAGCCGGCGCTCATCGAGGTTGATATCGACCCATTGGAGCTTACATACTTCTGATATCCGAAGGGCGCAAAAGAACGTCAAAAATGCAGCGACCATCGTCTTCGGATTGTCCAACATGTCAAAGAGCTTCGTCAGCTCTTGCCTGAAAAAGACGTTGGGATACTTTCGTCTGCGTCTCTTCCGCTCTTGGTTCTTGCTCAAAGGAACGCTGGATACTGGGTTTGCAATGCTTCCTGACTCTTCCATTTTAACCTCCGCACGATTTGGCGCATTTTGTCCATGATTTCCTTGCCTGCCCGAGTGCCGGACATCCGTTTCCATTGGACGTACTCGAATCGGGCACGTTTGATACTAATTCTGCTGGCATTGAGCTTCTCCCGAATATGGGGTGGCACATCCTCTAACAAAAGCCACTCCTACACGGTCTTAGGCTTCAGATTGTGTTTTAACAGAAGGTCATAGGCCTGGGCTTCCTTGCAGTGCAATCGCTCAACCTGGCTAACGCTATACTTCACGCACCGCATAATCAACCCCCGTCGGAGGAAGGCATCCTCCTTCGGGCAGATAGGTGCCGGGATCTCTTTTATGGAATCAATCCGCTCAAAGACATTGAAGCTATTACTAAGAGAGTTAGTCATGCCAACCATCCCCTTCGCTATCGCAAATTTTGCTTATAAAGGCGGGTTCAGGAATTACCCAAAACAGGTCAATCTATAGAGTAGGAAGAGCGTTACCGCTTCTCTTTTTAGCTGTTCTTGGGATATTAGGAATCAATGCTACAAGTGTGTTAACCAAGAGGGCAAAGAGCATGAAGAAGTGGACGGCATTCGGGCTCATCATCATTGGTGCCATACTGTTTGTGATAACAGGATTATTCATGGTCTAATTCGGTCATATCCCCCTTCCACACCGTCCTTGGACAGAACAACCTGCCAAAGTTGATTCTTTCTGGCTCTAAACGATCCAGCAAAGGAAAGAAGGTAGTAGGTCCACATCCGATAGAATCTTTTGTTATAGGCATGCTTTATCTCCCCCCAGGCGTTTACAAAATTTTTGTGCCATTGCAATAACGTTGTATCATAATCCACACTAAAATTGTGCCAGTCCTCCAATACAAAGAGCCCTTCTGACGAATCGGCTATCTGCCTGACAGAAGGCAGCATTCCATTCGGGAAAATGTATCTATCAACCCACGGATCCCCGAAATGTTTGGAAGTGTTGCCCCCAATGGTGTGAAGCAGCAATAAACCATGCGGTTTCAAGCAGCGGTGCGCCACTTTCATGAATTCACGATAATTCTTATATCCCACGTGTTCAAACATGCCCACAGAAACCACGTGATCAAACGTCTCATTCAGAGTTCGGTAATCCGCAAGCCGTATCTCTATAGGGAGGCTTTTACAGGTATCTTTTGCCAATGCGGCTTGTTCTTTGGAAACGGTAACGCCGACAGACGTGACACCGTACTTTTCAGCCGCATATCTTATAAAACTTCCCCAACCGCAGCCAATATCCAGCACTTTCATGCCAGGTTTTAAACCAAGCTTTCGGCATATCAAGTCAAGCTTCGCTTCCTGAGCATCATCCAATGTTTTCGCATTCTTCCAGTATCCACAGCTATATGTCATTCGCTTGTCAAGCATGCGCCTATACAGGTCATTGTCAAGATCATAATGATGTTCTCCAACCTCGTACGCTTTGGCTTTGCTTTGCAGGTTGAGAATCTTGGCTTTCAACACCTGGAGTGTCATCCTGCCCTTCACTTTTTTATCCAGTTTTGCCCTTATTATCTTGTGGAAAAATTCATCCAACGCGCGGCAATCCCACCAGCCGTCCATGTAAGACTCGCCCAAAGCCAATGAACCGCCTGCTAAAACGTGAGAATAAAACTTTGGGTCATTGATCTTAATATCAAAAGGCCTATTTCCACCAATCTGAATATCAGCCAATGCAAGAAGCTGTTTGACTGTTTGTTCCGCAGTTGCCATGGTGTCATGAAACGTGCCCACTATTAAAAATATTGGTAAATCGGATGCCTTATGCTCTACGATGAGATCCTATCACTCTTCTTCCCAGGGTTTTCCAAAGAACACCTCGTACTCCCGTTGCAGTTTTGGATCACCTTCCGCAATCTCGTAGAATTCAGATCTCGCCGCTCTCACAGCAACAAACATTTGAGGAATCTTCCCACTATCCTCAAGGTGCCTAACTGTTTTATATTCTGTTTTATATTCTGGAACACGGGAAAATATATATTCCTGCCTGGCTATCACAAAACCGATCCCTGGAACCTGACGCAGCTTGCTCGCTTGGTCATCCCGTGCCACTGCAAGCTGTGTCATAGTTTCCACGAGATCACGAGCCATGCGCCGCTTCGCAGAAATTATACCTGGATCCATCCCACCATACTGGGCTAGGATGGCATACTCCACTGCATGAAGGTCCTCAATCCGTCCTTGTTGTTCCAGACTTTCAGTCGCATACCTTAGATATTCCTCCGCGAAGAATACGCCGTCGTTGACTAACATATCAAAGGGGTCGCCAGGGTTCTTTTCGGTTTCGGGAACAAGATTCAACAGTTCTCCTGCTATATCAGCTAATGCAGACCCGGAGTTCGGATCTGCCAAGAGATCCCGCATTTGGTTTTTATATATCTCAAACACTCTCCGATATGAGTAGGACTTTGCGATCGATTCATCACCAAATGGCGGCAGTGATCGTGAATCCTCCAACAACCGCCGTGCCCGTTCCTGTAGGATATCAGATAGCTCAAGAGATTTTGCTGTCATCGAAATCCCAGCATCCTCCAAGGCCAACTGCTTGCTGCCGCCAACCTGTGATAGGTCCACAATTCCTAATCGTTTATCCAATGCCTCGTGGAGAGCGAGCGTGAGCAGTTCTGGATCCTTGCACGCCGGCGGAACACACCTTCCAAAGGCATACTTGCCACCACCGATTGAAAACAAGTACTGATCATCCTCGCGACTGGAACCCAACACCCGCACATAGCTTGACGGGACTCCATACTTCACATCGACAAAAGGACGATCACCCTGCACACCAAGACGCGAAACAATCCGTCCCTTCTCTTGCTCCACAATATCCACAATCCCACCCCCAGGCCGCAGATCAACTCGAGAATAATGCATCCTCTCACGATCATAGGACACATCAATCCGATTATCCTTACTAGCACTCACCACAAGCCCTGCAAATAATGTTCTTGAGCCTGGATCGAATGTTTCTGTAGAAAGAATCGCACTCTTTCCTGTCGTGCTATATGGCTCGAATTTCTCCTTATCATCAAAATACGCCGTATTCTTTTGCACCCTAAATGTCGCGCCAAGCGCATTCTCAAACTCTGACCTGCTCACAAGCTCAATATAATCAGGACGCAGAATCGCGCTACTTGGAGATTTCATAACCCGTCGGACCTTCATGCCATCTTCTTCAACCCCAATGGTCTCGGTAAAGGGTCTAAGAGTGCCTGCTTGAAACCCTGGCTTGCCCGGCCGAAACAATGGAAAATTGCTTCCTGTCACCTGCACCTGTCCAAGATCATTAATACGAATAGCACAATCAGAACACGCCTTTTTTGGAATCTCCGCGCGAATGCCCTCCCCCATTGTAATTCTACCACTTGTCAACACCAACCCACCTTTGGGGTCATCCTTGAGCTTGACATCACCACTGAGTTGCACTTGATCCATACTCGCCTTTGGAGTGATCCTTAGATTCCCATAGCTATCAATAATCGTCTGATACCCCAATGCACCAATACGGTTCACATCGTCAAGCGTAAATCGAGCACTCCCTGTGTCCCACACCGGAGGCATCGACGAAAAATCCACATTCGCAAACTCCGCACGGCGGATATGAAGCAAGTCTGCATCAGAGAGCTTCTTCATCGCAGGCTGGGATTCCATTAGCATTCCTAACCGCTCCTTGAGCTCCGCTTTGATGGAAGGATCTTGTTTTTGGAACGCATTATACAGCATCACGCCCTCCATTGGATCATCCAAATCTGCCTTCATCACCTCATCATAAAACGCTCTAGTTATGAATTTCCCACTACCAAACGCTATCTCTGCAGCCCTTCTAAACACGTTCCTATCCTTGAATTTTCCGCCATGCTCAAGAAACGATTGCGTAAGTCCCGAAGGCATATCCAATAGCTTGGACTCCGGGATCTTCCCAGCCAAAATCGATTGGAATTGTTGATACTCTTTGGAGTCCTTATCGTAAAATTCTATGAGCTGGGCAGACATTGAACCGACCGACAGCAGCAATGCAATAAGTATCACAAGAACCCTCATTGCTCCCACCCGTACTTTGCCGCAAAGGCGTATGTTATCTTGTCGTCCTTGATTGTATAGATCACGGTGTCATTGTCGACAAGCGTGTCGCTTCTAAAGGCATTGCTTCGCAAGAGATCATCAAATCGCGTCAGAGGAATCGAATCAGGCGACTGCGCAACCTGTGCAGCAACCGTATACATACGCTTCAATGATGAGGGCATGTTGATTAAGAAATCTTTGATCGTCGCCTCTTGCGACCCCTTGGTAATCCTTGTTGGCATCACAAGACGGGAACCAACCTCTGCATCCCGAATCCCCACACGAACCGTGATATTCTCATACTCAACACGAACCCCCAATCCCTTGAACGACTCAAAATCATCAAGACACAACCACACAGCATCCCCCACATACGTTGCAATCTCCTGCTCTACCTGCCCTATCTGGGGAATGAACACATCAGAACCCACACGATAATACGGCACGCGACCCTCATAGGAATGCAGCGCCTTGTAGACATGATAATACCCACCATGATTCGCCACATACTCAACACCCTCATCAAGGGATTTCTGCAAGCAATCCTGCACAAAAGGCTGCACTTGCGCGGAGAGTGAGGACAGTTGGGGCTGCATCGGTGATGGCGCCCGACGAGACATCAACACTGCAGAAACGATGAGAATCAGGAATCCGACGATTAGAAACAAGGTGATTTGGGCACGAGGCATGAGATTTGTGTGACGTCCGCCTATAAAAAATAGATACCCATTGCGTAGACCCCTGCTCACACAGGAACTCTCGGCGGCTTCACATCAGAACCAAATGCCGTATTAATCTTGCGTGTATGGGCTTACGCAACTTCTTTATTGGGATTCCAGCACAATCTTCTGCACTTCATCGATATACTTGAACCCACCATCCTTTGTTAAGATGCATAGTCCATGTTCGATTGCTATCGCGGCTATCATATAGATACAAAGTTCGATACTGTCACAAAGTCTTCGATAAACAAGTCATCCGTGATTTCACGGATGCTGTGCTTACCCAAGCAATGGGCTTTTATGAAATCCGCTGGAAGAAAAAGACATTCGATAATAACCATGTACACATTATTTTAGACATAGAAATCCGAAGCAAACCACAGATAACAAAGCTGCTCAAAGGACTCGCGAAGCGACATCGCGATCACCAGGGGTGGGCGCTCGCAATTGACAACCTTATCTTTTTACCTTAACGGACGCATCTTTAGCGACTCCTTGAACCCCTTAGCTTTTTGGCGTGCTTCTTTTGGCAGCGTCCGTGATGTCTGCCAATCAAGGACGCGACCCCACGCTGCTTGTGGATCTGGCTTTTTGAGAGACAATGACTTGAGAAACTCTCCTGGCGTACTTACATTGATCGCATTCACAGCGTCGAAATCTGCATCAAGCGTAATCAATATATAACAATCGGTTGCCAAGGCGCAACGCAATGTCAATGCATCATCAAAATCGAGCTTGTGCAACGCCGCAAGCTCCATCGCCTTAACCTGGTCGATGAACATCGGTGGATACTTCCATAGACCCTCATATCGCGCCAGACTCCGCAAGAACAAACCAATATCCTCCATTGATGAACCCTTCCGCCTCATCACAAGCGCAATGCTACTTATGTTAAAACCTGAGATAATTGCACGAACTTGTCCGGATTGGATTTTCTTGAGGAATTCCTTACATTCGTCCTTGCGTTCCTGCCCAAGAATCACTTCAAGGAACACGTTTGCGTCGATGGCGATCATAGCGTTCACCCCATTCCTTGAGTGCTTCCTTTTGCAGCTCCACCGATGACATCTTCACATAAGACAGAAGACCTTCTATAGCGTCCACAGGGTTTTCATCTGCCTCTGTACGGATCACTTCTTCATCAGCCCACATATCAAGAGCCGAAGTCATCGCTTCGCTTAGCGCACCTTTACTATACCCGAAACGCCGCATCGCTGTCTTGCGAAACCTCTCCCCTACCTCATCGGGAACGACGCCTTTTACCACAACCATAAGGCCATAAGTACTTATGTCCTTATCAACCTTTCGTCGCTGGCGTCATTACACGAGCACCTATGCAACCAAACCAGATACATTTATAAACGGGTCACTACTCCACCGACTCAACTCGCCCGAGTCGGCCCATGCCGGCGCCCCTAGGGTCAGAACAAGAGGCAATGCCCCTTCTGAACCCCGGCGTTTTCTCGGCAGGAATCATACAATGGAAGAAAAACCCGCGCCTGTATCAGCCAAGCCTGCTCCTGCTGGCGCAAAACCAGCTCCTCGGAAACCCGATGTGCCTGCGAACTTTAGACACCTTGTCCGAATCGCAAACACAGACCTTAAAGGAGACAAAAGCGTCTTTATCGCACTCCGCGGCATCCGCGGCGTCTCAGGCATGTATTCCCATATGGTCTGCCACCTTAGCGGCATTCACCCAGCAGCAAAAGCAGGAACACTCACAGATCAACAAGTTACGCTCATCGACAACATCATCCGCCACCCCATCAAACACCACGCACCATCGTGGATGCTTAATCGCAGAAAAAACTATGAAACCGGGGAAGACGGCCACATCATCACCAATGACCTTATCTTCACCAAAGACAATGATCTTAAACGCCTTAAGAAAATCAAATCCTACCGCGGCATACGACACATGGCAGGACTCCCTGTCCGCGGACAACGCGTCAAATCAAAACACCGACGCAACAAAGCATCAGGAAAAGGAAAACTCGGCGTGATTCGAAAAGCAGTGCAACCCCCAGCAACGCCAAAAACCGAGAAAAAGTGATTCCACATGGGCAATGTCAAACGCATCAGAAAAGCATACCAAGGACCAGCACACCCGTGGATTCGCTCACGCATCGAATCGGAACGAGAAATCAAACGAGAATACGGCCTCAAAAACAAAAAAGAGATCTGGAAAATGGAATCCATCCTGCGAAACGCGGCATCGAATGCCAAACGACTCATTGCAGGACGATCAGAACAATCCAAACTCGAAAAAGAACAACTCCTTGCCCGCATGCGCAGCATGGGACTCCTGACAGCCGGAGCCAAGCTTGAAGACATCCTAGACCTTCGCATCCAAAGCATCCTTGACCGACGACTACAGACCTTGGTCTATCGCAAAGGCCTTGCACGCAGTATGGGTCAAGCACGACAATTCATTACACACGAACACATCCAACTCGACGGCAAAAGCATCACTGCACCAGCATACATCGTGAGTTCTGAAGAAGAGACAACCGTCTCATTTTCGCCACACAGCAACCTTGCATCAATCGAACATCCAGAACGCGTCCCCATCACAAAGAAATCAAAACCCAGGCCAGCACCAAAAGACGACAGATTCCGAGGACGAGGCAAACGCACATGAAACCCACTGGACTTCGCTTCGGAATCGCACACATCTTCTCATCATACAACAACACGATCATCCACATCACCGACATCACTGGAACAGAGACACTGGCACTCTCCAGCGGGGGACAAATGGTCAAGACTGACCGCCTTGAGAGCTCACCAACAGCGGCAATGATGGCAGCAAAACGCTGCGCAGAAATCGCACTTGACAAAGGACTCCAAGGCATCCACGTCCGCGTTCGAGCGCCCGGCGGCCACAATGGCCCCAACAACCCTGGGCCCGGAGCACAAGCAGCCATTCGAACCCTCTCGCGCATGGGACTGCGCGTCGGCATCATCGACGACGTCACCCCAATCCCCCATGGGGGATGCCGAAAGAAAGGCGGAAAAAGAGGCCGTAGAGTATGAAAAGAGAGGGGCTGCGCCCCCTCTTTTAAATTCCCCCACGAGGAACACAACCATGGACCTGAAATACCTCACTGAAGACAAGCAAAGCGGAACCGTAAGCTTCACACTCTCCGATAGCAACGCTGCATTCGCAAATGCACTCCGACGGACAATGATGGACTCTGTTCCCACAATCGCCATCGAGCATGTCGAATTCAGAGCAAACAACTCTGTCTTCTATGACGAAATCATCGCACACCGCCTTGGACTCGTACCCTTGTCTACGGACTTGAAAGGATACACACTTCCCTCACAATGCAAATGCAATGGCGAAGGATGCGCACGCTGCCAAGTCAAACTAACCCTCAAAGCAGAAGGACCAGGCGTCATCACAGCCAAAGAACTCAAATCAAAAGACCCCAAAATCAAGCCAGTCCACGACGCCCCAATTGTCAAACTCATCAAAGGCCAAGACCTCGAAATCGAAGCAACAGCACAGCTTGGCCTCGGCAAAGAACACGTCAAATGGAGTCCATGCCTTGCCTGGTACAAATACAAACCCGTCATCGACATCGATACAGCAAAAAACAACAACCCCCAAGAAACCGCAGAGAGCTGCCCTGTCGACGTCTACGCCGTCGAGAAAGGGAAACTTACGATTAAGAACCTTAACGCCTGTCACCTGTGCGGCAACTGCACCGAAGTCGCGGCGAACGGGTCAGTCAAACTCAACGAAGACGAACACAACTTCATCTTTTATGTCGAGCCCTGGGGACAACTCGACTGCAAAGAAATCGTCACCACAGCACTCGAGATCATCGGAAATGAACTCACACAATTCGACGAAGCGCTCAAAAAAGGGGAGATCCCCTTTTGAACCACGAGGAAACACAACCAAAAAAAAAAACACTATTAACCAAACCCACATCACTTACAACACAATCTCCACGACGAGAAAAAAAACTACTCGGGGGTGGAAGAGACTGGCAAAATGAGCTAGCTAGAGGGG
>JACQSU010000028.1 GCA_016211165.1 Candidatus Woesearchaeota archaeon | reverse complement strand
TCGCTACGCTCAGACCACGCAGTACTCTTGGTTAACATTATGAAAGATCTTCGGTCTGGGTTTATCAAAGTCCTCACTACTGTTCAAAGCCCCCAAACCAAGTGTAAATCACCTTCTCAAAAGGAATCGTCGGTAAATTCGGTGCTTCTCACCGGCCTTCCAAAGCCTCTAAAGGGACCTGGAAGGGCGGATAGAAGCCCCATAAGGAATGATGGGTGGATGCCTGAATGTGGAACATTTCGGCGTGCTACTATTTCTATTTTTCTGTACTTTCCGTTTTTGGAAGAACTATACTCTCAATCTCTCTAAGTTTCCTAACATTGAGTTGGTAAGCGTCTCCGTGTTTGGTCTTGCCATAATGGATCACTAATCCTTCTTGTACCAGATCAGAGAGGACTTCTGCAATCAATCCTGCGAGGTGTTTTGGGATTCCACTGTGCAGTCGCTCTTCAAGCAAATGGCCTTTGGAAAAAGCATTATGGGCGTATAGTTTCTTGAGGATGTTTTTCCTGACTAATGTGTATTCCTCAATTGATCTTTTGGGCATTGGATTTGCAGTTTAATCCACACTAATAAACGTTACTGATATATTACCAGTCGTGGCTTATAACGGCTATTCATGGAAAGCTTTATATCCTGGCCTCACTTAACCGATCGTATGGAAAAAACATTATTCCTGGAAATAATGGGAGACACACCCGTCCTTAGAGTATTCGATTTCCTTATCTTGAACGAAGAATTTGATCAAAGCATGACAGATATCGCGGAAGGATCGGGGGTAGGTTATTCTACGCTCAAACTATTCTGGCCGACGCTTGAAGAACAAGGGATTGTGACACACCTACGTACAGTGGGCAAAGCGAAGATGTACAAACTGAATGAGACTAACCCTATTGTGAAGAAAGTAAAGGAGCTGTATTGGACAGTTACTAAGCATGCGGTTAATGAACAAGTCCAAGAGAAGATGTTAGTCCATTAGGAGAATATTGATGAAGACGTCAACGCAATTCTACAAAGAATTAGGCGCTAAAAAATTAGCCACTAGAAAAGCGGCGATCCATACTAAGAAAGAACTTGCTTACTTGATGCAACACCTAAGAAAAAACCACAAGATCCTCGATTTAGCATGTGGGTATGGCAGATTCACAATACCCCTTACCAAAAGAGGATACGATGTCGAGGGTATAGATATCTCTCCAAATCTGATCGCGAAAGCGAGGGCGTCCTCAAAGAAAGAGCGCTACTATAATTCATTTACGATTCTTGAATCCTAGTATGACCTGGAGCTATTGTCGGTTTCCAAAGAGTTTAACAAGCATCTGGAATACCCGAGATGTACACTATGAACATCTTAGAAAAAATAAGGAAAGTGGAAGCGTTAATAGAACGAGCCGCAAATGAAGGGGAACGGGAATCAGCGATACAGGCAAAACTCCGTTTAGAGAAACACAGTCAGTCTCAGGAGATAGAGTATACCATTCGAACAAACGACATCTGGCATAAGAAGCTGTTTGTGGCCATCTGTCATAAATATGGGCTCCACCCCTATCGTTATTCAAGACAGAAGTATACGACCGCGATGGTCAAGATCAGCAAGGATTTCTTGGATGGGGTGGTTTGGCCCGAGTACCTCAGATACGCAGACATCCTGGAGAATTTGATTGAAGATGTGGCCACGCAGATGATCTCAAAAATACATAAAGATGAATCAGAAGTGGTAATTGAGGGAGAAATCGCGTCCTCACGTAGCACCACTCAATAGCGCGAGGTTCTGCTAACCGCAATTATTATATGTACATGAAAAGAATGGGTTTTTCTGAGGGATACTTATGTGGAATTACTATCCAAAATCTGCTCCGCGTCCTACAGCAGTATCTGGCAAAGAGCGCATGAAATTTGGGACTACCTGGTGGGGTAACAAATGGGTCAGATCAGTGGAGGATATTGGTGATTCTGAACGCATGTCTCGTGGCAGGGCATATGCGCGAGCGAATCGTGCGTTTGATATTGATATTAAGGATGGGAGTGTGACTGCAAAGGTGGAAGGGTCTCGTGGCAATTATAAAGTATCCTTGCTGTTTTTGAAATTGGGCAAGGCAAATAAGGATAAACTGTTGTCGACGCTACATGCACAGCCAGAATTGCTTGGGGAAGTTCTGAACAATAAAATGCCTGAGAATCTTGAGGAAGCATCACAAGTCACACTTATACCGAGTGATTTCGAATCAACGTGTTCGTGTCCTGATTATGAAAATCCGTGTAAGCACATCGCCGCGGTGTTCTATACGCTCGCGGCGGAGATAGATATGGCCCCACAAATACTTCTAAAAATTCAGGGTGTGGATAAGAATGAGATCCTAAACAGTGCAATGGGGGGAGCAAAAGTCATAGGGCGTCAATCACAATCTGGGAAAATAGCAGTGAAAAAAAGGCCGGGTATTGGAAAGAAGACAAAGAAAGCGATACCTCTTGTGGCGAAGAAAAAGTCAGGTAAAGCCCCCCACCCTACATCGAAGTGAACGAGTAATGGTGAAGAATAAAAGTGTGTTCAGTTCAGGGCGAGATAGCATAGTAGATGAGTACACTTTTTCTTTTGAAGGAGATTACAATTTACTCTTTCGACTGATAGCCCCTAGCGATGGTGAAAATCCATGGACGATTGAGTATCTTATTCAGTCGCAAGCTGATCCAAGTCTTGTGTATTCTCTAGAAAAAGTAAGAAAGGGGAAGTCTGTGCCGCCGCAAACCATACTGGTGGCCATGCAGAAGCTTGCGGCTGCGGCGAGCGTGACAAGGTTTGTGTCAGCTAAAACAACAGGCCAGTTAATTCTCACAAACCAAGATGCGTATGAGTTCTTGAAATACGACTCGTTTAAGCTAAAGGAGGCAGGCTTTGCTGTGCAGATTCCAAAGCAATTCGAGCTTGATCAAAAGCCAATCAAGCTCAATATCGATGTCAGGAACTGGGCAAAATATACCATCGGAAAAACGGTAGGAGATAGCATGCTCGAGTTTGATTATACCGCTTCAATTGGTGGGGAGCTCATGTCTCCTGAAGAATTTAAGCGTATTGTGGAGTCCAAGTCGCATCTGGCCTTTGTTAAGGAAAAATGGGTTGAGATTAATCCTGAAGATGCTCAACGTCTTTTTAGGTTGATAAAAACAAAGCGCACTGGCGCGATTCGAGATCTATTGACAGACGGGTTGACGCTTGCTGAATCTAATATACAGATAACTGTCACGCATGGAGGAAAGTCGTTTGAATCTGTCATTCAAGCGATTAGTGATAGTGAACACACGCACGAATTCAATCCCCCTGCTAGCTTTAAAGGCACATTGCGCTCGTATCAGGAGCGTGGCCTTGCCTGGCTCGGGCTCATGTCTAAGTTGGGCCTTGGCGCATTGCTAGCCGATGATATGGGGCTTGGCAAGACCGTACAAATCATAGCGCATATCATTCGTTGTTTTGAGAGAACAAGAGCCCCAGTGCTTATCATCTGCCCAACGTCAGTAATTGGAAATTGGTCGCATGAATTTGAGCGATTCGTCCCATCAATCAAAGTCAAAATTCATCATGGGTCATCAAGAAGCACAGGTAATAGTTTCAAAGATTTGGTAAAGGAGTGTGACGTTCTAATCACAAGCTACGCGCTTTCACGGCGAGATCAGGACGAGTTGCGTGGGATCGCGTGGGAGATGCTAATTCTTGATGAGGCGCAAAACATCAAAAACCCAATCGCCAAGCAGACAGAAATTCTCAAAAGCCTCACTGCAAAATCAAGGATTGCGCTTACAGGGACTCCCATCGAAAACAGAATCTCTGATATATGGTCAATTATGGAGTTTCTAAACCCAGGCTATCTGCCAGAATGGAGCCGGTTTAAGGAGCTTTTCGCAAAACCAATCGAAATCGATAATAATCATCTCAAAAAGGCAGCTCTCAAAACGGCGATAGCTCCATTCATTCTGCGCAGGTTAAAGACCGATAAGTCAGTTATTACTGACCTCCCAAAAAAGATTGAGAAAAAGCAGTGGTGTTATCTTACACCTGAGCAAGCAACTCTGTACCAAGCTACTGTTGATGCCTCACTAAAAGAAATAAAAGAGCAAGGAGTTCCTTCACAGAAATTAGCGATCTTTGCTGCTATTACTAAGCTCAAGCAGATCTGTAATCACCCTGCTAATTTTCTCAAGGATTCACACGATCTTGGTGATAGGTCCGGGAAGGTAGAACGCCTTCGAGATCTGATATTACAAATTGTGGCTTCAGGAGAGTCATGCCTGATCTTCTCCCAGTATCAAGAAATGGGAGCCCTTCTCTATAAGAATCTCAAAAAGGAGCTAGGAATTCCAATATTCTTTATCCATGGGGGAGTTTCGCGAAAAGACAGGGACAAGGCTGTTGCCGAATTTCAAGCAGATGATGCTACTCCAAAGATGATGATTCTCTCCCTCAAAGCAGGGGGCACTGGTTTGAATCTCACCAGGGCAACTCAAGTGATTCATTTTGATAGGTGGTGGAATCCAGCGGTTGAAAATCAGGCGACTGATCGAGCATATCGCATCGGACAAAAAAGTAATGTGTTCGTTCACAAATTTGTAACAAAGGGGACAATCGAGGAAAGAATTGAAACTATACTAACAAAAAAATCAGATCTTGCCGATTCTATGCTTGCCTCCGGTGAATCTGTTCTTGCGAGAATGAGCGTTGAACAGATTAAGGACATGTTCACGTTACGGAATTCGTCAGAGGAAGAATAATGTTAGAGTGATTGTGATCAGGCAAAATTAAGGCAACCTAGGTATCCCTATGGTACCCAAGGCATAAATACTCCATATCCAGCATTGTCGTATACCTCCATTCACCCTGATATTTGATGAGACCATTTTATCACAGTTGAAGAAACTTGGAGAAGATAAAAATCTTAGGGAGATCTTATCCAAGATGCTTGACAAAATGGAAGAACTCGGACCAAGAGCTGGAGAACTTATTGATTCCAAATTGTTCTTGTATGAAGTGAAAGCGAAGCATCCACCGTTAAGCCCGTATTATCGTCATAATCATCTTACCAACGAATTGTATGTGTTTGAATACGAGATGAAGACTAGCCCTGAAAAACAACAGAAGACTATTATCAAACTCAAAAAGAAATTACAGTAATCCTTAGAAACCGAGATCTGATCTGGTGAACTTCTGTTTTTGGATATTCTGCATAAACTGAAGAAGTCGTTGATAGAGATCTGATCTGCGAAGAGTTTCTAACTCTGAAACCATCTGATTATATTCAGTTCTTGGCAGCGTAATCGTTTCGGTGTCCATTGTATGCGTTAAGGAATTGGACTATAATAAACTTACTTCTTTTCAAAATTGGGCCCAGTCTAGGCCCAAAACCGTAGGCTTTGTGCTAAAGTCTGAAGCCTCCTCCGAGAATTGAACTCGGGACCTCGTGATCATTGTGAATCTGTTGATTCTTACCAATCACGCGCTCCGCCGCTGAGCTAAGGAGGCGACAAGGGGGCAGATCCCTTTTTGAACCTACCATTTAGGCAACTGTTTTAAAGGTTTCCGCCCCCAAATGTTTAAATATTCGCAGTGTAGGGCAATGTCTCATATATGAGGTGATGTGTGATGAAAAAAATCGCGTTAATAATCGGGCTTCTTGTGGTGCTTTCAAGCGCGGTTCACGCCAGAGGAGCAGTTCGTGATGTCGTGGTAAAAACCACAATGACCGAAGCGATGAAAGCGCGTATTGCGACAATGCAAGCCTTTGAGGCCCAACGTCAACTACAGGGGGCCAGGGTCAGGGGCCAAACTCCGAAAGTTCCTGCGCGCACGCAGCTTGCCAAAGGACTCTTTGTAGGCATCGTCGGTCCCAAGACATCCGGTCCGATAATCATTGGCGGCAAGGTCGGTGGGGGAAAGACGAGTTTTAATAGCAAATACGAGCGGACGCTTGCCTTTGATCAGAAATTGCGGAGCAGATGAGAAAAGTCCTCTAGAACAGGGTCCGTAGCCAGTCCAGGATTCGTGCCCACAGACTCTTTTGTGGCGTACTGATCGTGATATTGGTGTCTTGGGTTGGCGTTGCAACAGGGGTGGTCGTGACATCGTTCGTCGGCAGTTTGCTTGCGCAGACAGCATCGATGCAGGATCTCTTGAGGCATTCATCGTCGCTTATGCATGACTCCCCTTCTTTTTGCAGGCGTGTGGGGATTCGTTCTCTGCAAACGATCTCATGATCATCATGCCTGCCTTCTGGGAGGCATTCGCCATCCACTCGGCATCCATCGCATGCTTGCGAGATCGTCCAGACAGAATTGTTGCGATTATTGACATTCTGCAAAAAGACTTTGCTGCCTGCCACTGTCTTGGCATAGCCCTCTGTTAGGGTGACATTCTCTTCTCCAATCCGTAGGATTGCTTGCCTTGGACACGTGGCGTTTCCCGCGCACTTGGGTTCCTTGATCCTCATATACTTCATGTTAAGCGATCCATCCGCAAGCTTGGCTGTATCATATAGTCTGAGGACGAACTTCTGATCAAATCCAACCGTGAGCATGTCGCCTTCGGGAATTGTCTCTGCTGGTTCTTCGGGTTTGGTCTGGCCTGCAGAGTCCTTGACCAGATTGACGAATTGGGTGTAGTCGTCGCTGTTCGTTCGGCCGTCGCTAGTTATGTCACAACGTTTGCCTTCAGGGCAAAGGATCCGATCTGCAAGGACATCGCGTAATACTATCGCGTCCTTGAGTTCCAGACGGCCATTGCCATCAAGATCCAAATCAGCATCAAAGGCAAGGCTAGGCAGGGAGAGCGTAGCGAGTGTCATAATGAGGAGCGCGGCCTTCATAAGATGTATCAGTGCACACCCTTTTTTAAGCTATAGGCAGTGAACTTGGAACAATTTTGGGCGGTGCGGCGGCCGGGCTTGGTCTGAAGGGGAACGGTAACAGCGACGGCGCTGTTTCATGTAGGTGAATAATAACGCTATACCACCAACCTTAAAAACACGTCCGAGTATCGACAACGATGGCACGTATTGTAGTGACGGGGGGCGCTGGATTCATCGGCTCGCATGTAGTGGATGAACTCATCAGCGCTGGGCACTCCGTGTGCGTTGTCGATGATCTTTCTTCAGGCACGCTTGAGAATCTGAAACAGCACAAGAGTCTTGATGTTCATCGCATTGACATCCTTGATTCGAGGTCGCTTGCGATGGCGATGATGGGTGCTCACGCAGTTGTGCATTTGGCAGCAAAGACAAGCGTGGCGGAATCCGTCGCAAATCCGGAACTGTACCTTCGCGTCAATATCCTAGGCATCGCATCGGTGCTTGAGACAGCTAAGAAATGCGGCGTGCGGCGGGTGGTGTTTGCGAGCAGTGCGGCAGTGTATGGGAATCCTGTGCGCGTGCCAACGCGGGAGGAGGATGCCGTGGCGCCGATGCTTTCTCCGTACGCTGTGAGCAAGAGGGCAGGTGAAGAGCTCTGCCAATATTATTCTACGCAAGGCGTGCAGACGGTCTCGCTTCGTTTTTTCAATGTCTATGGACCGCGGCAGGACCCGCGATCAGAGTACGCTGGCGTGATCAGCGCGTTTATTGATCGCGCACGACGATTACAACCACTCATTATTAATGGTGATGGTGAGCAGACGCGGGACTTTGTGTATGTCAAAGACGTGGCGCGTGTCATCCACCTTGCTCTGGAGAGCGCGACAGATGGGGAGGTTTTTAACATTGGTAGCGGAGTTGCCACGCGAATCTCTGATCTTGCTGTTGCGCTTATCAAAGCAAGCGGCGCCAAATGTCTGATCCAACATGGACCGTACCGGCCCGGGGACATCATGCATTCAGTTGCGGACATTACCAAAGCCAGGCGATTGCTGCGGTATGAGCCTACGACATCACTTGCGGAGGGGCTCAAGGATACCATGACAAAGGCTTAATGTCGGCCTTTTGCAATGCTTCGCGCTTCCTCAAGATTCGCAGCAGATGCGATGTCCTTGCCAAGACTCATTTTCACAATGCAAAATTCCACGCCCTCTTTGATGAGCAGCATCACTGCGTGCGGCAACTCATATTCGCCCCTCGGCGAGAGGGGAATCTTCTTGAGGGCATCGAAGATCTTATGTGGCAGTTTGTAGAGGCCGGTCACGACAAGATTCGATGACGGCACCTCGGGTTTCTCAACGACATTCTTGACAAGGCATCGGTCATCAAGCTCCACAACGCCATATGCGCGGGGATCATCAACTTGAGTGACTCCGATGACTCCTGGCGTTGGCGCCTTGATGATGTTGTCAATAGCTGATTCGTCAAAGAACGTGTCTGCGAAGACGAGGAGGAACTCTTTTTCGTCTTTAAGGTATTGTTCTGCTTCTAAGAGGGCGTGCCCAGTCCCTAACAATTCCTTTTGCGCAACGAATTGGATGTGGACGCCAAACGATGAGCCGTCCTTGAAGTGATGTTCTACGATTTCCTTTTTGTAGCCAACAACAACCACGAACTCCTTGAATCCTTTGCCTTTAAGTTGCAGGATAATCCTCTCAAGAAGGGGCTTTCCACCAACCTCGACCATTGCTTTAGGGATGTCTTGCGTGATTGGGCGCAGTCGCTTGCCCTTGCCCGCGGCCAAAATGACAGCTTTCATTGATGAGCCCAACGGGATTCGAACCCGCGACCCCCTGGTTACTTCTGGAAACGCAGTTTCCGCTAAGAGCCAGGTGCTCTAGCCGCTGAGCTATGGGCCCTAAAAATTCTCGAATGAAATTCGAGAATGTTGCACACCAATAGCGTCGTTGCGGACTGCATTTAAAGGTTTCCTCACTTGTCGTCCGTGTGTTCCTCGCCAGGCAGTAGAATGGGGTGCTGTGATGATAGGAGTTGTCTGCGGGGAGGGACGAGTCCTGAGAGCGTGGTGATTTGTTTGAAGTACTCTGGATTAACCACTTCGATGAGGGGCGATGACTGTTCCAAGGCGGTGAGCTTTGCACGAAGCCCATCGATGAGTGTCTTGCGACGCTTGCGGCCCTGATTTCGGATAGAGACAATCGTTCCGTAGAAGAATGCAAGAGCATTAGCCATTGCGTAGGCACCTGCGTGTGCCATGGAGAACTCGAGACTTGGGATTTTACCGTGCATCACCGCGTTATATGCTATTGTGGTAAGTGTAGCAGTTGTCACTGCCGCAGACCCAAGAACTGATCTAGAGTTCACAGGTTCAGTGAAATACTCCTTTGCGCCCAATGCCAGCACATATCCAGGAAACAGTATAGCCGGCACGACGCTGATGATGCCATAGACTGCGGCGGATGCGCTGCCAAGAGCAATGGCCAAGCCTCTCTGGTCCTGTCTGTTCTTTTTGCTTGCCACCCAATATGGGTCGCGTACTGCAAGGTCCCTGTTCTCTTGCAGGAACCCATAAAAGATCTGGGGCAGGCTTGGGTCTCTCACATCAAGCGTCTCAAGCTTGTTTTGTATTCGCTTGAGCGCATCGTCGTATGCGCTTCTGCCACCTCCCCTGCGTTGGATCTCATCGGCAAGATCATCAAGGCTGGGAATGTCGTTCTTAATAATCCCTGGTTGCGAATGCCACTCATCATATTGGGCTCTTAGCGCATCGGAACGAATAACCTCCTGTCCAGTACTAACAGTGTTATAGCACTGCTCAAACCTGTTGTCCCTTCCGCACTCATCCTTGACAATGTCAAGAAGGGAACTGTACACGGCAAGTCGATGCTGGACTGGTGATGTCGCAGTAAGACCTAAAGATGTGTATAGATCAGTGATGGTAGAGATTTCATCGGTGAGTATGTCTCGTTCGATGAGCGTCTCAAGAGGTTGCCGGAGAATTCGAATCAAGCTACGATCCTCGCTCATCCTGGAAGGATGTGAGTTCACGTATAAATACCCACCGTTCATAACATTTAAAAGACGGCTAGGCATCCGAGGTGGTATGGCCAAGGGACCGAAGGTAATTCCGCGCAACTCTGTGGACGTGGGAACCATGCTTCTTGGCGCTATGGTCGTGGTGGCGCTGGTAATTGGTGTTATCTTTATGTATGGATTCGAGCAACCGACGCCAAAGACGCGCACATTCTCAAATCTCTCCGGCGAGGTGAGCTTGCGTATAAGCAATATTACTGTGGAGCCGTTTACTCCGCCGGAGGTATGGTCGTTTAAGGATGTCTACGTGGCTGTGCGTCATTTGGATAAGAAGTATGAGACCTCGGGTGCTGACTTTCACAATGAAAACCTGCGTAGTGGGCCGATGGTGCATCCTAATGCTGCTGATGACTACCTTCGCGATGTGGATAAACTTGAAGCTTGGATTGGAAACAATACCTTCAAGAATCAAAGCAACGCTATAGGACACTTCTTAGAAGCGAGACGCAAAATGCTCATTTCTGAGAAAAGCTTCCAGCAGGCACTTTCCTATGGCATGCATGGCGTGTTTAACAAGGAGCTTAATTGCGAAGATCGCGAAATTATCAAACAGGCCACTAAATTATACAACACGTCCCAGATCAATGGATGGAGAGCAATGGCACAACTTGATAAGGCAATGGCAGCAGATCCTATTGCACGGGACCTCATCGGCGTAAACACTCCTACTGAGGAACGACGGCCAAAATTCTATGATAACATCTTTGTCGATATTGCTTACCTTGCCAATAACAATCTCGTTGGGCTTGAAGAATATTGCGAAGGAACCAAACCTGAAAAAAGCATCGACCCGATCGTCGCAGGAAACTTCCGGGGAATGGCAAGTTAATCTGCGCAACGCTAATATATCCCTGATACGCATGTGCTCTATGAACAAAATTATCCTTGTTATTGCTGTGTTCTTGATCATGGGGGGTCTTATGATCAAGTATGATGTGGACAAAAATGGTGGGGAATTCTCTGCCAGATACTTTGGATGGGTAAAACGCCTCGGAGGCAATGTCCAATCGGTCACAAGCCACGTAGTCACGGATTACACTTGGCTACCCGCTCTTAACGATTCCACGTTCAAGTGACTGCGCAAGCTTTTATATACTTCATTGGTGAGGGCATAGTTATGGTCACTCTGCCAGGATCTATGGATGATCTTGTATACTTCACCAGTCGGGGTATCGGTAAGACTGGGCATGCGAAGGCGTGGGCCTACCGCGCATTGTGTCCTAAGTGTAAGAAGGCCAAGATGGGTAAGCCCGTGGGTAAGGATGGCTCTGTGAAAATACGAGCAAAGGAGTATGTCTGCCCTGCGTGTATGTACACCATCGAGAAGCAGGAGTATGAAGAAGGTCTCACATTCGAGGTCATTTATATTTGTCCCAAGTGTGGCAAGAAAGGCGAGGCTGCAGTTCCATTCAAACGAAAAAAGGTCAGGATCTTTGATGAGGAAGAAGACAAGGAGATGATGGTAGAATCAGTTCGATTCCCGTGCGCAAACTGCAAGGGCAATATCGATGTGGTAAAAAAGATGAAATCGTGAAAATATCGGAGCAATGCAATGGAAGCCTGGCAGATTGTCGCAGGAGGAATCACCGGAGTCGTTGTGATAATCGTAGCGCTTTTTTTTTTATTCTACCGCAAGCAGAACAGATTCAACGCATCGCAGTCGAGGACTTTCGCATCACTGGCGTTGAGATCACAGGATCAGGCGAGTCTCGAATCAGAGGGATCCTGCGTGTTAGCAATCCGAGCAGTGTTGACATTCCGATTAGGGATGTAACCTATATCGTGGTGCTCAATGCCACAGGAGGCGTACTAACGCAGGGTCGGATGCAGGGCTTCACACTGATAGGCGGCGAGGTCTCTGAGGTGCCGTTTTCTGATAGTATTGTATGGAGGCCGACGCTTGCGGACGCTCGGGCACTCGTACGAGATGAGAGGGTATACATCGACGTGAACGCGATCGTGCACGTGGACATCCCAGGTGTTGATCAGTATGATATCCCCATGAGCTCCCGCGTCGACGTGACTTCATATGTGGAGAAGAGAGCGGCCGAAGGAACGCCAGGCATCGTAGCTGCGGCAAGGCCTCTTGTGGCGCAGATCGCAGACGGAGTCGAAGAAATGCTTCGGTAAGTGCTCTTGGGAGCATGAGCATTACTGCGGTATCTGTGTCTTTGTCAAGTTCATCCTAAACTCCACGCCCCAGTCCTCAAAGCCAATGCGCTTGTAGAGCTCGTGCACCTTAGAACGTGAGTGCCTACTGGTGCCGATGAGTTTGTAACATCCACGCTTCTTAGCCTCTGCAATAAGAGCCTCGATGATTGTGGAACCATATCCCTTTGAACGATAGGCCTCTTCGACAAAGACATCTTCCATAAAACCGAATGGCTCCTTGTTAAGGTCATTATAAAGGAGGTAGAGAAAGGCTCTCGCGACCTCTTTTCTGTCCTCTTGGATAGAGAGTTTGATCCCTGTTGCAGTGATTTCTTTTAAGTGGACGTCCATAGCGCTGTGAACTTCTAGCGTACACAAAAACCTTTTGTTGTAATTCGCTATATCTTCAGGGGGTTAAAAAGGGG
>JACQSU010000029.1 GCA_016211165.1 Candidatus Woesearchaeota archaeon | reverse complement strand
TCCCTATATTTTTAGGGGGTTCAAAAGGGGGGAAGCCCCCTTTTCAGGGGTTCAAAAGGGGGGAAGCCCCCTTTTCAGGGGTTCAAAAGGGGCAGAGTCCCTTTTAGGGCGACTGCCGGGAATCGAACCCGGGTCCCAGGATCCACAGTCCTGTATACTACCATTATACTACAGCCGCCATTGATGTCTTGGAGCTATGGGCGTGCTTTTAAAAGTATGTAGGAGGGGGGACTTTAAAAGAGGGGTTTACCCCCCTTTTTATTGGAGCGTCCCAAGGTAGTTCTCTAGCTCTTTTTGTTGCGGCGATTCGTATTGCAGCGCTTCCATCACGATCTGGTGTGCCTCGTCGCGTTTGCCTTCTTTCTCAAGCACTTTGGCTAGGTTTGAGAGGGCCCAGATGTCGTCGGGTTTGCGGTGTATGATGTCTCGTAGGAACATCTCTGCCGCGCCATACTTCTTGTCGATGAGAAGTTCGGCGACGTGGAGTTGCGTTGGGTATTTCTTGTGCATTGCGCTAAGGACTGCTTTGAATTTAGGCATCTGTGTTTCGCGGAATGCTCGTTTTGCTGCGAGGAATGTTGCCTGCACATCGCCGAGTTTTGTAAGTGATGCGACAAGGTTGGTGTGTCCTGCTGCACTGCGTGGGTTGATGGCAAGGGCCGCGGCAAAGCATCGTGCGCCTTGATCATACGCTCCTTTCTTGACAAAGATGATGCCTTTATTGATCTGTGCGTGCTCTAGGGTCGGTTTGAGTTGGATGCTTTTGTCGTATGCAGCTATGGCGTGGTCGTCCTCTCCAATCTTGGCGTAGACATCGCCGATGTTCGTGTACACCAATTTGTATAGTGGATCGATGCTTGCGGCCTTGGCGAGCATCTTGAGCGCTTCTTCGTGTTTGCCCATGGATTTGTAGATCTTTCCGACTTCATAGTATCCCTTGGCGTGTTCGGGTCGTGCTTTGATGTCTTCGAATGCGAGTGCGAGGTATGTGTCGCGTTTCTGGGCAAGCGTTGCCTCGCCCTTGAGATAGCCATAATGGTGCACAGGGATGTGCGCGTACGCGATCTCGCCGCCAATTGATGTGATTGCTGTGTCGACTTCTTCGTGGACTTTGTTGACAAATGAGATGCGTTTGTCGTTCCTAAACAATCGCGTGATTGGTGAGACAAAGAATCCTGATGCGCGGCATTCCTTGTATGTGTCGCAGGGTTGCCATCCATAATAGGTATGGTCGTCAGTATAGTTTCGTTGGTCAAGGATCCAGCCCATCATTGTGGGGTGGGCGCACAATTCCCTAATCTTGGAATGGTCTGATGCTGCGATGACTTCATCAGCGTCGATGAAGAGGATCCATTCCTTGCTTGCCATCCTGATGCTTTCATTGCGTGCCGCGCTAAAGTCGCCGTTCCACGGAAGCGAGAGAACCACGGTCCCGTGCTGTTTTGCGATGTCGATGGTGCCATCAGTGCTTCCAGTGTCTACGATAATGATCTCATCGGAGAGTCCCTTGACTGATGCCAGCGCTGCTGGCAGGTGTTCGGATTCATTGCGGCAGATCATGCATAAAGAGATGCTCATTCGTCGACGGAGCGCAGTATTCCTTATAAGCTTTCCTAACCGCTTGCTTTAAAAGCGTAAAGTGAATCGCTCGTCCATGGATGTCTCTGTGGTGATCCCTGCATATAACGAGGAATCCCGGTTGGGTGCGAGTCTTGATGCGGTTGTGTCATATCTGCAGAAGAGATCCTTTGATTTTGAGATTTTGGTTGTCGATGATGGGAGTACGGACTGCACGGCGTCGATTGTGTTGCGGCAATCAGACCCGCGAATCTTCTTGCTCTCATATGGCAAGAATCGTGGTAAGGGTTTTGCAGTGCGTACAGGGGTTCTTGCGGCGAAGAAGTCATTGATTCTTTTTTCTGATGCAGATCTCTCGACCCCTATTGAAGAGTTTGATGGATTCCTGCGGTCGAAAGCAGACATCGTGATTGGGTCGCGAAACCTCGAGTCATCGCGCATCACAAAAAAGCAGCCGCTCATTCGCCAGCGTCTGGGCAGGGCATTTCCGCGTGTCGTGGACGCCATCTTGCCTTTGGGGATTAAGGATACGCAGTGTGGGTTTAAGCTCTTCAAGGCTAAGGCGGCCAAGAGAATCTTCCGAAGCGTGCGAACTGCTGGTTTTGGTTTTGATGTTGAAGCGCTCTATCTTGCAAAGAAGATGGGTTACGTAATCGATGAGCAGCCTGTTGAGTGGCGAAACGCAGGGGGCTCTAAGGTGAGTATTCTTCGTGATGTGCCAAGGATGTTGTGGGATGTGTTCAAGGTTCGTTGGAGGGATCTGTGTGGACAGTACGGATAGCATGTCCAACAAGCAGGCGTACATTGTCTTGGCAATCCTTGCCATCATCTTTGTTTTGCTCTCGCTTCTTGCTTCGTCTCAAAAAGGACTTACCAATGATGAGATTGTGCACATCACTGCAGGGTATTCGTATTGGAAGACCTTTGATTTTCGGCTCAATACTGAGCATCCGCCGCTAATCAAGCTCGTCGCAGGTGCCCCGCTCTTCTTGCTTGATGCCAATCTTCCGCTTAATGATGAGCATTGGGTGAGTAATAAAGAGTGGCAGTATGCTGCGAAGTTCTTCTTCTTGTATAATGATAATGCAAGTCAACTGCTTTCGTGGGCTCGTGTGCCAATGGTGCTTGTGGCTCTTCTTGGGCTTCTCTATGTGTTTTGGTATGCGCAGGCAGTGTATGGTAATGCTGCAGCTCTGCTTGCTTCAACACTGTATGCATTCTCGCCAAGTCTGGTAGGTCATGCTCCGCTCGTCACGACGGATGTCGGCGTGATGGTCTTTTCATTTATCACTGTGTACTATCTCCGTCGCTTCTGTGAGCATCGTACAAGGAAGTATTTGGTGGCTGCGGGGATCGGCTTTGGTCTTGCGCTCGCAAGCAAATATTCTGCCATTTATCTTATCCCGACCCTCTTCTTTCTCGCTGTCGGCTATGAGTGGTGTGTTCGCGAAAACAAGCAATTCTACAAGCTCAAGTCGTTCTGGTCGTTGTGTGTGTGGATGGGTGTTATTATCAGTATAGGTCTTGCTGTGGTCGCATTCACGTATGGGATTAAGGAATTGCCAAAGTTTGCGATTGGCCTGGGTCGTGTAATATACCATGGCGAGACTGGTCATCGTGCATTCTTATTGGGTGATTATAGCGAGAACGGCTGGCTCCATTACTTCTTGGTTGCCTTCCTAGTCAAGGAGCCAATAGCGCTCACTATTTTCCTCCTACTCGCTGCCTATGCCACCTATTCGTTATGGAGCAAGGATCGCGCAGTGGATGAGCTTTTCATCCTCATCCCAGCCCTTGCATTCATCGCCGCATTTTCCCTAGGAAAGATCGATATTGGCATCCGCCATATCTTCCCTGCGTATCCATTCTTGTTTGTCTTCGTATCAAAGATCGTGCATGTGCGTTGGTCGCGTCGAGTCAAGCAGATCCTTATCGGAGCATTGGTGGTTTGGTATGTTGTGTCTTCCCTCCTCATCTTCCCGCATTTCCTTGCGTACTTCAACGAGGTAGTGGGGCCGCAGAATGGTTATAAAGTCTTGATGGATTCGAATGTCGATTGGGGTCAGGATCTCAAGTCTCTTGCAAACTACCTACACAAGCGCAATGATCCACTTGTCAAGATGGCGTATTTTGGCACAGACTCTCGTGAATACTACAACGTCACTTGGACTGAGCTCAAATGTGGTCCGCAGGATGGCTTCATTGCGATTTCAGTCAATCTTCTTAATGGTTTTACTAATGATGAGTCCAAATGCTCTTCATGGCTCAAGTCTTTCAGTCCAATCGACACTATTGGTTACTCTATATTTGTCTACAACCTTTCAGCTGACGACGTCGCCGCGTCAAGAAACGGCTACTGCAAAGAGAAGTGTCGTGAGAAATGCAGGGTAGAGAATCTGGTGTATGCGCAAAGTTCATTTAATGAATCCTGTAGGTGCAGGTGTGTCTAAAAGAGGGGCAGAGTCCCTCTTTTTGGGTGCATCTTGCGTCCCACGTCAAGCAGTCGCGCAGCTTCGTCCTTCTTGCCCAGCTTAAGATAGGTATTTGCAAGTGCGCGGATAAGGCGAGGATCTTTTCGATCCAATGACAGCGCGCGTTGGTACCATTCTGCTGCTTTCTCATATTTTCCTGTCATGTAGAACACTGCGGCAAGGTTGTTGATTGCCATTAAGTCATCAGGGTTGTCTTTGAGTGTTGAGATGAATGCGCGTGCCGCTCCTACTGGATTTCCTGTGTGCAGTCTGCAGATGCCTAAGTTTACCATCGTGTTGCGGTATAATGCGTTGTGTTTTGAGAGTGTGGAAAAGATCTCGCGTGCCTCCTGCCATCGTTTTGCATTGATGAGTGCGACGCCGTAGTCGTATGCAATGGGTATGTCAGTAGGTCGTTTGCTGTGCGCGTTTGCCAGATTCATAAGCGAGTCGACTCGATCCTTGGGGTATGCGTGGACGAGGACGTCATTGATAGCAACGATGCGCAATCCTCTGATGCTTGGAATGATGCTTGGTATGACTTCGCCACTAAATCGAATCGCAGGGTTGTGTTTCCAGAGGCGTACTTCCCTGGTGGGGAGGTATCCTGTGTATCCTGCGACGTCTGTGCTTGGTTTCCATTCTGCAGTGTTGTTGTGATTGGTATACGATCGTATGGGTAAGGAGTAGGCATCATCGCTTGCGCGGTTAAGGAACCGAGCGAGTTTCATAAGACTTGGTTGGCTGATGACTTCATCTGTTGAGAGAAGTAGCACCCATTCGTCTTTGATGGCAGCAAGTGCATCATTAAGTTTTTCCGTACCTCCTTCAATAGTGTGGACCGATGTCAACCCTGCGAGTGGTGTCTTGCATCGGGCAAGATCTGCAGGGTCTTTGACTAGAACAAGTGCCGCGAGTGTGGCCATCGTGATGCTGTGGAAGAGGCGATTCTTAAAGATTCTGGCAGCTTGTTATGAACTTATGGATTGATTGCCACCAACGAACGTGACGATGCTTCGTGAGCTGCATTCGCCGCCCTTCTCTTTGATATCATCCATTTGCACACCAAGGCCCCCGCCGATGCTCACGCGCTGGCCAGGGGTTACATTGAACCTTTCATCACCGACGCGCATCTCGGCCCCATATGTATAGTTGAACTTTCCAATCACGATATCAATGACCTTGCCATCGATAATAAGTGGTTTGCTGCGGTCTTCGTCGTAGAATTTACAGGCCTTGCCTGTGCCAAAGATGCAGACTCGGGCGCTGGTTGTGGTTGCATCGCAGCGGTTTTCTGATCCCCTGCCGCATTCGAATGCATTGCAGCAGTGATCTGCGGGGATGCATTTGTTTTGCGTGTCACAGAATCGGTAATTGCTCGGGCACGTGCATCCTTTGAATGCTTCTTCGCATACTTTGTTTGAAGTACACTTGACATTGGAGCATGAGAACGTGCAAGCACCATCAATGCATGTCTCACCGCTTGAGCAGTCCTTGTTTGTGCAGCATGCATCTGTGCTGATGCATCCTCCATTGCAGGCTTTTGTGCCGCTTGTGCATCCGCAGACTCCCTTACCACCGTTCACTGTGCACGCTTGGCCATCGCCGCAGGTGATTCCTGCACAAGGGTCCGGTTTGCTAGCGTTCGTAATGTTGGTGTCCAAAGGAATGGGCGTTTCATTCACAGTCTCTGCGACTTGGACGCTCGTAGCGCATGCTGCAAGTATGAGCAGAAATATGAAAAGGATCGCAGTGATGATGGCATACAGTGCCTTGGTCATACGCTGTGGATGCCACTAATGCTTATAAAGGTGAGGTCGATCGGTAGACTGCATATCCTGCTGCCCTGCCCACGACATCCACTGCTCCAATCCGTTCTGCCATTCGAGCGGCTAGTGTCTTGCCTCCTTTGGCTGGTCTGGCAGCAAGGTAGAATGCTCCTCCTGGCTTAAGATGGGCGCGTCCCAGATCAATCATTGCAAAGCATACCGCTTTCCCAGCGGTTTGGGGTGGATTAAGGAGGATGGCATCAAAGCTCTCAGGCACGCGATCATACAGATTGCCGCACCGAACATCAATGGCAACGCCATTCTCTGTGGCATTGCGCTTGGTGAGTTCACACGCCCGTTCATTGATGTCGGTTGCGACAATTCGGACTCCTGGAAATGCCTTGGCAACTGCAATGCCAACAATGCCGTATCCGCATCCTAAGTCAAGCACGCTCATGGAACTATCAATCTTGCATCGTTGGGCAAGAAGGCGTGATCCTGGGTCGATGTGGTCTTTTGAGAATACTGATGGCGCGCTGTAGAGTGTTAGATAATTGCCTCGGACACGATCCTTAATCACGATCTCGCGTTCAGCGCTTGCAGGTTTTGAAGAAAAGTAGTGTTCTGGCATGATACCCAGCAAGAATTGTCTTCATAAAAACTTGTGTGTCATTGCACAGGCATGATTTTGTACCAAGCATAGAGGAGCCGGTCAACTGCTTTAAGCACCTCGAATCCTTCGCCATACAAGACAATGCATTCGCCGCGTGCAGCGACTGCTCCATCGCCTGTGCCTGCAAGGAAGATGACGCTTTTGTTCGCTTCACCGCAGGTAATAATCGGCCTTCCATCGCAGACCGTGGAATCATTATATGAACATGCAGGGATTGGTGTTGCCCCGATTGCTTGGATCATGTTAATGGAGAGTTCTGCAGCAGCAAGGGATAATGTGGTGAAGTTTCCTTCGCGTGGGTCAAACGTGACATAGATATTAGGTCGATTGAATGCCGGGTCAAAGTAGCCGCTGATGCTGATATTCTCAAGCTGTGCCGGGTTATACCGAAGTCGCAGATTGTAGATTATATCTCCTTTCTGCCATTGTGTATTCCACAGGCCGCCTGCGTGGACAAAGTCAAAGTGGTTGTATGTCAGCGTCCGGTATTTGGTGGGTTTGTAGATGGTCGTCGCAGCGTAGAATGCTCCAAAGATCACCAGCAACGTGACGACAGCCCACACAAGCGCGTTCTTGCGCAGCGGTACCATCAGTCCATCACTCCGAGGATCTGGTAGATGATGCGTTCATTGTAGCGGTAAAAGTCGTCGCCGAATGCGCCAATGATCGTGACGCATGATCCTTCTGTCCTTGCTCCTACTTGTGTTGTGTCGTTTGTTTGTATAAGCGCAAGGACGGGTTCGGCGTTCGTGGCATTGGAACAGTCGATCTGTGGCAGTTCTGGATAGATGGTATTATTGATTAGCCCCCGCTGGACGTATATCTTTTTGATGTCATACAAAAGGTGGTCATCAGAATACTGGATGCCGCCCATCACGTCGGCGTATTCTGCGAGGGGGTCATAGGTGATCCATAAGACGCGGCTTGATCCAATGATAACTGGTGCCCCGCCGACGTCGACAGTCTCAAGCGAGTCTGGGGCGAAGTTGAAGGTGATGTCCCGACCATTGATGGTTGTTTTCCATCCGTTGACGATAGGTACAAAGGTGTAGTTGCCATATGTCAGGGCGTTGTCTGGTTGTGAGTAGTTGTCCAAGATGACGGCAAGTGATGAGAGGACCATAAGCGCCACGAGGAATGCGGCTCCCCATATGGCAATCTGTTTGTTTCGTTGTGTCTTTGTTCGAGGAAGAACGTCGCCGATGTGTTTTTTCATAACATCGTCGGAACCTGCCTTCTTTTAAAAGTGTTATGATAAGGGAGTTTAAAAGAGGGGCGTAGCCCCTCTTTTTTAGGCGAGTTGGATCATATGGTCTTCCATCTCTTTGATGTGCGCAAGCGCCTTCTCAAGCTTGACAAATTCCACGTCAGCTCCTTCGTTGTGTTTGGTTTCATTGCGGTGCGCTTCTGCAAGGGAGTGCAGAAGCGTTCGCATTATTTCGACTTCTTTTTTGATGAGGACGACATTGTCGCGTAGGAGAGATATCATTTCTTTGCGTAGTTTTGGATTTTCAAGAGTGTATTCTTCATTCTCGATGAGTTGTCTAAGTGTGTTCTCAAGTTTTTCAATGAGGTTCATCAAGGTTTCTTCCTTGGCTACGACCTTGCGGTGTTTTGCCTGCCATACGACTTCTTCTCGCCAAGCAAGGTGGACAAGTTCCTTTGTTTCCCTGGTTTCGTTGAGAATTTGTGCGAGGCGAAGGTGGTGTGGTGTGTCCATGCTTGGAAAATGTTTAATCTCCCTTTTAAAAGTTTTATTTAACCTCGCCTTGGGCGCGGATCTTAAACTTTTTCTTGTTTTTGTTCACTATGATTTCGGGGGGTTACAACGGGGCGCAGCCCATTTGCCGGGGTTAAAACCCTCTTTTTAGAGGGTGATTAGTTTTTTTGCGACGCGCTCGATGCGGCTTGTGATCGTGCGGACGACTTCTTTGGGAAGTCCATATTCTGTTTCATACACTGCGACCCATTCCTTGAGTGCGTGCAGGTCGTCGGCGAGTTCGCCGAGTTGCTTGTGGCTTACCTGATGCGTGTGTGTTTTTGATGCATTAGCCATATGATCACCTCTGGTGTCTTTTCCTGCGAAGTGCTTTTTATATGCGTTTCGGGTAATCTTTATATGGTGGGTAGTGTCCATTACACCTATGACAGACACTGAAGAGCGCAAGGGTCCGCCAGGCACCGCGTGTGAGCATTGTGTGAACTTCCGTCGATTTGGTGAGAAGTGTTGGTTCTTTTGGCAGGGCAAGACGTCCTGCACGCAGTTCTTGCGTTCGGATTTCGCACAGCCAGAGTATGAGGAAGTGAGTTCGTGGCCAAAAGTTCCCCAACTGATCTAAAAATCGTTTAGGTTCACCGCAGATTTTTCTAAACATTTATTAACGCACGTCTAACTAATCTGTGTATGGCCAAGCGTCCGCAGGACAAGTTCACCAAGGATTCTGATCTCGAAGACAAGAAGTCCAAGGACGATGAGGAGCTAAAGATGCATCTTGGCGAGGAAGATAAGGATATCTATAATGAGGATGGCGCAGAGGAGCTTCGTGAGGATGATGAGATTGATGATTGGGAAGAGGGTTTTATGGAAGGTGCTTCGGGTATGGGTAAGGGCCCATTCTGTGCGCATTGTGGCGAGGAGCTCTCAGATTCCAAGAAGTGTGTTGAGCAGATCATCAATGGTAAACACGTGACGTTTTGTGGTGATGCGTGTGCAAGTAAGGGTTTGCGCAGTTGACGATGGCTAAAGCGATGCGCCCCGGAATCCTCGATGAGAGGGGGATCAAATTTTTAGGGTATGCAGGAAAGGTCTCTGCACAAATGCCGCTGTTCTACAATCCTGCGATGCAGATCAATCGGGACATGGCTGTGCTTTTGCTCAAGGCGTGGGGTGAGGAGGAATTGCAGGTCTGTGATCCTCTTGCCGGCACAGGGATACGTTCGCTTCGGTTCCTTAAGGAGTGCGCAAAGCAGATTCGCAGAGTCGATGCCAATGATGTTGCGCCATCGTTTATGGCGTCGATGAAATGGAACATCAAGCGGAATGGGGTCGCGTCATCAAGGATCAGCATCTCATCGCAGGAGGCTTCGGTGTTTCTCTTGCAAAGTTCTGGTTATGATTATATTGAGATTGATCCGTTCGGGTCGCCGAATCCATTTCTTGATGCTGCGATTCGTCGTCTCTCGCGGAGGGGTATGTTGGCGGTAACGGCGACTGACACTGCGGCTTTGGCAGGTACGTATCCTGCCGTGTGCAAGAGAAAGTATTGGGCAGATCCTCTGCATCAGGTGTGGATGCACGAGGTTGGTGTGCGCATTCTCATTCGCAAAGTGCAGCTCATTGCAAGCCAGTATGATCGTGGTCTGCGACCGGTGCTTTCATATGCGGATCAGCACTACGTGCGCGTCTTCTTCAGGTCTCAAAAAGGTAAGTCCTCTGCTGATGAGGTGCTTGCATTGCACGGCGCTTGGCGTGGCGCTGGGCCGATGTGGCTTGGTGATCTATGGGATGAGTCGATCCTAAGAAAGATGCGGGTTCCAAATGATTGGACCGATGCGGCGCGTCTTATCGAAGTCTTACATGGGGAGGCATCGGTGCCTATTGTGGGTTTTCACGATATCCACGATCTCGCGAGCAGGCATAGACAGGCGTCCCTGCCGAGGATGGATGTAATGTTTGCGCGTCTCAAAAGCAAAGGTTACAGGGCTGCGCGGACGCATTTCTCCGGGGTGGGGATTCGTACGGATGCGGATGAGGATGTATTCATTCGCCTGATGCAGTGATGGTAAGGTCGCGGACTCGTGCGGTGATGTTTGTGATGGTGGAGATGGCGTCTTGGGGTGGGATGATTGATTGCGTTTCGGTCGGGGGGGTTGCGACTTCAGACAGAGGGGCTGTAGTGCACGAGCTGATGAGAATGAGTAGGGCTATGACGGCGAGTTTCATGTGATCAACTCTGTGAGGTATTCGATGCGGCTATTGGTCCTGGTGAGTGTTAAGGTATTTTCTTGCGCTTGCGCATAGTCGTGATCTTCAAGGTTGTCTTTGCCGTCTTCGTAGAGTTTCGCGGTTTGGCTAATCAATCTGATGAGTTCATCGATTGCGCGTTCCATGTTGGGATTCTCAAGTGCTGTGATGGGGATGTGGGGGTCCTTGGTGATCGCGTGCAGTTCCTTGGTGAGGATGAGGAATCTGGCTCCTGCGCTCTCGTGATTCATCCTGCTGTACGCTTGGATGATGGTTTGGGTTGCTTCGGTGAGTGCCTCGAATGTGTCGTTTTGCAGCGTGCGTGTGGGAATGTCATCTGTTTGGATGAGATCAAGTCTTTGCATCGCTTCGTTGGTGATAAGGGTGTTGTGGCTGTGTTCTTCATTGGTAATGTGCATAGTGGCATCGAGACGGTGTTTGGTCGCGTTAAGCAGGATGCGTGCCGCATTGATGGAGTCAGTGAGGATCTTACGTTTGGCGGTATCGGAACTTGGGCAGTCTGAGCAGAGTGCGGATGCGTCAGCTGCGCCAAGATCATTGAGCGCTCGCGCTTGGGCTTCTTGGATCACTGCTCGCTCTGTACTTCGTCGCGAGATCTGAGGGTGCACATTGCGTGCCGTACCGCGCGCGTCAAATCGTCTGAATGCGCGATGCGTGTTGATCTCCTGGGTTTCGATGGCGAGATTCGCAAGAAGCAATGTGGTGTTGGAATAGCGTCGGAGCTGTTCAGGTGTCAGGTCTGCGGCGCATCTGGGGCAGAGTGCCGCGATGCGTGTTTTGGTGGCTTCGACAGAGAGGACAGATTCTGCGAGGCCATGGTCTTCTGCGAGTCTCTTGCGTGCCTGACTTGCCAGGATTTTGAATAGGGGGATGTTTCCCAACGATGCTGCCATGGCCGCTTCGTTGCGTAGTGATTCATAGGTGTTGTAGGAGGAAAGAGTATTAGCGGCCGTTGTGATATTGGCAGCAAAGGCAAGTGTAGTGCATAAAAGGAGCATGCTAATGGGGATCGCCGGGTGTTTCATCATCCGGCGAAGCGTCGCCACCTATATAAAGGTGGCTTGTGCACGTTGCGCGATGGGGCGCGTAGGTCTTGTCGTTGGCATTGATCCTGGTACGACCACTGCATGGGCGGTGCTTGATCTTTCGGGTAATGTGCGTATGGTTGGATCCGGAAAGGATGTGGGTCTTGCCAATGTGATTCGGACCGTGCATGCGTGTGGCAAGGTGGTCGCTATTGGCACGGACAAGCGCGTGATTCCAAGGGTAGTTGCATCTGCTGCGGCAAAGCTTGGTGCTCAGGTGCTCTGTCCTAAGGATGATTTGCTTCGTTGTGATAAACATCAGCTTGCGCAGGGGATTCCGTGCGCAAATGAGCACGAGCAGGATGCGCTTGCTTGTGCGCGCTTTGCATTGCGCCAACTTGCGCCGCTCATTGCGCGCGTGCGGAAAGCAGCGCGTAATAAAACTATCGAGTTTGATGATCTTGTGATTGCTGTCCTTGAGTCCGGGTTGGGAGTCAAGGCATCGATTGCGATGTTTGATGAAGTCGTATATCGAAAGGATCGTTTGGCAGTTCTTAGGGATGTTTCACTAGTTGAGTCGGTCGCTAAGGAGAGTGCGGCTCTAAGAGCTCTAAGGGTAGAGCGCGACGGTCTGCGCAAGGCCTTGAGTGCATCGCAGCGTGACTTACATCTTGAGCAGTCGCGCAATGAAGAGTTCATTCTGCGATTACACGCGCGCGCCCAAGTAAGAAAGGCAACGGTTCCGGCGCAGGCGCTTAGTCTTGCCAATCAACGTGCATCTTCCCTCGCCGCATTGTCACGATCGTTGCGAAAGCGACAGGAGTTCTTGGAGTCTGCGCTTATCAATCATTATCGATTCATCGTGTGTCGTCGGATGGCGAACCTGGGGATGCGCGAGCTTAAGCGAATCGAGGGCTTGGCTCGCGTGCAGATGGGTGATGTGCTCTTTGTGCTTCGTCCGCAAGAGTATTCTGTCGATGCACTCAAGAGACTGCATGGCATTGGTGTTGTTATTGCGACCCCTGTGCAAGTCGATGAGGAATTGCGAGGTCATTTGGGGTTGGCCGCTGTTAGTATCGATCTTTCTTGGGTTAGGCACTTTGAGTCCATTGTGCTTATTGATCGTGAGCGTTTTGAGACTGAGCAAAAGCGTCTGTCGTTAATCGAGGATGTTATCAGTTCATATCGCAAAGAGCGGTTGCAGGCGACCTATAATTGAGCTTTGAGAACTTTGAATAACCCCTCGCTACGCTCGGGCTTTTCAAAGTCCTCCTTTCTGTTGTTTTTCAAATGCTTCTTGTACTTCAGCAAATGTCAATTCATGCTTTTTGCCGCTCTGCACTTCTTGTAACCGGATTCGCTTGCCTCCGCCAAGCACGCGCATGCGCGTTCCCCGCAAGTCTACTTCATCGCCTCGTTTGAATGATGCCCTCTTAAAGTAGACTGTCATGCGGTAGACATCGCGTGATGTAAGGCGGTTCTTTGTGTGCAGGCGATTCGTCACCTTCAAATCTCCATTGTATGCTTCGGCAAGTCCTTTGCCCAGTTTGAGAAGGAATTTGTTGCTACTCATCCATAGGTCCACTCCGTCCGGTTGTGGTATTTCTTTTGCGATGTGGACATCAGGGTTCTCCCGCAGTTGGCGTTGTACATATGCGATGAGGTCAGGATTGGGATTGCGCAGCTGCAGGCATCCTTCAAAGTAATCAGGATGTTTCGCCTGCATGCTTTGTCCGGTGTTGCTTTTGTGTTTCATACGTGGAAAAACGTTTAATCATCCCTCGCCTTCGGCTCGGGATGATTAAACGTTTTTTGTTATAGTTGTTATTGTTTGGCTTTATTTTTAGGGGGTTAAACAGGGGGCGTAGCCGTCTTTTCAGGGGGTTTTCCTATTCGTATGTCACAACGTTTATAAGGATTCGGGGAGCGTCGTTGGTGTATGGATCTCAAGAAGGCCGCTAAGTCGTTTTGGCATTTTTTATGGGAGGAGGACAGCGTGGCTTCATGGGTGGCTAATGTTGTCGTTGCCTTCGTGCTCATCAAATTTGTTGTGTATCCAGGGATTGGTCTTGTCTTTGGGACTTCGCATCCCATTGTTGCTGTGGTTTCAGGCAGTATGGAGCATAGGGGACTCTCCTTTGCAGATTGGTGGGATCATGGTTCGTGCACGGGTTCTGGTCCTGTAGGCATGTCAGATCTATATGGGCAATATGCGATTAGAAGTGATCAGTTCTCCACATTCCGTTTCAAGAATGGGTTTAACACTGGTGATTTGATGGTGCTTGTAGGTGATAATGATCCTGATATGGGGGATGTGGTTGTCTTCTTTAATCCTGCAGGCGAGCCGATTATTCACCGTGTGGTCAATGTGTCAAAGGCAAATGGTTTGCGTCTGAAGACCAAAGGTGATAACAACTGTGGATCGTTGTGGTTTGAAGAGTCGATTCCTCCGGATCTCCTTATTGGTAAAGCCGTGATCCGCGTGCCCTTCTTGGGTTGGGTCAAGATCGCGTTTTTGCGCGTCCTCGAGGCGCTTGGTTTGGTGAAGGTTGCGGCCTTGCTTGGTTGACGAGGCAATGAAAAATTTTAAAAGCGCATCGCGAGTGCCATTTCCGTATGTTCTGTCCAAAATGCGGTTCGCTTCTGATGCCAAAGGTGATCAAGAACGAGAAGGTGACCGCGTGTTCGTGTGGGTATACCAATAAGACTGCGTCGGGAGCAGGTGTTCTCAAGGAGACTGTGCAGGGAAAGAGATTGGTAGGCGACGTCGTTAGTGAGGATCAGGATGATGCCAAGCTTCCCAAGACTCGGGCCGAGTGCAATAAGTGCGGTAGTCAGGAAGCGTATCTGTGGACCAAGCAGACGCGTGCCGGCGATGAGCCAGAGACCAAGTTTCTCAAATGTGTCAAGTGCAAGCATACCTGGCGTGATTATAGTTAAACATTAAAAACACTGGATGCCTATCAGAGATATGGCTTCTCATGATCCATTTCATCTTCTCGAGAAGGGATTCTTCGCTTCGCGTGCAGCGTTCACGATCCGCGTGCGCACCAAGGCGCAAGAGACAAAAATCACTGGAATCCTTCCAGATGGCACTATAACGTTGGACGTTGCCGCAGTTCCCGAAGACAACAAGGCAAATCTTGAGATCATTAAGTTTTTCACGCGTAAGATTGGATGTCGAGTCGAGATCTTGGTGGGTAAGACAAGCAAGGAAAAAGTGCTAAGGATTCTGGAAGTTTGACGCTTTTCTCATCAAAATCCGAAATATTCGCAAGCGTATCGGAGGAGTCATTCAAAGAACCAAGCAGAGTTTCAAGATCTCTTTCGACACTGGCATTAAGGAGTATTCCCCTCCCCTAACGTATGTCGACTATCACACTCATTGTACATCGGCAGGGGGTTCTCACGATTCATGTTATTCCAATCCGCGATTGTTTGCGTTTACTAGAATCCGGTCTTGCAGATCTGCCGAGGTGGATTCATGCATCTAAACACAAGAGGCACACAGATGCAGGATATATCTTAATTGATTATGATGAGCATCTGCTTGTTTCAAGTCAAGGAGGTTTTGCTTCCTCGCATCTTGATGAAGGGGCAAGAAGGTCCTTGTGCAAGAGATGGGATCTGATTGAGCGGTACTGATATGGGTGATTGTTGTGACAATGTTTGGCGCAGGGGAGCCGATGGATTCTTATAGCAAATCTCGTTGATTATGGAACTTTTGCGTCTGGCTGTCACAAAGTGGATCTCGACTCAACTTGGACGCAAAAGTTCATATATTAATGGGGGAAGTAAATTCTTGATATACATTATCCTTCATTATATTCGTGGGAAGTAACACGTTGTATTAATCACTTACTTCCCACGTTATAATTCGTCACGCCACAGTCCGATTGAGATGTACTAATCTTCCTCATAGAAATCCAGTGTCTTTTGTGCCTTGTTGAATCGTTCCAGGTACTTTGGCGGTTCAATGCTTTTGTATTCGTATCCCCAGTCTTGGAGCATCTTAAGAGCATTTGGTGAGATCTTGGGACAGGCGAGGATGCCTCGCACGTCTTTGATGCCTTTGCTTTCTTTGATTTTCTCAACATAGCGCCGTAACTGCGTCACAGCTTTGAGGTCTCCAACATAGCGTTTGCATTCCAGTACTGTCAATGTCCCTTTCTTGTCGTAGCCAAAGACGTCGATGAATCCGTATTTAGTGTGTTCTTCACGAGAAAGTGGTTTGAAGCCATCTTCAATTAGTCCTGGTTGGTCATAGATCATGTCGCTCATGTCTTTTTCCGTTCCTGCGATCTGTATGGATTGGTTGTCTTCGAGTTTGTAGGAGTTAAAGAAGTGCACAAGAGCGATGCGCACGTCGAGGAATTCCTTGAGTTCAAGATTGCGTGAGTTCAAGAATAGGTTCGCGCCATTATAGGTCATGCTGTGGCGGCTGCCGTTTTTCATGTAGTTGATGGGATTATTGCCTACGGGCTGGTGGACAAGAAGCGTCGAGTCTTCTTTGATGATGATGAGACGATCCCCCATAGGAAGATATGCTTCTGCGCGTCCTGAGTACCATACTTCGCAGCGGCACGAGAGCGTGATGCATTCCTTGCGGCCAAGCGCGTCTTCGATGAGGATGGGGTACTTGGAAAGATCGTGCATCAGTGCAGGAGTTCAAAATGATGTTATAAGAGTTGCCAAACGTCGACATATTTAAGAGCCTATTGAGTCATTCCGTGATGATGAAACCAAAAGTTGCCATTGTCGGTGCAGGTATTTCCGGTCTCGTGTGCGCCTATGAGCTTCAAAAGGCAGGCTGGGATGTGGAGGTCTTTGAGTCGAATGACTATGTTGGTGGGAGGATGGCAACGAGATGGAAGAAGGGGTTTGCCTTTGATATAGGTGCAGATTTCTTTGTGAGGTTGTATCAAAAGACGCGGAGATATTGCGAGGACCTGGGTATCGCCTTTGAGCCGATGCTGCCGGGAAGCTATCAGACATTCAAGGGTGGCTTGTTGTATCCCTTAAGATTGGACTCTCTTAGCTCCTTGCTTAGGTATAAGCAGGTGTCTTTTATGGGACGTGTGCGTCTCTTGTGGTTCTTCTTGCGCGCGCGGCGCATGGCGCATGATATGGATTTTTTTGATTTGTCAGGGATTCCGGGGTGTCTTGATGAAGATGACGCGTATAGCATCGCTGTTGCTTGCATGGGCAAGGATGTTGCGGATTATCTTGTCGATGGGTTCACTTCGACATACCAGTTTCATAGGGCGTCCGAGATAAGTGTTGGGGCGATGCTTGCGCTCACGGCATTGATGTCGCAGGATCCGGATGGTTTTGCACGGTATCACTCTGTTGGTGAGATGGCGGCGATTCCAAACGCATTGGCGCGGCATCTGATGGTGCATGCTGGCGCCAGAGTCGATGCAGTGATGCCATCGAATGGGGTTGTTGATATTGTGGTAAAGGGACGATCTCTGCGTTTTGATGCGGTTGTTATTGCGACGACTGCCGATGTTGCGTCCAGGATCATAAAATCAAGGTCGTTTAGTAAGTTTCTTGCGCAGGTTCGGTATGCGCCTACAGTAAGCCTTGCCTTCCGCGTATCTCACAATGCATTGGCAGGTCTTGCATCAGTCACAGTGCCATACGTAGAGTCTTCGATAATTGCGTCGTATTCGAACGGTGCGATCAAAGGCCAAGTAGTTGATCGTGGGGCGATTGTAAGTGTCTGGTTGCACGAGTCGTATGTTGTGAAGGCATCAAGATTGTCTGATAAGGTATTGTATGCAGTTGTGGAGGAGGAATTGCGGCGCGTGTGTCCAGGGCTTCTCGATGAAAAGATAGTTCCACATGATTTGCAGCGGTGGGCCGCTGCGATGCCGAAGTTTTATGCAGGATATCTGACCAAGGTAAAGGAATTCCTGGATCGGTATCAGGGAGAGCAGAACATGTATCTCTGTGGGGATTATCTGAATAGTCCGTGGATTGAGGGGAGTATTCGTTGCGGAGAACGCGTGGCTCGGCAGGTGGCTTCTGCTGTGAAAAAAGGCGGCGCGCAGTGAGTCTTTTTATCGTGACCCTACCCTTAGTTGCTTGACGAATTCATCATCTGTTGGTTGGGTGGTGTTATTAAAGAATCGGTCCCCAGTAAGGTCCATGTACAGGTCCATTCCTGTGCTGATCGTGCCGTGCACGCCTCCGAATCCGCTTGATGCATTGCACCACCACAGATTGTTAAATGGCGTCACTGCTTTGAGTCGTCCAGTGCCGATCTGCTTGGGGTCAAGGTAGCTGCCGTATGCGTTGCCATATGGGGCGTTGCAAAAATCAGCGTGGGTCATTGGTGTGCCGATGGTTTTGACTGCAATGTGCTTGCGTAGATCAGGAACATACGTCGTGGCGACGAGGTCGATGAGTTGATCAGCCAACTTCAGTTTTTCTTTGTTATAAGATGAATAGTCTTTTTGTTGCAGTTCTTTCCAGTGATCAAACTCGCAGTAGCTTGCGATTTCCATCACTGCGCCGCCCGGAGGTGTTGTTCCGTGATCATTGGTGTGGAGGGATGGTGTGCTGATAAAGAACCATGGTTTTTCAAAGTGCATTGCGCCTTGTTCATCCCACATCTTGTTCATGTCCCATTGCAGGAGGTGCCAGGTGTTGAATCTCCCAAATCCATGCTCGCAAAGGTCAATGTCTTTGAGTCCAAGGTAGATCATCATGCCTGATGGTGAGTATCGGTACTGCAATGACTTGCGCCATGATGCAGGGAAGTGTTGCCATCCAATCATTCCTGCAGCAGTTTGCGGGTCCATGTTGCAGATGTATTGGTCTGCGACAAATGCCTTGCCATCAGCTGTCCTCACCTGTCCAACGTTGCCTTCGCGAATGTCAATGCCTGACACTGCAGTTTCGTAGTAGATATGGCATCCTGGTCTGCTTGTGATAAAATCCGCAAGTCCTTGGGTGAGGCTCTTGAAATGATGGGTTGGATAGTATGCTCCGTTGTTGTAGCCGCCAAAGAGTCCGCAGTAGGCGAAGATGGAGAGGTCCTTGGGTGGCGCCATAAAGTCTCCTGCATTGGCGATGAGGACTGCCTGGGATTCTTTGGAGAGTTTGCACTTATCAAACACGTTTTGGAGTGTTTTGGTGCGGTAGCGCAGGAGTGTGGGAAATTGGTGTGCGTTGAGGATATATTCCCACCATTTGATCTTGCGGTCAGGGAGCTTGCGCAGTTCAGTTCGTATCTTGGAAAGTATTTTGGTGAATCGGAGTACTGCGTCTCGTTGTCCAGGGTATGCTGTGTCAATGCGTTTGGCAAGTTCATCAAATCCATAAGGGATCATCACTGCTTTGCCATCAGGCATCACCATTCGATCGTATCCTTCTGGTCCGAGGAGTTGAAAGGTGATCTTTTTCTCAAGTCCGATCTTGCGCAAGAATTCATAGATGCGTCCTCCTGGTGCGCATCCCCAGATATAGTGGACTTGTGCGCAGAATTCGTAGTCGCCCATTCGGAATGTATGCGCCATGCCTCCTGGAACGTCATGCGCTTCAAGCATACAGATTTTCTTGCCAGCGTGCGCAAGCAGCGCCCCCACGCTTAGGGCGCTCATGCCTGTGCCGATGATAATATAGTCATAGCTGTGGCCTTGTGTATAACGTTTATCCTGTGCTGCTTTCTGTTCCTTTGTGAGTGCTCCGGTGCTGTGTTTTTTCATATCGGCACAGGATTAATCTGCCCTATTTAAGGATTGCAGCGTAGGCCATAATCAATAGAGACCATTGTGCCTTCGTACAGGATATTTAGTGGGTTGTTGTTACGCGAAGCATCGATGATGGAACCGTTATAGCAAGTTGAGTTAATGTTGGAACTTTTCTCGACTCAACTTGGACGCAAAAGTTCATATATAGCAAGTTGAGTAAATAGTGGAACTTTTCGCTTATGTCGCAAAAAGCCTTGGCGACTCAACTTGCTTATTAGCCAGTTGATTCTATTGTTCATA
>JACQSU010000001.1 GCA_016211165.1 Candidatus Woesearchaeota archaeon | reverse complement strand
TTCCTTGCCGGTGTAAAGGATATCAAAAAGGACAAGAACCTCCTTGAGCGGCTCCACAAAAAGATGGATGAAATTCTAAAAAACCCCGAGCACTATCCTAACCGCTCTCGTGCCAATACATCATGCCGTGCTCTATGTGCAAGGGTTTAAAAAAAGACTCTAGCTTGTTCGCTCACGTTCGAGAAGCGTGCCATCCTTAATCTGTTTGACCGAGTATGCGCTCAAGAGGTCTCCATTGGAGTCAAGAGTGATGAGTCCTAAAGCCCCGGGGAAGTTCTTTGTCTTGTAAAGCTCGTCTTTGATCTTGGTCGCATCAAGCCCGACCTTTCCAATAGCGTCTGCTATAAGGTAGACTGCATCACGACCTGCGGATTGATAAAAGGGCCATGGTGGTTCGCCATGCAGTTCTCGGTATGTGCCCAATGCCTTTGATGCGATCTCGCCTTTTTCATCAAAGTAAGGCTCGACTCCAGTGAGCCCTTCCATCTCTGCGCCGTACTCTTTCACAACATCGCGGCCGATGAGCACTGCATCTGTGAAGATAGGCGCCGTGAATCCTTGCTCACGAAGTTGTTTCATCAAAAGGACTCCCTTTGCAGGCGTCTGCGGAACCACATAGACCATATCAGGCGTGGCTTCCTTGACTTTGAGAATTTGGGTCTTAAAGTCTGTCTCATCAGCGCCAAATGATTCTGTTTCAACAATCTCTCCCCCACCCTGAGTGAATGCGTTATCAAAGACTCGGCGCAGAGCTTGGGCATAATCAGAGGTCTCATGGATGATGGCTGCTTTCTTGTGGCCCTGTTTTAGAGCATGCTCGGCGGCAATCTTGCCTCCAAATGCATCGGAAGGATTGGTTCTAAACACATAGTCACCAGCATTGGTGATATCAGGCGAGCTTGCAGATGGTGATATCAGTACCACTTTTGCTTTTTCAACAATGGGTGCTGCTCCGAGTGTTTCTCCAGAGCACGCACCGCCAAAGATAACAGGTACTTTGTCCACATCAACGAGTTTCGTCGCAGCAGTTGCTCCGTCTTTGGCATTGCACTTTGAGTCCTCAACAACAAGTTCAATGACCTTGCCGTCAATGCCACCTTGGGCATTAATCGCATCGACTGCAATCTTGATCTGGTCAAGAATAGGAACTCCATATGCTGCGCCATCTCCTGTTAATGGCATCATTGCGCCCAAGAGAATCTTCTCAGACGCAGCGACTTGCTTTTCAACTACGGGTTGCGCTTCCTGCGTGGACGCGCATGCGCCAAGCAAGAGAAGCGCACACAGGATGAAATAGACGTGTTGAAAACCGGCCAAATGGGGATTATTCAAAGTTCTCATGAGATCACACGGTGGAGACTTCACAGCGACTATTTCAATCTTACGAAATCGCTCTGACAAGATTCTTATAAAGAAAGCTCCTGGATTCGGAGTATGAACATCCCACACTATCGCCAACAGACTGTGTATAGTTGTGGTCCTGCGAGTATGCGCATGGCACTTGCTTCCCAAGGCATCAGGGTGCCTGAACGCAAGCTCCGAGACATGATGCGTACTGTCCCCCATGCAGGCACCAAGGATCGAATGTTTGGCGTTGCGGCACGGCATTTCGGCCTACGAACGCATCAGGGTCCTCACCGTTCCTTTGTTCATATGCGACGAGACCTTGACCAAGGGCATGTAGTGATCGTATGTTTCATCAATGAGAAAGACGAATCTGGTCACTATGCCGTGGTTAAGTCCCTCACACCTACACATGTAATCCTTCAGGATCCTTGGAACGGGCCTGGCTACAAGCTCACCAGATCATATTTCAAGAAGGTCTGGCATGATAGCAAAGGCAAGCCTCGCTGGTATTGCGCCATCCGTCGAAACCCTCCTTGAAAAGCGTAATCGTTAAATACCCCTGGCGGTAGCTAGTTTCAACTCACCAGATTTAGGGGGTGCACAATGAACATATCAAAACTCTTCGGTATACTGCTTATCAGTATGGTTGCCGCCACTGCTCTTGCCTCTGCTGCCTCGCAGCTTGACACGTCCGTTGTCAATCCAACAGGCCGACGCGCTGTCGGCCCTGCCGCAGCGTCACCTGGTTCTGAATACCAGCTTCAGACGACCCGTGGTCGCATGCTTGGAAAGACGCCAGTAGGCTATCTCGAAGGCAAGCCCCGTGTGGTCCCAAGCCGAGTGCCGGAAGTACGTAAGTCGCCACGCTTCCAGTCAGATGTGTGGCGCTATGAAGGCGGCCGTTGTGAAGTAACTGGTAATGGTATGCTCCGATTCACTGTCGGCTACCGATCCTGCTACTACAAGGACAATGACCAGATGGTGCGCATGATGCTCGACGGAGAGGCGCCTATCACCAAGGTGCAGCGAACGATGTGGAACTGCGCAAAGCCCCAAACCTTGCAGTGCAAGGGCAAGGAGTGCCCAACGTCCGTGTGCCGCGCGCCTGCGCACAAAGTGGCGTAAGAAAGACGTGACGTTATGTCGGCTCCGTGCCCCTTGGAAACAAGGCGAAGCCGAGTTTTTTCATCATCTTTTTATGCTTTCTTTCTTACTGGCATCACATGGAAAAACCGCTAGCGTGCATCTTCGGCACTTATTATTGCAATCAGGACCGTCTGTTAGGGAGTGATTCCAATCTTGAGGACTATGCATCCCCTGCGCTGGAAGCAGCATTAGAAACTTCCATGACAATCCTTCGAGTAGGACTTCCTTTGGATCGCAATATTCTGCGACACCACAAGGATTTGACTGAATCCACACTTGAAGTGGCTCTGAACCGGTACGCATCGCTTGGGATCAAGTCGCGCGAGGTTGCGACAGCGCTTCGAAAGGATATAATGCCTGATCTTAGAAGACTTACACCCAAACTGCGGGCGTATGAGAATCCGTTAGCGCTTGAAACCGGCTCATCTCCTTTTACATATGAGTCATTTGATAAGGAGATCGGAGCTGGTCTAATAAGAGGAGATATACAGCGAGCAGTCGCTGCTGTGGATGCGGATGTGAGGACTCGTCTACGTCGCATGCATGGTTTGGCTGACAGGATTAGAAGCGACATGCCTTACGATCTGACTGTGATAGCCAGCCCTGATGATTTGTACCTTGGTGATCTGTTGAGGCAGACCCATAATGTCATGACGTTCTTTCCTTCATGTGAATATACAACAACATTCTTGAGTCGTCTAAAGCAGGAGTATGCCAACGAGGGGCATGTGGTGGTTGAGACAATGGTGCGTGCTGCGGCGGAATTACAGATGGTTAGCATGTTGGTGCGCAGTGGGATGCTGGTTAAGACGGCAAGTCAGCGGGCGAACTATGTCGCAGGGCGTGTGCCTGCGTTGGTCTTAGAGCCGTTTATGGAGGCGGGTGGGCTTAAAGATGAGGTATTGCGTAGCGTCTGGGCGGGTATCCAACGACAACTGCGTGATGCACACGCGCCACCCATCTTAGATGTTGCGGCGACTCCTGCGTGCGTTTCATCGTTTGTGCACTGATGTTCCCTATGACAAACGCTTCATGTCGGCTTGGGGCCGCGCCCTCTTTTCTCATTTGATCTTCGCAGCATCCGGCAGCGTGGTCTTGATCTCTTCTTTGTGGGTGTGTAGGATGTGATCTTGGTGTACGACCTTGCCGCCCTTGGCTGTCAGTACGATTTTGGAGAATTCTTCGTATGTGATCTGCTTGTGATTGTTTTTCCAGTTTGAGACCCTCACTTCGTCACCTGGGTCGGACCCAGGCGCTTCAAGCACGTGGACCTTCCCACTGCTTTCCGCGGCAAGGAGCATCCCCTCTGATTCAACCCCTCGAAGCATTGCCGGAGCAAGGTTCGACACGACAATGATCTGCTTACCTTCAAGCTCCGCGTGCTTGTAAAATGGTTTCATTCCTGCAACGATTTGTCGTGTTCCGAGTTTTCCCATATCCAATTGTAGGACATACAGTTTATCTGCATTCGAGTGGTCTCCGGCTTTTACTACCCTCGCAACGCGCAAATCAAGCAAGAATTCCCGATCACCGCCGTAGTCTGCTTTCAAGTCTCTGACATAGTCATCTTCAAGTTTTTGGAAGATTAGCTCGGGTGTTCCAATCCTGTGGCCTGTCTTGATGTCCATGAGGCCAAGATGATCCCAACTAAGATCCACATGACCCAGTCCAAGCTGGTGGCGGGTCCTATCGGCTGCCGAGGGCATGTACGGGTGGATCATTATCGACAAATCCTTCACAACATTGGCAAGCACGCCAAGGACACTTGAAGCACGGACAGGGTCGCTGCCTATTAGTTTCCACGGTTCATTCTCTTGGAAATACGCGTTTGCAAGGCGCGATATACCCATGATTTCCTTGAGCGCTTCCTTAAGGTCAATTGCGTCGAGCTTATCACTCACAATGTGTTCTCTCGCACGCACAGCTGCGATAAACTCTTGGTCCTTTGCGTCAATCACGATCTTGTCG
>JACQSU010000027.1 GCA_016211165.1 Candidatus Woesearchaeota archaeon | reverse complement strand
CGTGCACGCGCATGACTTATAGACCGGTGGAATGCTGACGTTTGAAAAAATGAGCCGGAAGCGAATTTTTCTACGGTTAACAAGCAACGTATACTAGCTGCTAGGAGCTATGGTGCAGGGGAAGGGATTTGAACCCTCGGACCCACTAAGGGACAGGATCTCTCACCTGCAGCCAGGTCTTAAGTCTCGCACCCAGGCTGTTTTCTGAGTCCTGCGCGTTTGACCAGGCTTCGCTACCCCTGCGCAAGAATTGTGTATGGGGCAGTGGGCGGTTTATAAGGGTTGTTTTTTATAGGTGACAGTCTCAATGAATCCTATGATCCTGACATCTTTGATAAGTTCTTTTGTGTTGATCTTTCTCTCGGAACTCGCAGACAAGACGCAGGTGCTCATCCTGGGTTTATCAACTCGTTTTGAGAATCGTATGCATGTCTTTGCAGGCGTTGCGCTTGCGCATGTGATAATGGATGTGATAGGTGTTGTGGCAGGGGGTTTGGTCAGTATTACTCTCCCACCAATGCTCTCGAAATTGTTTGGGATTGGGTTTCTCCGGCCTAAAGGCCGGAGCTTTACGGCGAGCGAATAGACAGCGCATTTTTGGAACACAAAGCAGACCGAAGGTCTGCGTGCACAGGAATCTACGATCCCTGTGAATGATCAGCGCGACCGCGGTTACATACGCGCTTCATCTACGGGCTAAAGCCCGTAGCTATCGCGCTGATCATTTTGTATGTCGGCGTAAAGCCTTGATGTCTTTTGCATGCGATGTGTGCCGTACTCCGATGCTGGAGAAGAAGGCCAAATGGTGTTGTTCAAAGTGCAATTTCGTCAAGCCAGGCTGCCAGCCAGATGAAGAGGGTTATCAGGGATAAGAAAGATGCGCCGACGCAGGGATTTTCAAATCCCGTGGTTTTCCACAAGGTTTTTGAACCCTGAATGCCCTAAGGCGACTAGGGTCTTAACCTAGCGGACTACCGGATTATCCGACGTCGACGCATTACATCCTTTCGGGTGTGCGCATCCAAAGACCGGCAAGGTCTTTTGATGCGTTTCATTTCTTAAGAAGAACTAGTTAACAAATTTGTCGACGAAAAAGTCGAATGGATTGCAAGAAGTCTAGACGTTCTTCCAGTTGGGTGAGACAGATTCCATATCGTGACTTTGTTTCTATAAGAATTTCGTAGTGGTAAGAGAAATTTCGGTCCTTATTATGCTGGCTTGAATCAAGATCGTCAACGACTGTAAAGCTTCCAACCAAAAGTCTCCCACCAACAAGTTTAAGCCTGACAGAAATATCCATTGCGTATGATCGCTATCTTCACCGAGGATTTGCTCCTCAAATCCCGCATCAAGACATTGACCAAAGAGCAGATTCACTTCTTCACCGACCCGGCGAAGTACCCAAGTGATGCTCGTCTGATCATTGTCGACCTCAGTATGCCTGGAGCTATTGAGCTTCTCAAGTCCACGCTGATTAGGCGTGTTGCCTATGGTCCTCATATGCAGGCAGATCTCCTTGCCAAATCTAAAGAGACTGGGGCAGAAGTGATGCCTCGAAGTGTATTTGTTGCAAAGCTTCCGGAGCTTCTGTCCTAATCAAACTCGTATTTCGCAATCCATAAATATCCACGCACAATTCATTCACTATTCTGGAGGAATCTACCATGTTACGAATCAATGATAAAGTGCCGGATTTCTCGGCAAAGGCGTTTGTTGACGACAAAGACAAGACAATCAAGCTCTCCGATTATAAGGGCAAATGGGTTGTGATGTATTTCTACCCAGCTGATTTCACCTTTATCTGCCCAACAGAGCTTGGTGAGATGGCGGACCACTATGATGCACTCAAGAAGCTCAACACCGAAGTTCTGTCTGTATCCACAGACACGGTTTTCGTGCATAAGGCCTGGCATGACAATTCTCCAACGATCAAGAGAATCAAGTTCCCCATGATTGCGGATTCCACTGGGAATCTGTGTCGTCTCTTTGGGACATACATCGAAGGAGAAGGGTTGTCCTTGCGAGGAACATTTATCATCGATCCTGACGGCGTGCTAAAGATTATCGAGATCCACGACAATTCTATTGGCCGATCAGCAGGGGAGCTTGTGCGAAAGGTCCAAGCTGCGCAGTTTGTTAGGGATCACGGTGGCGAGGTCTGTCCTGCTTCCTGGAAACCAGGCGCAAAGACGCTCAAGCCCGGATTGGACTTGGTCGGAAAGATCTGATTTTTTTCCCTCTCATTTTGTCAATTGCGAGCGCCCACCCCTGGTGATCGCGATGTCGCTTCGCTCTTCGCTTAACACCAGGGGTAATCACCTTTAGTAAAGTTTATAGCTATCGCTAATCAGAACAACAATTGCCTGACGGAAAACAGAACACGACATAAAACACGACATAAATATACTACGCCCCACCGGTCATCGCTCGCTAACGCTCGCTCAAGACCGGTAGGAAAACTTATTACGAATTAAGCTGAGCTACGGAGATACTGGTTTCCCCCGGTACATTTATAAACCTCCTCTAAGTCCCACGCCCATCCGTTGGTACCAGCTCGTCTGGGAGGATGCCGCATGCAAAAAGACGATATCCAAAAGACGCTCACATTTCTCCGAGAACATTCTCCAAAGCGTAACTTCAAACAGGGTGTTGACTGTGTCGTCATTCTAAGGAATGTGGATCTTAAAAGGCCTGAAGAGCAGGTGGATGTCTATGCAACCCTTCCCTTTGCAAGAGGAAAGGAAATCAAGATTTGTGGTATTGTCGGTGCAGAACTTCGAGATCAGGCAAAGTCCAATTGTGATTTCATGATTCTCTCGGATGACTTCTTAAGATATGAAGGTAACAAGAAGGCAATCAAGAAGCTCGCCAATAAATACCAATACTTCATTGCTCAAGCCGCGCTGATGCCGCAGATTGCCAAGGTCTTCGGACGAGTGCTTGGTCCAAAGCAGAAGATGCCAAATCCAAAAGCAGGATGCGTAGTGCCCCCAAATGCCAACCTCAAACCCCTTGTTGAAAAGCTCAAAAAGACCGTGAGGGTCATGGCAAAGACGACCCCTGTCATTCAGATATCTGTTGGCAATGAGTCCCAGCCAGACGCTGAACTTGTCGAGAACGCCTTTGCAGTGTACAATGCAGCTGCGCATGCGGTCAAGGATGAGAAATACAACATCAAAGAGACCCTCCTCAAATTCACGATGAGCCCTGCGTACAAGGTTGGCGGCGAACTCGTGGTCAAGCAAGCGACCGAGAAAACAAAGCCTGTAGCGCATGAGCCCAAAGCGACTGCTCCTGCGTCAGAAGCAAAGCCCAAGAAATCTCCGAAGAAGAAAACCGAGTAAACAATGGCAGAGAAACATAAAGCGCATGTACAGCAGTACAAGAAAGAGCAGGCCAGCAAAGTAGTCGACCTTCTGTTCAAGTACCCGATCATCGGCGTGCTTAACATGGAGAATCTGCCTGCTGCGCAAGAGCAGAAAATCCGACTCAAGCTTCGCGGCACAGTGGAGTTGGCGATGACCAAGAAGCGCCTCTTTAAGATCGCGTTTGAAGAAGCGGTCAAGAAAAAGCCAGAACTCTCAAAACTCATCCCAGAACTCAAGGGAATGCCTGCGCTTCTCTTCACCCGGGAAAACCCATTCTCGCTTTACAAACTGCTCAAACGGAACAAGTCTCCTGCTGCGGCAAAGGCAGGGCAGAAGGCGCCATATGACCTGAAGATCCCTGCAGGCCCGACACCGTTCGCACCCGGGCCAGTGATTAGCGAGCTTGCGGCATTGGGGCTTAAGACAAAAGTCGATGCCGGCAAGATCAATATAGTCGCCGACACTGTTGTGTGCAAGGAAGGCCAGCCTATCACAGACAAACTGGCAAGCATGCTCATGCGTCTTGGGATCACGCCAATGGAAGTCGGCCTTGATCTTGCATGCGTGCTTGAAGGCGACCAGATCTTTAAGCGCGCAGTCCTTGACATTGATGAGAAGAAGTTCTTCGCTGATATGATCAGCGCGATCCAAGCAGCAAACAATCTCTCGATCGAGGCTGCTTACCCAACAAAAGAAAATCGCGAACTCCTCATCCAAAAGGCGGCACGACACGCCATATCCCTATCGATAGAGTCTGGCTTCATCACAAAGGATACAGCTTGCGACATCCTTGCCAAAGGAAAGGCGCAAGCGCAGTCCGTTGCTGATGCAGCAAGCTATCAACCAACATGATTACTCGGAGGTAAAAGGCCATGGAATACATCTACGCAGCACTGCTCATACACAAGGCAGGACACAAGGTGGACGAGACGACAACAAAGAAAGTGCTTGAAGCAGCCGGCGTCAAGGTTGACGACGCGCGCGTCAAGGCACTAGTCGCGTCTCTTGAAGGCGTCAACATCGACGAAGCAGTGCAAAAGGCTGCGATTGTCGCTGCGCCTGCCGCCGCGGCTCCTGCTGCAAGTAGCGCTGCTCCGGCTGAGAAAAAAGCGGAAAAGAAGGACGAGAAGAAGTCCGAGGAAGCCGCTGCTGCTGGACTAGGCGCACTCTTCGGATAAAAACATTGAATGATCCTTGCCTTTGGGCTTCGGATCTTCAATATTTTACCAACCCAAAAAGGGGGAGTTTAAAAGAGGGGGAATCCCCCCTCTTTTTTCAATATGGACGGCGACAACGACCAACAAGGGAGTGAATGGACTTCTAACATCGCTTCCTTTCGGGCGGAGCTTCAAAAGCTCCACGATGAAAAGGAGACGCTCTTTGCCAAGCGTGAGAAGGTGTCTTTGCGTATTAGGAGTCTGATCGCAAGCATCAAGGGGCAGAAGAGCGAGCGAAACATACTTACTGATTCTGTGAAACTTGCAAAAGAGGAGAGGGACCGTCTTAATGCACTCATTCGGGAGAAGATAACAGAACTCAAGAAACTGCGTGCGGCGATGCCCCCGCGACCAGCGTCAAATGCAGGCGGTCGAGAACGCAAAGATAATTCTCCAGGATTTATGCGAAAGCAGATCGACGAAATGGAGCAAAAGATCGAGCACGGACTCGTGTCATTTGAAAAGGAGAAAGAATTGATGAAGAAAATCAAGGACTTTAAAAAAAAGCTTGAAGGGGCGAGATCCGCCCAAGGCGGATGGGAGAGGATCCGTGCGCTCTCAAAAGAGGTTGATGAACTCAAAAAGCAGGCTGACGCGCATCACAAGGTCATCCAAGACGCTGCCAAGGATTCGCAGCAAAAACACGAGGAAGTCCTCACTGTCTCAAAGGAGATCGATGAACTAAAGATCGAGGAGAAAAAGCTGCACGAGGAATTCTTGGCTAAGAAGGCCGAATATATGGCTCTTGCCGACAAGGTCAAGGGCATCGTTGGAGCAGTGCCAGAAGAGCGCAAGGAAAAGGCAAAGGAAAAAAAGAAGCATCGTGAAAGTGACGAGGCTGCAGTGAAAAGAAGCCTTGCCAGGCGCCGCGAGGAAGTTGAGACCAAGCTTTCCAAAGGAGAGAAGCTCACGACTGAAGATTTGTTGATTCTGCAGAGTGGGGAGTAGGCAGCGACGCCCCTGTTTCCCCGCAGCTTGCTGCGGAGTGAGCGATAGCGAACGGTGGGATTTTTTATTTGTCGTGTCTAAAGCGCGCTCGGGGCCAGGCGTGTACAAGATTTGCAGATTGTGCAACGAAGATGTCTATAATCCTCCTGACATGTCACCTTCGACGCTGGGGCTTGCGATCCTTATTCTTAGGGTCATAAAAACTATGTTCATACACCCCGTCTAATGCCATCACTTCGAGATGTTCCATAACCATCCGACCCTTGTGTTGGGAGTCGGGATGCTTAAGCCTTGTATACCACGCCGTAGGGTCATTCTTATAGGCGCTGACCAGGGCTGCAATGTTAAAGACTGGGTTCACCTCGATGTGGATGCTTGCTTCAGGACCGTGCCGTGCAAACGTCCAACCTGCTTCATTTTCCCGAGTGTAGTAATAGACTGCCCAATGCAAGTCCCGAGTCTCAGATAGGTGCTCCGTCACTGCGCCGTTCTGATCAATGCTTGTCCATCCGTAGTAGTCGTATGCCATATATAAGAGAATAGTGAAGTTATTTTTATGCTTTGGCCCGTAGCACTATCACATTCCCCCGTCCTTTCTTGATCTTGGTTACAAGTCCCTTGTGCTCCATTTCAGTCAAGATAAGCGAGACTTTTGCTTCAGAGCAGGGAAATGTTTTGCGGAGGTCTTTTTGTGTCGCCCGTCCGCCAGCTTCCTTGATGAATGCAAGTGCTTTTGTAATGTCAGCCGCAGGATCATGTTCCAATGGCATAGGCGTGGCTTCCCCACGAGGTGGGATATCACCGTGCTCAGCCGATTTTTCATCCTCGAGTCCCCTTCTCTTGGATATCAGATACGCAACCTCAACAACTGCCGCGATGCCAAGCAGCCACGCAAGCCACATCAACTGGCTTTTGTTTTTGACTATCTCTTCAATAGGCAGCGCTGGCAAGTCCACAGTTCCCAAATCTTCATCAAGAACAGGCTCAAGGATAAGATCAATGGTGTAGTTGCCGCTCCCCCTTACCTCAACTACCTCAACAGCCCTTCCTTCGACGCGAACGCCACGGACATCCTCTGCAGCGAGAGTGTAGTTGCCAGGTTCTACAACAAACGCATATCGTCCATCCGTAACAACATCCCTCTGGGCTGGTGTCGTATTAATGCTCACAACTGCTCTGGGTACCAAGGATAATGACAAATCATAGATGCTCCCAGACAAGACTGCAGCCTGTGCGCTGCCAATAGCAAGTAAAACCATGATGAGTAATCCGAACTCCTTCATAGGTCTCCTAGCCATTCCTTGCTTTAAATAGCTTAGGCACTAAAAATCACTTAATGTCGCCTTCGGCGACTTCAACAATTTTCCCTGCTAAAGCTTCCTTTCTGCGAATTCTTCACTTCTAAGCCGTAAATGGTTACTGCTAAAAAGTGTGTATATAAGTAATTGTTCCCACTACTCGAAGTGCAGCAGAACCCACAAGGGGTGCGCCCCTTGCTGCTGCGGAGAGCACAATGAAACAACACGTGATGCTGGCCTTGGCATTGCTACTGCTTGCGATTCCGGCGTTTGCCGATGATGCCGCAGTCAATGCAGAATCTGACACCGACTTATTACATCCCTTGAGGGATGCCTTGCCTGTCCTTGAGCGTTCACTGGAACGCAATCGCGACGAACTGTTGCACAATGCACAGATCGCGCGCGAGGGAGGCAAAGAAATGGCCGAGCGCGCCAAGGAGCGTATAGGTGATCATATTGCAGACTTACGAAAGCGTTGCAGTGAATCTAATAATGTCGATTGTCTCGAAGCATTGGACGCCAAGCTTCCAAGACCATTGCCAGCGAATATTCGAGGCCCAGCAATGGACGCAGCAATGCATATGGACATGCGTGCGAGGCTCCGAGAAGATCTCCATGCGCAGTTCCCAGGATTTGCAGACCACGAGCGGCCACGCCCCATGCCGGTGCATATTCTGGAGCAAGTCCGGATAAGGATTGAACATGCGCAGGGCCAATTTGAAGAGGCCAAGGACAACTATCACAAGCGCCTGGACACTATTAAGGCAATGCATAAGCGAGTAGTGGAGTGCAAGAGTAAGGATGATGTTTCCTGCAAAGAGACACGAGCTGATGTCCGCATTGAGTCACGCGCCGCACTCATAAATGCGGCTGATGCGACGCTCGCGTCGCTTGAGAAGGCAAAGGCCACAATCGAAGCAGAGCAGGATCTCTTTAGCGAGTCCGCGAATCGATCGGTCGCTATGCTCGATGCGTCAATCACTGCAGTTACTGATGCAAAGGGCAAGGCCTCCGCGTTAAGCGAGAACAGCACCTCGGAAGAGATTCGCGCATCGCTTGACACCTTGCGTAAGACAATCCACGACGTCACGCAGACCATTAGGGATCAGGAGCGTTCCGTGATCAATGCGCGCATTGCAGGTGTTCTCGTGCGAACAGCGCAGATGGAGGCAAAGCTTGATGCAGCGGTGGCCAGGGCGATCGAAGATGGTAAGGACGTCACTGCAGTCGATGCAACGATTGACATCTTCCATACCCAGCTTGCATCAGCCAAGGCCAACTATGATGTGATGCTAAAGACACGCGACAAGACAAAGCTTGAGATTATCAAACAGGACTTGGCACGCGCACGGGAATCCCTTAAGGGAATTCTCGCCGACCTTGCCGCGTTGGGAATTTCTGTGAACCTCGCTGCAGAGGTGTCAGCATGAGAGTCGCAACACTCTTTATAGCGATGGTCGCTGCTGTGCTCATCGTAAGCTGTTCCCAGCAGGTCAAAACCCAACCTCAAACAGACTCAACCCTCACTGCTCCAGAGCGCGTCCTCCAGGCAGATATTGCTTGGGAACGCCTGGATCTTGGCGCTGTTGATTTTGGCAGTCTGGATCTTGAGTCGCTTGAGGATGAGCTTACGATCATCGAAGCAAGCATTGAGTAAAAAAGAGGGGCAGAGCCCCTCTTTTAAACTCCCCTGAGAAGGGAGCTACGCCCCCTTTTTAACCCCCTAAAAATATAGTCAAGTTATACCAAAGAGAACTTTGACAAAAAGTTCTCTCTCTTAATACCGTCCCCTATCCCGGATCTCCAGCCTGATTTCTTTCTCAAGTCCAACAAGTCCTATAATCAACAGGACCATGTACAAAAGGATACTTCCTAGATTGATTGCAAAACCCATAAAATCAAGGATGGGAAAGAGCCATGCAGTATCAAAGGGAATAGTCAACACTTCAAGAATCACAATGGGAAGTAGCGCATAGGCACAGATATTCACAATCCTTCGAAGTCTCATAGAGCTTAGCACTAAAGCTCGTATCGCCACAATAGCCATTGTGCTAAACACTGCCCACCATATCAGATACTTAAGAAACGTCACTATATACGCATAGATCAACAGCGATGGCAGCCAGAGCAGGAACAGCCCAAACACAATGAGGGATGATTCCCGCTTATGCGCTAATGGATCTAGCACATAATCCGTGTTAATCTTCTTGGCTCCAAACGGGCTTTGGAAATAGAAGTACTCGCGAGTCAAGAGCGCCCGCTCACCTTCATAGGCCTTCTGTGCAGAAAGGTCAATCACAAGATGAGGATCATGCGCAGGGACACCAATTTGCTCGCCAAGCTCTGTCCTCCCATCGATGGTGAGCACATCAAATGAACCCAATGCAGAGGATACATATGACGGCACGGCTACAAGCATTGGCAAAGCAACAATGAGCATCACTACGAACGCCCGTGTAATGGTCTTGTTCACCAGCGCAAACATCTCCTTAGGCGGCGCATCAGCTACTTTCTTGTAGTACATGGGATTAAACGAGTATGCAACAGCGAGGGCCCATTCTTTAAGGTGCATATCGAGAGGAATCCAAGTGATTATTTAAGCGCTTCCCTTGCTTTCAGAGTCTCTGGCACACAACGATGAGATCAATCTCATCATAAATCTCCTTTTCAATCTTAAAATGCCTCTTGATATTGCGCAGTGTCGCGTCCATGCCCTTGCGTAGTATTGAGAATACAAACAAATCCTTACCGACTCGTTTCATCTCTTCAAAGCCCTTTTCACTAAAGTGGTGAGCCGCAGTAACCGAGATCACAACATCAAACTCGCCGGCCTTAAAGGGCATATTTTCTGCAATGGCATCGATAACATGCAGTCCTTTTGATCTGGCAATTGCCGCCAATTCCGGTGATGGCTCAACACCAACTTTTTCACACTTCCAGGGCTCAAGGGATATGCCTGTTCCGCATCCTACGTCCAGAAGCTTCATCCCAGACTGTAACCGCGGTCCAATCTCAGCTACAATGACACTCATCTTGCGTCGCTGTTCAACCCCATGCAGTTTCTCATACGCAGGGGCAAGCTCGCCGTAGTAATCCATCTATTGCTCTTCACTACGACTCTACAAAAACTTATCGGCCTCCTAGCGCAAGTGACTGGAAACATTCCATAACTCGTGAATAACAACCCTTCACTCCCCAAAACCAGCCGGAGATTCCACAATCCTCCCGGAATCTTTTTCAGTACAAGCCAACGCTTCCTAACATATATCCAACAAATCCGCAAATCCTTCAACTACATGCTTTGATCTTCCTATTTTCTCATCGACACTGGCTTTAGACACCTTCACTATACACTCCACTGCGACTCAATGTCGCGGATGATTCATATGACAAGGGACAGCATCACAGGCCTCACGGTGTTTGGCCTTACCTATGCAGCAGCAGGCGCTCTACTATATTCGACATTCCAGGTCAGAAACGATATGATGCCGGATACAGAGGCCTTCCTAAAGACACTGCACAAACGCATCTACAAGATGCCAAAAGATGAAGTACATGCCACTGCCCGGGAGCTCGAAACACTCACAACCGAGCTTAGCAATCTGTGAGGTGATGAAGATGAACAACAAACCATACAATCCAACAGATCTTGATACTTTGCTCGAAGGCGATCTCACTTCAGGGGTTGAGACGCTCACTGGCCGCGAGATCGTCCCGTTTTATCAACGCCTCCATGACGTGGGCGAATTGAGCGCCAGGTATGTGCAAGCACGAAGCGCATATGAAGCAGGCCTTAAGATCGCGAAAACAGGACGCTTTGATCCTCGAAGGATCTACCACGCGATTGTGTCTCGTAACGACTGCTTTAAGGACCTGCCAATCGAAGGGATGCTTGAAGTCTTGACCAAGACTCTCGCACACACGCAGGAGACAGTCTGCACACTTATCCCCCAAGCACAAGAGGCATTGCGAGCAGCTAGGGATTATGAGGTTGAACTTGCCGAATGTCTTGTTCTTGCACATGCACATTACCCTCCTTGCAGAGAGGAACTCGCGACCAAGGAAGTGGGCGTACGCAAAGCCCTATCGACACCGTGCAAGGACGTGGCCTCTCTTGCCGAGCATCGAAGGAGCAAGATAGTTGCCAGACAGGACTGTGAAGATGCGAGGCTTCGCGTGAGTCGTCTTGAATCGTACCTTCGCGTGCGAGATGCCCAGCTTCTGCGCCTTACGCCATTGCAAGAGGCGATGCAGGAAACGTACAGATTCCTTGTAAGTGCGCGAGACTCGCTCCAGCTTGAGCAGGAGTATATCACGCACAATGCCTCTGCAATGGTGCTCTCCGATCACATGGTCCGAAACTCGGACGCGTACCAGACGCTCTTTGCAGGAACTCGTGCCGGAATCTTTAGGCTTGATGAACTGTCTGTGCAGGCTAAGTCAACGATCAATCTGCTGGGCAAGGCCCTATACGGACGATGAACCCGCTCGAAACAACACCGCAGATCCGTACCCTTGCGACGCGGCTCACATACCACCTGATCAGAGGAGACCAGCAAGCACAAGCCATCCACGCGTATGCCGCAAAGGAGATCCGCTACGAGCCGCTCTATGAGATGCGGCGTAAGTATCGGACAGCAAGCGAGACCTTGGAGGCCAAGGCAGGATGCTGCGCAGAGAAGTCGTACCTTGCGATTGCATTGGCACGCTGTGCAGGTCTTGACGCAAGGTACGTGTCGATTCTCTTGCGTCCAGCGCCTCCGAATGATGAAACGCAGGAGAGTGATGAGGACAGCGATCTTGAAACCAAGCTTGAGCCGCGCGGTCATGCCGGTGTCCACGTTCACCTCAAGGATAAGGTTATCTTCCTTGAGACAACTGACACAAACGGGTACGATCGTCGTCCAGCTGATGATGAGCTACTCTCCTACAAGGAGATCACCGATGACCAAGTGACTGCGGACTTTGTAAAACGAAACGCGTCTCCTGAAGAGGTCATCGAACCCCTGACTCCAAAAGATGTCATCATTCAAGCAGGTAATGAAGTCGCCATAACCCTTGCTAAGCGCGCGATGATGGTCTGTCTGGGCGCTGGTCTGACTCTAGTGTACTCATGCGTGACGCAACCATCCGCCTTCCCAGCAGCACCCCCACCGCACTACCTCACACTTGACAAGTGACAACCCCCCACGTCGCGGGGAATCGCATCGGAGAAAACCCGAGCGAAGCGAAGGGTTTTCCAAATGGACACGCTTAAAAACAGGCTTCACATTGACCAGGATATGTACACGTGGTGGAATGGGGGAGTGACGGTCAGACGCAGGAAGAATGTGCTCGATACGTTTTTAGGAAAAGGCACGTGGGCAATCCAAAGCAGACAATAACACCAGGTTATACCTATCTCACCATTCCAAAACATTTATAACTTCCACTAAGTCATCATTTTCCACAATGAATATCTCTGTTAAAGATATTGATGAGCAAGCGTGGCGGCAGATCCGCATCGAATCGATTAAGCATGGCATGAATACTGGGGAGTTTATCGCGAAGGCTTGCTTGGAGCACGTCAAGCATGAAGAAGAAGGTCATTCTTGCGAATTCTTTTCAAACAAAAGAACGTTGAAAACCGATCGCAGGGATGTTATGCAACGTTCTTTAAAGAGGGCGCGTTAGTGGTCCCGGTATTCTTCACGATCTTGCTTGTCGTATTTATCATCAGCTTGATATCATTCGTAGGCATCTTCACGCTCTCGATGCGTCAAGAGCAGATTCGCAGGATTCTTTTTTACATTGTGAGTTTCGCCGCTGGCTCGCTTCTTGGCGCGGCATTTCTTGACTTGCTCCCAGAGGCGCTGGAGACCGGCGGAAGAGAGTCGGTCTTCGCGCTCCTTCTCATAGGTATCCTCACGTCGTTTGTGATTGAGAAGTTTCTCTTTCACTACCACTGCCATCATCATGGCAAGCAGCATAAGGATCATTATCACATAAAACCAGTGGGCTTTTTGAATCTCATCGGAGATGGCGTTCACAATTTTATTGATGGAATTGTGGTGGCCGGCTCGTTTTTTGCCGGGCCGCACGTGGGGATATCTACAAGCATCGCTATTATCGCACACGAGATTCCGCAAGAGATCAGTGATTTTGGGGTCCTTTTGCACGCTGGATTCACGCGCGCAAGGGCGCTCCTTTTCAATTTTCTCACGGCGTGTATGGCGATTGTTGGGGCGATCATCGGTTTCATCTTCTCTACGACAATTGAGTCGTTCACGACGTACTTGGTAGCGTTCGCCGCAGGCAATTTTGTCTACATCGCAGCTTCAGATCTCATTCCAGAGCTTCATCACGAGACGGATATGAGAAAGTCGTTCTTGCAGTTCGTGATGTTGGTGATAGGCATCCTTGTGATCCTCGCCATCAAAATATATGTCCCAGAACAATGAGAACCAAAGGTTCTCCCTCACTTGATCTGCCACGAGAACGATCGGAGCTTTGCGGTCTTGCCGTATCCGCATTTGGCGCAGATATTGCGTGTTTTGTGGTAGGAGTGGTTTCCGCAGCGACGGCAGTAGATATGGGACTTGCCAGTCGAGTGCTTGCCCATAGTGGGTGTTCCTTTCATAAAAAAGAAAACCCCGGTTTCCTTTTAAACCTTCCTGTGAAAAATCGTTTATCGTTCCTCGGCTTTGCCTCGGAACGTAAACGATTTTTTGTGATAATGAGAGTATATTTCTAGGGGGTTAAAAAGGGGGTAAAACCCCCTTTTTACGCTGGTGAGATAAGAATAATCGTGTCTCCGCGCATAAAGACTGTTCCAAGCTTGCGCTTGACTTCGCCTGCTTCACGCTCTTCTGCGTCGTCGAGTACGATGTTGATGTGGATGTCGAAGGCCTTGAGTGTTCCGATGAACTGTTTTTGGCTTTTGGTTTCGACGATGACTTTCTTGTTTCGCGCGGCATTAAGCGCGTCGAGTGGTCTTGTTGCGTCCATGTGTGAGTTACCCCTTTTTCCAGGAATGCTCGCAGGTACGCCCTGTTCCTATTTAAAGGTTTGCTCAAAGCGGATGGATGTTCCTTGGAGTCGCGAGTAGAACGCTCCTCGGCAAGGGTCGATATGCGCGATGTCTCGGAATCCTTCTACTATTCGAGGAATGTAGGCGTATTCTTCGCGCATGCAGGCATCGACAAGATCGTCCGTGGTCTCATTGGGGTCGCAGTATAATGGGATGGCATTGCCGCACATCGTGATCCCGCCATCAAGGCCAGTATCGCGTCCACCCCCGCAACAGGTCTCAACATTTTTTCCATTCTCTTGGACGATGAGGTTGATGTTGTGCCGGAAGATCTTTTTGAGTTCCCCATTGAACCCCTTGGATCGACCGCTAAAGAGGAGGGCATTGGATTGGATGTCAGAATCGCGTTCTGCATACAGGCCAAAGATGACGACTGCTTGTTTTACCTCGCCGGCATTGAATGCATGATCCGCGATGTATGGGATGATCATTCTATTGTGCACGACGCCAAGGTCTGCGATAAATACCGATCGAGCAGATTCGTAAGCCTCTGAGCTTGTGACTTCATCAAGGATTGTGGTCCAATCATTAGGGAGAGGTTTTTTGCAAAGGTCCAAAAACGCTCCGGTTCTTACTCGGGCTAGGTGTCCCTGTGTGAAATAGTGATGATCCAGCCATTGCACTGCTTCGATATCGTCTGCTGACATTTGTTTTCCATTGAATCCTTGCGTGTCAACCCAGATAGCGTACTTGATTGCGGCCATGAGACCCACAGGGTTATCTGGTTCAAAGCTGTGTCCTGAATTGATGAGTTCTTTAAGTTGCAGGGTAGCTATGGCAGTAGCAGATCCCATATGGTCGCACAGCAATGCGTACCCAAGATTGTTGCGGGGATTAAACAGTTGCCTGTGACTGTGATGGTCTTTTTCAATGATGATACGGTCTGTAATATCAGGCCATGTGGGGGTCGGTTTTCCTAGTAATGACTCGTACTGGTGGGTGATAGGATTATAGGCCACGATACTCTGGGGTGATGGAGCGTCGCTTGTGGAGATGAACGCGTCGGTGAAGAGCTGTTCGCGCACTGAACCCGGAGAGTCGATGCGTGTTGCGCCTCCGCATAGTTCAAGTGTGGCCTCGGTGCCAGGGTGGCCTAGGGGTCCTGCGTAGGCAATAAGGTATCGGTCCCGTGGCAGTCCGCGCATGACGCTGATCTCTTGATCAAGTCGAGTTGAGACAATCGTGTCCGGATCCGAGTGGTAGCTGTGCAGTCCGATGATTGGCTTGTCTGTTTCGCGCACGGCATTGATGACGCGTCGACTCGCTTCGATTGACATCGCAATGTCCTTACGGGTATTCATAATGTGTCTTCAGCCCACCCGGCCATAAGAAAGGCCATGAGTATTCTGTAATTCTTGCGGTTTTTAAGGCTTTTGGCCAGAACATTTAAAAAGCACACCTGTCTCACCGCGGCTATGGTCATCACGCAGAATCGTAGCAAGCGCAAGGCCACTGGCGGACGGTTTGCAAAGCTGTATCGAAGCAAACGCAAGTTTGAGGTTGGTCGCGTTCCGGCGATGACCACCATCGGTGAGCGATTCCTCAAGATCATCCGCACAAAAGGCGGTGATACCAAGCAGAAACTGCACAAGACGCAGAGTGCGAATGTCTTTGATTCTAAGTCTAAGAAGTACGCCGTGACAAAGGTAAAGACCGTCGTTGACAATCCTGCCAACCGCAACTTTGTCCGTCGTAATGTGATGACGAAGGGAACGCTTATCGATACTGATCTTGGCAAGGCACGCATCACATCCCGGCCAGGTCAGGATGGCGTTGTGAATGCTGTGCTGGTTTGATTCAACACTATGATTCTTGCATTGAATGCCAGGATCGGACCAAAGTCGTCGTTGTGTGAAGACATAAATACACGCCACTGTATTCCTTCATGTGATGCGAACCCTGCAAGAGATCTATGATGCTCTGTTCGATGCTTATGGTCCTCAGGGTTGGTGGCCGATTCTAACCAAAGCAAACACGCCTAGTTTCGATGATCGTGGTTATGGCAAAGGATCCTATGATCACCCATCATCGCCCAATGAACGCTTTGAAGTTGTTGTAGGTGCGATTCTAACGCAGAACACAGCGTGGTCCAATGTCGAGAAGGCATTAGGCGCGCTGCATCAAAAAAAACTCATAGATCCCGCATCAATGATGGCATCGCATCACAAGACGCTCGCCGCCGTCATCCGTCCTGCAGGGTATTTCAATCAAAAAGCAAAGCGTCTTAAGGTTGTGTCTTTGTTCTTCGCACAAGAACATGACAATGGTTACAAAATCTTTGAGAAAGAAGATTTAGCAAAGCTCCGCTCTATGCTTCTTGCAGTGAGTGGCATTGGGCCCGAGACTGCGGATTCGATGCTGCTCTACGCGTTCCATCTTCCGTCGTTTGTCATTGATGCGTACACCAAGCGCATCTTCTCCCGCATGGGACTCATCAGCAAGGATGCGTCATACGATGACGTGAAGGCATTCTTCGAATCGCGCCTTGCAAAGCAAGTCCCTGTATTCAAGGAGTATCACGCGCTTATTGTCGAACATGCCAAGCGGCATTGCAAGTCTAAACCGGTCTGTGATGGATGCCCTCTGCGCGCTTACTGTAGAGGACTTTGAATAATCTCCCTTTGGTCGGTTTTCAAAGTCCTTCCTGAAAAGCCCGAGCACAGCGAGGGGTTATTCAAAGTTCTCTCTGACAAATGGATTGATGGTCTTGACTCCTGGAATCTGGAAATCCTTGGTGTTCTCCGTGATGATGGTTGTGATGTGATGCTCTCGCATGAGAGCAAGGAGATGGGCATTCCACATAGGAATCCCATAATGTCCCTGCGATGTTCATTGCCATGATGGCACAAGTACTGTCCGGAGTAAGATGCCCCATCCATCACTGCTTGCAATGTTCTCTCTTTTCTTGAACAACCACGTTCCCATAGGATATCCTTTATTCATCCGCGCAATTGCTCGTACTGCTATTTTCTTTTGGTCATGCTGTTCTAAACAGCGCTCCATCTCGTAGGGTCAACGTGACATTTATATACGAGAAGGAGGCAATATTGGTATGTCCTTCCTCTCAAAACTAGCGTTTTGGAAACACAAAGAAGAGTCGCCGTTTCCACCCATCGGCGGCGGACCTCCAAGTCTTGAGTCGCTCTTTCCGACAGGTCTTGGGGGGCAGGCGGATCGTCAGTTCGGTGCTGGCTTCGAGTCCACGTTTGGGACAGGAGTGCCTCCCGCCCCGGGATCAGGCTCACAAGGACAATTCCCTTCGCTTCAGCGTGAGCCGATGGTGTCTCCGATTATTCAACCCCAACCATATCAGCCTGTGACGCAGTCTCCCAAGGAATTTGAGGCAGTGAACTCAAAACTTGATAACATCAAGGCGATGCTTGAGAATCTTAGTCTTCGTCTTGAGAAGATTGAGCGTCCATTGTTTGAGTCGCAAAAGCCGCTGGAGAAGGAATTTGCGCGCAAGCAAAGCGAATGGCGGTATTGATGACAACTCGGACGCGAGCACAGGCCCAATCATCGAATGGGTGTGGCAAACGCTTGTGGTTGACAGCGCTTGTGGTTTTTGTAGTCGATCGTTTGACCAAGTGGCTGGTTCTAGAAAATGTAGTCTCGTTTCCTATGGATGTTGGATTCTTCTCCATTGTCTATAACACAAATACTGGCGTGACGTGGGGTTTTCTCAAGGCGTATCCATTTATTCCTTTGGTCGTTGCGTGCATCGTGGTTTTTGGCATTGTCTATTATCACAAACAGATCCCAAAGAGGGATCTTGGCTTGGCAGGTCTCATCCTGGGGGGTGCCGCCGGGAATCTCATGGATAGGTTCTTGTATGGCGCTGTGATTGATTGGATCGATCTTGGGTGGTGGCCTGTCTTTAACATTGCAGATTCAGCGATAACAATCTCGATGGTGTGGATCATCTATCAGGCCTTTTGGTCTAGGAGTACGCGCCGATAAGGATTGCATCAGTTTCAGAGGGGAGTTTAAAAGAGGGGCGAAGCCTCTCTTTTCTTTAGAGATCCAAAATCAGTCTGCGGCGTCCAGGTTCTGCGGCGATCGGCTCGCCTTCGGGAACAACGGTCGCTTTTGGTTGGCGTACAACACGAACTGCTGGTGCGATTTTCTTTGCTTTCCTCGCACTGCTTCGAACCTTGCGTGTTGGTTTCTTTGATTTCTTAACCAGTGTTGCTCGCTTGGTAGGGCTTTTTGTGCGGACGACTCGGATCGCTGTCTTTTTCATCCTTGTCTTGCGTATGGGTTTAGATTTTTTCACAACACGATCCTTTGTTTTTGTTCGTCGTGCTCGTCGGCCTCGGCGCTTGGGTGCGACAGTAGGCAGTTTGACAATGAGTTCTGGTGCCTTGTCCGTGCGTGCCTCGCCATTTTCGATGCGGTTGTCAAATGGGGACGTGTAGAGTGTGTCTGGCTCGATCACAGGGACCTTGGAATCGTAGCTCTCAAGGTTGGATGGATCTTCCCAGGATCGGAAGCGTTCGGAGTATGGTATGTCAAGTGCGTCGTTCTCGTTCCATTGGTCCCCATAGGGCTCAACTGCCGCTGTTGGTTCGTTGGTAGGAAGATCCACAACTTGGCTTTGGGATATACCGTGCGGGTTGAGGTTCTTCATCTCGTCACGCGATGTCTTGCTTGCGCTTGTTCGCGTATGGATGACACGTCGCGTCTCGTGATGCTCGTAGTTGACTGCTCGGAGGAGGCCGACGAGGTTGGCAAGAAGCAGCAGGACGTACCAAAGCCAGGATCCTGTGACAAAGAATACCAAGGTGAGATTTGCGATGGCTAGTGAGTGGTAGGCGACGAGGATGTTCCACGCGCCGTGCTTGTTGTTTGCCATCAGGCTGCTGATGTGAAGTGAGAGTCCGCCAAGGAAGATGAGAATGGGGATCTCAAGCCATGCGAGCGTGTCCATCATCATCTCAAGAAGCAGTGATCCGACGAAATTGGCAGTCAGCAGCAATATAGTGTACAGCATACGCAACCCCCTCAAGGTTATAGTCGAGGGAGAGCCAAGGCGCTTATAAACATTCCCATTAAAAGGTGGGCTTGCCCCATATGTACAAGGGGGTTCAAAAGGGGGTCTCCCGTTTT
>JACQSU010000026.1 GCA_016211165.1 Candidatus Woesearchaeota archaeon | reverse complement strand
TTATTCAAAGTCCTCTATTCTCTTACAGAATTCGCTCAGAACCTTTTTATACAAACCTAGCCCCAGTTCGTGCATGGATATCAAATCCCTTATTTTGTCATTGCATCCCCTCGAACGAACAATTTTCCCACACCTAGAGCAGAAACAGACTGCAGCACAACTTGTGAGCGCCACAGGAATGAGCGAACCTGAAGTCGGACGCGCCATCCAATGGCTTGAAGAAAAAGGCATCATCACTACACGAACACTGCTTTCAGAGAAAGTTGGACTTGATGAAAACGGCAAGGCATATGCCACTAAAGGATTGCCTGAAGACATCCTCCTGCGGGCCATTGTTGGAAAACCACTCTCTGTTGAAGAAGGGATCGCCGCGACTGGACTTTTAATGCAAGAAATCCAAGCCTCCCTTGGCGTACTGCGCCAACGAGGATACATCTCCATTGGAGCAGACAAGAAATTGCAGGTCACTCCTTTGGGAACACAAGCAGCGCGCACACCAAACCTTGAAGATACATTCTTACGAAGCTTGATAGGCGGCGAGCGAGACATGTCTGCGCTCACAGATGCAGAGAAACATTCTCTTGACGCACTTCGCAAACGACGAGCAATCATCATTATACGCATCGAGAAGACTGTCACATTCACGTTGACAGGTCTTGGCAAACAAGCATTGGCAAGCGGCGCACGATGGGATAACATCATTGATTCGATCACACCTGACATGCTTGCCAGCGGCTTGTGGAAAGACAAACAATTCCGATCCTATGATGTATCAATTCCCTCACCAGCACTCCACTTTGGTAGACGCCACCACTACCGCGCATTCCTTGACGATGTCCGCAAACGCTTCCTTGCCCTTGGCTTTAGCGAAATGGGAGGACCGCTTGTCGAATCAGACTTTTGGGATATGGACGCCCTCTATATGCCCCAATTCCACTCTGCTCGCGACATCCACCAAGCTTACTACGTCAGGGAACCAACATATGGAACAATTGACGCCAATGCGCTCAAACGCGTGAAAGCAGCACACGAAAACGGAGGCGGCACGGGAAGCAAGGGATGGCGCTACGAATTTGATGTCGAGCGGACACGACGACTCTTGCTTCGAACACAGGGCACAGCGTGCTCTGCACGCATGCTCGCATCAAAAGGACTCAAGGTGCCTGGAAAATACTTTGGCATCACCCGATGCTTTAGGTATGACGTGATCGACGCCACGCACCTTCCTGACTTTTTCCAAACCGAAGGAATCATTGTTGAAGAAGATCTGACCTTTAGGCATCTGAAAGGGATGCTGCGACTCTTTGCAGAAGAGTTTGCCAAAACCAGCGAAGTCCGCATCAAACCAGGATACTTCCCATTCACTGAACCCAGCTGTGAACTCTACGCCAAACACCCAGAACTTGGATGGATTGAACTAGGCGGAGCAGGCATCTTTAGACCGGAACTCACACATGCACTTGGCGTCGATACCCCAGTGATCGCATGGGGACTTGGCATAGACCGCATCGGCATGTTCAACATGGGCATCAAGGATATCCGGGCATTGTATTCAAACGACCTTGCATTTCTGCGCAGCATCAAGGTGATCTAAATGCCAACCATCTACTGCTCACTCACGGATCTGTGCAAACTGACTCGACGATCGCTCTCCATCAAAGCTGTTGAAGAACTCTTGGAATACGCCAAAGCAGAAATCGAGAGCTACGATGGAAAAGACTCGATGCGCGTCAAATTTGAGGATACCAACCAGCCTCACTTGTGGAGCACCGAAGGCATCGCGCGATTGTTTAGGGGAGCGCTAGGAGTCGAGAAAGGACTAGCGATCTATAAATCAGAAACAACCAACGACACGATTATTGTCGATAAGACCGTTGCCGGGATAAGACCACACATCGCCGCATTCTCAGCCAAAGGACCTGCAATAAATGACATATTCATCACACAACTCATCCAATTCCAGGAAAAACTCTGCGAAGGATACGGCATGCGACGCAAAAAAGTAAGCATCGGCATCTATCAATACCCCCAGATCCAATGGCCTATTACATACAAGGCAGTTGCGCCAACATCAACAAGGTTTGTACCACTTGGCATGGACAAAGAATACCACCTTGGCGAAATCCTCACACTCCACCCCAAAGGAATAGAATACTCATGGATCCTTGAGGGGTGCGCGCAATACCCCATCCTTGCTGATGCAAGCGGCGCGATCTTGTCATTTCCCCCAATCATCAATAGCAGCGACCTTGGCAAGATCAAGTCTGGGAACACGGAACTCCTCATCGAATTAACCGGCACGGATCAGGAAGCAGTGAACTTGACATGCACAATCCTCGCCGCAGCATTTTGCGACCGCGGGTGGAATGTACGATCTGTCCGCATCGCAGGACAAAAAACCATCAAGACCCCATCATTTGCAACAGAGAACATGATCATCAGCCCAAAACAAGCCAAGGCCATCCTCGGGCTTGATTTAAAACCAGAAGAAATCAGCAAACTCTTGGAACGCATGAGATACGGCGTGAAAGGCAAGAACGTCACCATCCCAAGCTACCGCGCAGACATCATGCACGCCGTCGATGTCATTGAGGACATCGCAATCAGCTACGGATACAACACACTGCCTGATGCGCCGCTTACCACCTATACTGTTGGGGACGTTAAGCCATCGACCAAGATCATCGATGCTGCACGCGAAATCCTCATGGGTTGTGGCATGCAAGAACTCATGAGCGCGATTTTGTCTCATAAGGACCTTCTTTATAGCAAGATGAACCATCCGGATGTCGGCACTGTTGAACTCCTCGAATACAAATCAATCACATACTCTGTACTACGATCTTGGATTCTCCCCCACCTCCTTGATGTCATCTCTGCAAACAAACACAATGACTATCCCCAAGCGATCTTTGAACAAGGTGAAGTCAGCGTACGCAAAGGAAAAGAGATCATCGACTATGAACACATTGCGTTTGCAGTTGTTTGTGCAAGCTCTGACTATGCAGCTTGCAGATCCCGCGTCGATTCGCTCATGCGAGGACTGAATTTGACATATTCGGTAAAACCTGGAACGTGCCCATCCTATATCCCTGGACGATGCGCAGATTTACTTGTTGGAAATGAGATTGTCGGACACTTTGGAGAGATGCATCCTTTGGTACTGGACAAATTTGAGATACGAACGCCGACTATTGGAGCAGAAATTAATTTGACGAAAATACACCAGTTAAGGAAGAAATAAAGAATTTACTTTGTCATCTCATTAGGTTCTGCCTTAGACTTTTCCACTTCTGTCGGCGCAGCCTTTGCTGGTTTCTCGGCCTTTGGCTTTGCCTTGCGCACATGCACAGGACGCTTCGGCGTCTCATGCGGCTTCGTGCTCATCACAGGCCAGCCCCTTTTCTCGAACGCCTCCACGACAATTTCATGCGACGCGCCCTTCTTCAGATCAAGCATCTCTTGACTAGGTTCAAGATGGATCATATTACACTTACGCCTGCGCGTAGCGCCATCAACTAACACATAGTGAGCATCAATCACATCAACAATCACACACCTTGCGCCAGCATCACGACCAGCGACTTTGGTGCATACACGACCAACTTCCATCATAGTTTGTGCCTCCAAAAAGAGGGGTTACCCCCTCTTTTGAACTCAACAAAGAGCTGTGCTCTTTGTTGCTCCACCATTACCTTTGGGAATCGCTCCTTGAAATGGGCTTTGCTCCAGATTATTGGGATCGGGATTTCGTGATAATTTCTCTGCGCGAGCACTTTGTGCACAGCACACCACCAAACATCCGCTGCGGCCTGCGCTGCGTCCTTGCAAGACGCGAGAGTTCCCGTGGGCGCTTTCTTGGAACACCTGCAAGATCCGCGGCGCACTTGCCACACTGGGCCTTTGCAGGATTTCGTCTTAGGAATCGAAGGACGCTTTTTCCCCCAGGCGTGCGACGCATCACACGCTTGTATGTCCCAGACTTCTCTTTGCCTCTGACCATATCGACGTGGAAGCCCTAATCTATTTATAAAGGTTTGTCATTGGCAAAGGGGGTTTCACCCCCTTTGGAACCCCTAGATTGTGAGATATCGCGATAGGGATTAGTGCCCTCAATCTTAAAAGGGCCCATATGTTCCACTGTCCATGTCTATCTATCTTGACCATGCAGCATCGACGCCGATGCACCCCTCTGCTGTAGATGCAACGCAACGAATGATGAAGGGATGCTTTGGGAATCCTGCAAGTGTGCATAGCCCTGGTAAGGCTGCTTCTTTGGAACTTGAAACTGCACGGAGCGTGATTGCAACTGCAATCGGTGCCAAGGCCTCTGAGATTGTGTTTACAAGCGGAGGGTCGGAATCGAACTGTCTTGCACTTCATACAGTGAAAGGATACGCATCACAGGGAAATCATATTATTGTATCATCTATTGAGCACAATAGCATCCTTGGATTTGCCAAACAACTGCAGAACGAAGGGTATTTGGTGAGTTGGCTTGGTGTTGATACATCAGGAATGGTCAATGTTGCTGCACTCGCGTCTCTGATTCGCCCTGACACGGTCCTTGTGTCTGTGATGCACGCCAATAATGAGATTGGTGTTGTGCAGCCCATTGCCGCGATTGGTGCGCTGTGCAGATCACGTGGAATCTTGTTTCACACGGATGCATGTCAGAGTTTCTTGAAAGAATCACTTGATATATCGTCTCTTGGTGTTGATTTGGTTTCTCTATCCGGGCACAAGGTCGGAGGGCCTAAGGGCATTGGCGCGCTCTATGTTCGTGAGGGGGTTCGTGTCACGCCGCTTATTTGTGGAGGAGACCACGAATCAAGCAGAAGGGGAGGCACGCAGAATCTTGCTGGAGCTGCTGGATTTGCCGCTGCTGTTGCAGCATGGGATCAAGCATGCGTTCCAAGGATGCGCGAGCTTAGGGATGTGTTTATTTCACTTGTGCGAGAGGGAATTTCTGATGTTGTCGTCAATGGTTCTATTGATCAGCGCCTTTGTAACAATATTCACCTTACCTTTCCTGGCATTGATGGACAAGCCATGCTTAAGCATCTTGATGCTGCAGGGGTCTTTGTCAGCGTTGGGTCAGCGTGCGATAGCAAGAGCTTGGAGCCCAGCCATGTGCTCCTTGCAATGGGGAGAAGCAAACTAGCATCACATCAGTCATTACGATTTACCCTTGGTCAGGAGACGACGGAGCAGGACATTCGAGAAGCTGCACGGAGTGTTCTTGAGACGTACCAGTCACTTATAGGCAGTTGACGAATTATATGAACTTTTGCGTCCATATAATTGAACTTTTGTGTAACAGCCTGTCTGAAATGTAGGCAGTGGTGCTGCACCCCACACTTTCCGGCCGCCGCCCTAGTTTCACTATATTATGAAACTCAATTTTTCTCGGGGGAGAAAAATTACGTGAACTTGGAACAATTTCGGGCGGTGCGGCGGCCGGGCTTGATCTTAAGGGGAACGATAACAGCAACGGTGCTCTTTCACCACGTTATAGCTGGTTCACTCACTAAAGTTCAAAAGTCGCATGGCGACTTTGAACACACAAAGGCCTCGGCCTTTGCTTTGTTCCACTATTTCGTGAACCAGCTATAACTCAACTTGCTATAAGAGACTGGCCTGATAACTTCATTGCGTCTTTGCCCAGCTTATTACGCCACGCTCTTTAACTCGTAATTAAACGTTGTCACAAATTGCCTTGCGATATTAGGATGATCCTCATACAACCACAAAGCGATCTCCTTGCAGTAACAATGCGGGCACACCTTGATTGCATCACCACACGAGACACAAATGCTCACGGCATCCATCGGCACATTGAATATTTTTGAGCGGGCACGAAGCAAGGGAATCAGCGTGGGCTTGTGATCCAACAGAAATTGAGTGGACTCCTGCTCCAAACACCCCGGACAGATAGGATTCGTCACACCCTCATCACAGACTTGACAGATAGAAAATCGTTTAATGTTCGCCTGCGGCGAACTTAAACGATTTTCCTGCGGCGAACTTAAACGATCTTGTTCCACTGCCATTTCCATCACCTCAGAAATCGTTTAATGATTCCTCGCTGCGCTCGGAATCTTAAACGATTTTTTTTTTAATGTTGGTCCAACACTCACACAACCTGCCAACCAAAGAACAAACCAGCCCACTACTCGGTTGGCGATCCGTTTCATTCCCCCTCATTCTACACTATATAAACA
>JACQSU010000025.1 GCA_016211165.1 Candidatus Woesearchaeota archaeon | reverse complement strand
CGTTTGTACTCAACTACGCCCTTGAACACGTGCCACACAAACCAATAGTTAAATATATCGGAGAAACACATGATTACCTAAAAGAATTCTCATGGACGATTTTTAGTTCGACAATATCTCCATCTCGTAGTTCTTTTTTAAGATCCCGAAACGTCTGTCCATCAAACTTGGCCGATGGTCCCCAGATGCGTGCAAATCTAAACTTGCGGACAAAGTCCTTGTGCAGTCGGCGGCAGACCTCTTCAAGCGTAGCTCCGTGTCTCATAATGAGTGGTGCGTCCAGGTCTGCTTTTTTGCCGCTTTCCTTGCAGAAGATTCGTATGAACCCTATTTTGCCGTAGATCACTTCTTTAAGTTCTTCGATGCCCATGTTGGTATTGGCTGATATGAGCAGATCCGGCTTGAGCGTCACTTGCAGCCGCTCTGCTTCATTGGCGCTGACCAGGTCAATCTTGTTTACAACCACGCAGGATTTGACATAGCTGCGATTGTCGTCAAGCACGTCGATCAATTGGTCATCCGTAATGTCCTCACGAATGACCACATCGCAATTTGAGAGTCGATACTCTCGGAGGATGCCTTCGATGGTTTCTTTGTTTATTTTAGTGAGCGGGCATGTGGCCGACAAGCTGATGCCGCCTCGTGTCTTTCGGACGACTTTGACATCTGGTTTTCTCTGATCTAGGCGTACGCCTGCTTCAAAGACTTCAGCGAGGATTGAGTGGTATTGTTCTGGTTTGAGGGCGTCTATGATAATTAAGATAAGGTCCGAAGAGCGAATGACGGCAAGCACTTCTCTGCCGCGTCCTCGTCCCGAAGCTGCGCCAGATACAATGCCAGGCACATCAAGGATTTGGATTTGTGCGTGTTTGTGGTCCAGAAGTCCGGGGATGACATCAAGTGTGGTAAAGTCATATGCTCCCACTTCGCTTTCGGCGCCAGTGATCTTGTTGAGGAGCGTGGACTTTCCAACAGATGGGAAGCCAAGCAGCACGACCGTGGCGTCGCCGCTTTTCTTGACAGAGTATCCTTGGCCTTTCTTGCCGCCGCTCTTTTTGGTGATTTCCTCACGCAATCGCGAGAGTTTCGCTTTCATAAGGCCGACGCCGAATTGCGTGTGTTTGTTGTATTTGACCTTCTTGAGTTGCTCTTCTATTTCTGTGATTTGCTCGTTGGCTCCCATGATGATCGGTGATGGGGCTCATTGTAGTTGTAGTTGTATATAAGTGTGGGGATTTGGGTGCATGGTTTTAAAAGCATCAATCTCCATGTTGGCGTATGTCCCTAATTGAATTCGTTCGTTATCTCTTGCTTCAAGGTGCTCTTCCCCTCTTTTATGATATCCTTGTGGCGATCATCATCATTTTTGTTGGGATCATCGTGGGGCGCATGGTAGGCAAGGTTGTTGAGCGCCTGTTGCGTTATGTCTCTATGGACAAGGTTGTCCGTAGGGGTCTCGAAGTGCCTATTCCTGTCGAGCAGTATGGGGGACGTGTGGTAGCCTATGGGATCTATGTGTGGTTTGTCGCGCTTGCCCTCTCGGGTTTTGGTGTTACGATTAAGGCGGCGCTGGGGATGATCGTCGTTCTTGTCATGTTGGGGGTGTTCGCGCTGTTCCTGCATGTGGATGATCTTGTGCGCAATGTGGTCGCTTCGTACAGGATCTACCAAGGTCGTCTGGTCAAGCGTGGTGCAGGCATCTTGATTTATCGTGAGAAGGCGCAGGTCCACATGATCGGCGTGTCGTATGTCGTGGCGATAACAAGAAACGGGGATCGTCTCTATGTGCCTTCAACATTTGTGCTCAAGTCTCTAAAAAACGTTTAATCTTCCTCGCCTTCGGCTCGGAAGTTAAACGATTTTTTGGGGGTAAAACCCCATTTTTATACAGTCTCAAGAAGGCTCATAACATTAAAGAGCTGCATGCGGATGTGTGATTGCATATTGACATTCTCGCAGAGTTCGCTTAGTCCAGACAAGGCGCGGTTGATTTTGATGGGGTCATTGCCGCTGCTTGACAATGCGGTGATGGTTTCTTGGACTTTGTGTCGGAGATTCTTGGGCAGTGTGGAGTCTTCGCCAAGTTGGCGCAGGGCTTCGATGATTGCTGCAAGATCACTCATCGTGTGTTCCTCCTTTGAGGTGTTTCATAATTTGTTCTTTAAGCAACCCTGCTTTGTTGCGTAGTTGTTCTTCTTGTTTTTCAAGGCTGCGCAGTCGCAGGTCGAGGAGTTCTTTTCTTTCGCTTAGTTCCTTGCGTAGCTCGTCCTTGTCAGAGAGGACCATGATGTTGCCGATGATTTTGTAGGCTGTCTTGGTAGTTTCGAGCTCTTTGAGCGCGGATTCGAATTCGATTGCTTGTGCGCCGAATTGTTGGCGTTGCATCAGGAGTTGTTGCATGTTTTGTTCATGCATCTGGAGTTGTTGTATTTGTTCTTGAGTATCTTTGTCCATGTTATGCCTCGGTCATCGTGTTGTGCACGGCGATGGTTTGAAGTATTATATTCGTGCTTGCGCGCAGTGATGTGAAGTCCTTTGCTGTAATGGTGATGATGACCTGTGTATTGCCCTTAACAATCACCGTCTGCGATCGTCGATCTTCGCGTCCTTGGGTGGCGAGGAGTCGGGAGAGTGTCGGTGTGGATGGGATCGTGATGATTGTGGAGAATGTCATCGTGCGATGACTTTTGTGGGTGCGAGTCGTGGTTTGTAGACGATTTTTCCGCCGCAGTATGGGCATCGGACTTTTCGTCCCATCATCGTGAGCGGGACTTTTTTTTCACAGCCAAGGCATTTGTAGGTGACCATCTATTCCTCCTCTTCTGCAGGGGTTTCTTCTTCAGGGAGCGTCTCGGTTTTTGTGATGATTTTCTTGATTGGGCCGTATGCCTTGCCGGTGAATGTCTCATTGCATTTTCTGCACGAGAAGATGCCAATGGCGACGCGTTTGACTTGTTGTCGTGAGCAGTAGGGGCATTTGTGCCATCCTCGGCTGGAGAGTTCGATCTCGGCGACTTTGTTGCGGATGCGGGGTCCATATCGGGCGCCGAATCGTTTGGCGCTGGCCAAGTTGAGCTCTTTTGATGCCATGGTGATGGTGCCCGACGTGATGGGGCTGCCCGGACGTTCAGGAGAGGGCGTTTTGTCCCTTTTCGTTTGAACCGGGATCGCCTGGTCCCAAACCAGGAAGTATAGCCAAGTTAACCCACAGCCCCGATCGTCGGGTCAGGGTGCGATGAAAGGGGGTTATTTAAAAAGGTTTCTGGAAGGTTTATATGTGGGTCGGATTGTGTTGCGAGGATGCAGAAGCTCTCACCGATTGATCGCGTGCATATCAAGAAGTTTGTCAAGGAGTTGGAGCGCTATCGTGGTAGGCACACAGAACTTGTCACAGTCTACGTTCCTGCTGGCTATGATCTTAACAAGGTGATCCAGCAATTGCAAAGCGAGGCAGGCACGGCGACGAACATTAAGTCATCCCAAACGCGCAACGCCGTTCTTGACGCTTTGGAGCGTATGATCCAGCATCTCAAGCTCATCGGCAAGACGCCTAAGAATGGTGTAATGGCCTTTAGTGGTAATATTTCAGACAAAGAGGGCGTGTCCGATGTGCGGGTGTGGTCTTTTGAGCCTCCCACTCCTCTTAATCAGCGGCTCTATCGGTGTGACAAGATCTTCGTGCTTGATTGGTTAAAGGATTTGATGCTTGAGCACGAGACATTCGGTCTTGTCGTGCTCGACCGAAGGGATGCGACCCTTGCTCTATTAAAAGGCAAGTCCATTGTTCCGCTTGTTACGACGCATTCGCAGGTCCCGGGGAAGTTTAAGGCTGGTGGTCAGTCTTCGCAGCGTTTCTCTCGATTAAGGGAGGAGGCGTACAATGAGCATTTCAAGAAGGTGGCTGATTACATGAAGGATCAATTCCTGCCCATCATTACTGAGATTAAGGGTATTATTGTCGGTGGTCCATCAGTCACTGTGAACGATTTTCTCAACACGGACCATATCACTGGCGATGTGCGAAAAAAGATCATTGCTACAAAAGATCTCAGTTACACAGGAGACTTCGGCCTCCAGGAACTCCTGGAGAAATCAGCGGATGTGCTAGCAGCAGAGGAAGTAGCTGAAGAGAAGCAGATTGTGCAGAAGTTCTTGCATCTCTTGGCAACCAAGCCAGGCGCTGCTGCGTATGGCATTGCTGAAGTTGAGCAGGCCGTCACTATGGGGGCCGCGGACATCGTGCTTTTAAGCGAGTCATTAGACGACGACACGATCGAGCGTTTTGAAGAGCTTGCGGCAAAGTTTGGCACGCAGGTGCGTGTCATTTCAGTTGAGACGCGTGAGGGTGCCCAGCTTCGCGACATCGGCAAGATTGCGGCGATCTTGCGGTACGAATTGGTGCAGGGCTGACGCAACCTTAAAGAACCGATCCGAAGTTTATCAAATCATGGTTTCCTACGCGTCTCTTGTCAAAGAATCTTTGGAGAAGCTCTGGCCGCAGGATGCAGGCAAGTACGAGTACGATCTGAAGTATTCTGGAAAATTCTCAGGGTATAATGGCAATATTCGATTGCGCAGCAATGTTATCATTATGCGCATGTCTAAGGAGTGGCGCCGTGTGTCAAAGGAGATCCAAATCGGTCTGATTCAGGAGCTTTTGGTGCGGCTCTTCAAGAAAAAGGCTCACACCATGAATATGGATTTGTACCATCTTTTCCTCAAACGAGTGCATATCGCTATTCCAAAGGATGAGCAAGACCCAATGCTCGCATTGATCTTTGACCATCTTAATGATGCCTATCTCAATAGCACCTTAGAGCGCCCGAATCTGCGTTGGGGCAAAGACTCGACAAGAAAACT
>JACQSU010000033.1 GCA_016211165.1 Candidatus Woesearchaeota archaeon | reverse complement strand
TACAATTTATCCGCGAATGTGACGGATAATCACATCGTGAATGTCGTGCTCTTTAATGTCTCGAATGCATCGAATGTTGTCGTGGCGCAGTTGATTGGAACATTGAGCAGCGCGAGCAGGTACTCGGTCACGTCTAACACATCCGACAACACCACACCTGGAAACTACACCTACCGCATCCTGTCCAATGACACGTCAAACAATCTCAATAACACAGTCACGTCGACATTTGTCATCAATGACGTCGTGCAGCCGAATGTCACCACGCTCCTCTCGAACCCTGGACGGGGCAATCAAAGCAATACCTACAACCTCACTGCTGTAGCATCAGACAACCATGAACTTAGCGTGGCGCTCTTTAATGTGAGCAACAGCACTCACGTCGTTGTCTCACAACTCATTGGTCTTGAAGGCCCTGACGGATTCTTCTCTGTCCTCTTTAACACCACATCATCAACATCACCAGGCAACTACACCTTCAAAATCATTGCAAATGACACCAGCAACAATGTGAATAACACAGTGAATAGCACCTTTGCTGTTGTGGATGTCACTAACCCCACTGTCCTTGGCCTCAACGCAACTCCTGCCACAGGAAACCAAACCACCACCTACAACCTCACCTTCAATGTCTCGGACAACTTCCTCCTAGACAATGTCAGCGTCAACCTGACCCTACCCAATGCCAGCATCCAAGTTCTTGGCACAACAGTCAACAAACCAGGACAGCGAAGCGCAGTATTTAGCCCCACACTCGGCCACCCATCTGGAAACTACACCTGGCGCGTGATTGCCAATGACAGCAGCGGAAATGTGAACGCATCACTTAGCTCGACATTTGTCGTCAATGATTTCTTCAACGCCACATGGAACAAGAGCCTTGTCACAATCAACCCAACCAATATCAGCCTCAATGTCACCTTCAGCCTCACATTCAATAACACGGGAACAGCGAACATCACGAACCTCACATTCCTTGACACCTTCAACCAGATCTTCCTTAACTTCACCAATGCAAGCATCGGTGTTAGCAGCTTCTCAAATCTTGGCGGCAACATCACCATCGATCAAATCATCAGCTCACCACTGGTCCGCGGACAGAGTGTGATCTTTAACATTACACTCAAAGCAATGAAAAATACAACAAGCACGACGGATGTTGCCAATGTCAGCGCACGCGACTCAAACAATAATAGCTGGCTCCTCTCAAGCAGTTCAGCAGTCGTCATCAACAAAGTCAACGCAACCCAGAGCGGCTACCCCAATGGCACAAACTTCAACGAACAGCCTGACATCACGAATATCTCCAATGCCACGCTTAGCAATGACAATGCCTCGATCCAATGGAACAACACTATCAACGCCAATGGAGCGCACTTTGACACAGACACGCGATTTGGCGTCGGCACAGCCCAAGTCAACACTACGGCATTCGACCCAAGCATCAACACAAGCGCGATCATCCAAATCAAGAATGTCACCTGCCAAAACCCCAACAGAGTCACCCTCTTTGACGGATTCAATGGAAGCTTCACCCAGGCAATTATGCATGGAGCAGGAAGGGACTGCACGCTTGATGGCATATGCAGCAACATCACGTGCAGCGCCAACACGCTTACATTCATCACGAGCCACTTCACAGGATTTGCCGCAGGTGCAAACGCCAACCTCACCATTGCCGCCACAGGCAGAATAGCACTCCAGAGCGCAAACTTCACCGCCTTCTACATCAATGCAAGCAATGGAGCAACGATCCTTGGAGGAAGCTGCAACCTCTCTGTATCCATATTCAACGTCGCCATGTCCAATATCAGCGCTGGCTACACTGCTGAACGAGACGGCATCCCTGAAGGAACCTTTGGCTACAATGTCACCTGCGCAGCACCAGGATTCACCACGCTCTTTGCCACAGATAACATTAGCATGTCAGCATCATCCACTGGCGGCGGCGGAGCAGGAGGCGCAGGACTAGCACTTCTCTCACGAAGCACCACAACTGAACCCACACCATCCACAGTAGGACCCCGCCAAGCAGCCCCCCCTGCACCAACCAGAACCTACACTGCATTTGACATCATCGACATCATCAAGGGCTTCTACACCGGAACCCGCAAGCACACCGCATTCCAAATCATAGACATAATAAAGGAGTTCTACACAAAGAAATAGGTGCCACAATGAACAAGACCCAACAAAAACTCGGCTTCGCCTCACTTTTTCCAAAATCCCTGATTGCTTCCCTTGTTGTCTTACTCATCTTGGCGATGGCAGCGTCAGCGGCGACTGTCAGCAGATCGGCGCCGCAGTATATACTCCCCGGAAACTCGGGAACTGTGACATTCGCCATCACCGGCCTTGCAGGAGGAGAAGAATTCACACTTGAAGAAACCCTGCCCAGCGGCGTCACACTCAAGACATGGAGTGTCACAGGCGCAAAGGAGGGAAAGGATGACATCAAGACACGCAAGAAAGGCACCTCACACGCCTGGTCCTATACTGCATCAGGAGACAGCAGCACACTCACATACACTTTTGAGGTCGCCATCGACGCGCCTGGAAGCGGCGAATTCAATGCTGTCTACTTTGACAAAAACGGATTCAATAAGGACATTACGACCATCATGTTCCAAGAAAAAGTGCAACCGCCTGCAGAGAAACCGCAACCGCCAACTCAACCGACGCCAGACACTGCTATCAAGGTGCCAAGCAAAGACACCACATCCAACGCGTGGATGTGGTGGGTGATTATCATCCTCATCGCTGCTGTGGGGGCAGCCTACTACCTGTACGGCCCAGGTCGAAAACAAAAAAAGCCTAACTTCTCTGCAGGAATCAAACGATAGGCTATCCCCCATCACAGTGACACCACTATGAAACGCAGACGCGCCATCTGCATTACCTCAGCCACTGCAGCATCCCTCATCATGCTGATTCTCATAGCTTCCGCACGCGTGGACACAGCTGCGTACGACCGAATGGACCACGCGATCGCCACCAAAACAGACGGCGTCCACGGCAAAGAGGCCAAGACCATCCTGGACCAGTTTGAAAAACAAGGCGTTGCAGATGTCGTGGTTCTTCTTAAGGAAAACAAGATCAGCAAAGCAACGACACGCATCAGCTCCGGCGTCCTCTCCACGGATGCCAAGGCCGAACGCAAACGCTACGTCCACAACCACGTCAGCAGCGTCCTCCAAACCCTTCGCGGCCCAGGACTCATTGCATCATCCGACGTGACCAATGAACAGCCATTTGAGATCATTGACGGATTCACAATACGTGTGAGCAAGCGAGGCTATGATGACCTACGCACACACCCCGAAGTCCTCGGAGTCTTCCCCAACTATGAGATCAAGCTTATCGAGCCAGAACCTCCTGCAGAACCCGGATTTGGCACGGACTTTAACATCGCAAACCCAACAGTCTCCGCCATCTTCACAAGGGACAACCTCAACCTCACCGGAGCCGGCATCAAAGTAGCAGTCATCGACACAGGCATCGACTACACCCACGCCACACTTGGCAACTGCACCGAGACCGCCTTTCTTAACGGCAGCTGCGCCAAAGTCTTTGGCGGATTCGACTTCTGCGGCAATGGCAGCAGCAGCTGCGGCACAGGCCTTGACAACAACCCCATGGATGACAATGGCCACGGAACCCACGTCGCAAGCATCATCGGAGGCAACAACCACAGCGGATACATCGGCATTGCGCCCAATGTCACCTTCCTTGCCATCAAATCATTCCATAACAGCGGCAGCGGCACAACAGCAGCCATCATCCAAGGCATTGACTTTGCCATTGCCAACGACGTCGACATCATCCAAGCATCATTCGGAAGCATACTCACACCTGACACAGGATTCGACGCCACAGGCATCGTCGCAAGCGCAGCACCAGAACAATACGGCATCGCATTCATCGCATCAGCAGGAAACTCCGGCGCTGAAACAGAATCCTCTGGATCACCAGCAGTCGCCCGCGGCATCGTATCCGTAGCCGCCACAAACGACCAGAACACCGCAGATGTCGCTGATGACACCATCGCGTCCTTTAGCTCCCGAGGACCCTTTGCCTTTGGCAGATTCGGCCCAACACTCACAGCACCAGGAACATCCATCAATGCATCAGCACCACCCCTTAGCCGCTGCCCAGGAAACCCATCCAGCCTCTGCTCTGACGCAGGATTCAATGCTGCAAGCGGAACCTCATTTAGCGCACCCATCGTCGCCGGAATCGTGGCACAGATCCTCCAAGCAAAGCCCAACATCACCATCCCAGAACTTCGTCTTATCATCTCTTCATCAGCACAAAACATGACAGGCCACCCCTTTGAGAAAGGAGCAGGACTTGCCAATGCCACAGCAGCAATCACCTTCAAGACACGAGCCATGATCGACGGCCGCGAAAACACCGCACTCGAAGCCATCCCAGGGCAGTACGCAGACACCAATGTGAGCATCTTCAACCTGGACAATGCATCAGCGCACACATACACATTCCTCATAGAGAGCATCGGCGATCTTGAAGGCGAAGTCAACATAAGCCCAAGTTTTGTTGACCTACCCCGCATCCAAACCTTAGCAGCAGGAGCGAATTCCACATATCAGGTCAGATTCAATGTACCATCCAGCCAACGACCAGGAATCCTAGGCACAACCATCAGCATCAGATCAGACACAGGTGAGAATCTACGAGTGCCAGTCGCGCTCACAATCCCCTTGGTCGGCGACGGCACCATCCTAGGCACAGTAAATGACGGACAAAGCAGCACAACACCAGGAGACCTCATCTACTACAAACTCATCGCGCCAAATGGCACCCAGATGAACCTCCTCCTTGATTGGCCAAGCGGCGGCGACGACCTGGACCTGTACCTCTTCTCTGAAAACGGCGTCCGAGAAGGAACAAGCGGAGCAGGCTCAGGCACCAATGAAACCATCAACATCAGCTCCACATCAGAAAAAGCCTACTGGGTCCTTGTCAATGGATTCACCATGAGCGCGCGAACCAACTATACTCTGCGGGTAACCTATGTGTCCAATCTCTCCATCAGTCCAGCAACAAGCACAGCAAGCGCACGCATCGGCGCAACAACGAATCTTAGCTTCCGCATCACTAATAATGCCGTCGCCAAGCCAAACATATCCCTTACTCTCACACGACTCCAAACCGGAAGCTCCATCATCACCACAGTAAACGCAACAGGCAATAGCAGCTTTGATCGTTTCCTTCTTAGCAATCTTAGCATCAACACCACCAGAATCAAAGACTGCGATCTCATCTCGAATTGGAGCAACAAATTGATCTCTGTCAATCTCGGATACTTCGGACGCACACCAACCGGCGATATCATCCAATCACCAAAAGCACAACACAGCAACCCTGATCTGAACGATTCGCGACAGTACCTCCGCGGCCTCGATCTAAGCTACTACAATACCAACTACACAGGCGGCGTTGGCGTCTATGTCCAAAACCTTAACCTCACACCCACATTCGTAACGCTCAATATCTCCTGCCGCAACTTCCACCCAGCAAGCGAGGCGACGCTTAATGAAAGCTTCCTAACCACACTCGATAGCGACGCGAGCCGCGACCTCCTCGCAGTGATTAATGGGACTGGCGTCACAGCCAGCACCATTCGAGACTATCGGCTCTACATTGAAAACGCCAACCGCACGTTTGCCGAAGCACCCATCAGAATCATCTACGGCAACGCAGTCGCGGCAACAAACTACACTGGAAACACCACCAACTTTGATACTGCGAACGATGTGTCCAACCTTCCCAACATAACACTTCAAATCCCAGGAAAAGGACAAATCCGATGGCTCAACCGCATAAATGCACTCGGCGCAGACTTTGATTCGGCAGTCCGCATTGCAGACCGCTTTATCGCAGTCAATGAATCCTCACTTTCATCAACATTCAATACGTCTGCGATCGTCACCATCGAAGGCATCCGATGCGCCAACTTTGTTGGCGTCCGACGGAATCCTGCGTTTGTGACATCCATTGACACACTCTTTGCCGGAGGAGGCGCCTGCAACCAAACCAGCACGCCATCCTGCGCCAATATCACCTGCGCAAATGACAAACTCACCTTTACCCCAAGCACGTTTTCGAGCTATGCTGCCGATGAATTGAATTTGACTGCCGACATCAACCCGAGCTCAATTCCTATAGGAGGCACCGTGGTGATCAATGGAACCGTGCTTGTCGAAAACGCATCACCTCTTGCAGACAACACCGTCTTTGTCCTGCTTAATGGCACTGTTACCAACACAACTACCGGAGCCAATGGCATATTCAATGCCACGCGAATCGCACCATCAGTGAATGGAACCTACCTAGTCCTGGTGAACACCACCCGAGGCAATGTCACGACCAACCTGACACTCACCTTGAGCGTGACTGCCATCGGCCCACGCGTCACGAACGTGTCACCCACAACTGGCACGACCTTTAACCAGACAAATTTGATCCGCATCTCTGCGAACGCCACAGGAATCGCTACCGTGACAGCGGTATTCGCCAATGTATCCCTACCCAATGGCACGCGAAGAATCATCATACTCAATGGCAGCGGAGACATCTTTAACGGCACATTCGCCGAGACTGCATCAGTTGGAAGCTACCCTTTCTTTATCACAGCAGTCGATGATAACGGCGCAGCCAATACAACAGTCAACAGCAGTTTCATTATTACAGATGTCACACGCCCCACAGTCCACAACCTCACCAGCAATCCAGGCGTCGGCAACCAAACAAACACATTCAACCTCACTGCCACTGTCCTTGACAATGGCGCAGTCGGAACCGTCCTCTTTAATGTCAGCAATACCACGCACGTCGTAGTCGCCCAACTTGTAGGAGCAGCTAGTTCAAGCATCGCATACAGCGTCGGCTTTAACACCAGCAGCACCACCCGCCCAGGAAACTACAGCTTCAAGATTGTAGCCAATGACACCTTTGGAAATCTCAATGACACCATCAACTCAAGCTTTGTCATAAACGACGTGACAAACCCTGTCGTTGTCAATCTTAGCACCACCCCCGGAATCGGCAACCAAACAAACACGTTCAATGTTTCTGTGGCAGCGACCGACACTATCGCCATTGATTCGGTCCTCTTTAACATATGCCCAGCAAACAGTGTCTGCGCACCAGTACTTACCGGAGTTGCCATTGCAGGCTCACGATATCTTGTCACATACAACACCACACTCTCCTCAACCCCTGGCGCCTACAATGTCACCGTCGCAGCCAATGACACATCCGGCAACCTCAACCAAACGATGATTGGACAATTCACAGTCAATGACATCACCCGACCAGAGGTCTTTGGGCTTATCAGCACACCAGTCATTGGCAACCAATCCAACACCTTCAATATCACCTTTAACGTATCTGACAACTTCCAGCTAAGCAACGTGACTCTCAATGTCAGCTTGGCAAGCGGAGCGCCAAACGTTCTTGGCACAACGGAAAACACCCCCGGACAGCGCAGCGCGATATTTACCACAACAGCCAGCACAACACCTGGAAACTACACCTACCGCATCATTGCCAATGACACCTCTGGAAATCTCAACGATAGCGCGACCTCAAGCCTTGTCGTGAACGACCTTACAAACCCAGCAGTACTGAATTTGTCTCCAAGCGCAGGATCCAACCTTGCCCAAACACCCTTTAGAATCGCAGTCAATGCAACAGACAACCACGCAGTGCTCACTGTGCGAGCAAATGTCACTGGTGCCGTAAACCTCCTTGCTGAACTCTTTAACACATCAAGCCAACCAAATATCTGGAATGTCACGGCACAAATCAATGTCACAGGCGAATATAACATCACCATCATTGCCAATGACTCACAAAACAACATCAATGCCACCATAAAAGTTGCAGTGAATGTCACGGATCAAACTGCACCTAATGTGAGCGCGCCAAGCTCACATATTGTCATAGGCAACCAAAGCACTGTCTATAACTTGTCCGGACTGATTGTCGACCCTTTCGCAAATTCTATTGATACGACTCGACTCAATGTCAGCGCACCCAATGGAAGCTTCGTGACTTCGCTCATCCTCACCAATAGCGGGGCAAATCGATACTCCGCGCTTTTCAATACGACTTCCAGCACGCTGCCTGGCAACTACACCTATAGCATCATTGCTAATGACACAAGAGGCAATACCAATATCTCCACATCCACCTTCATCGTCAATGACATCACAGCACCTGCTGTTATTGATTTGCGCAGCGACCCCATCATAGGAAACCAGTCCAACACATTCAACATCTCGGCAAACGTCTCTGATAACACCAATGGAACCACAGTATCAACGGTTGTTGCCAATGTAACCGTCCCCGGAGGCGCAGTAACGAGTCTTGTCATGATACGCCAAGGAACCAGCGCTGTATTCTCTGCAGAATTTAACACGACACTAACATCTGCTGGAGGCAACTATTCATACAGAATCATCGCAACAGACTCATTTAGCAATGTCAACCTCACCCAAACCAGTACCTTCATCGTCAATGACGGCACGGCTCCGCTTGTCGCGAACTTGAGCAGCCTGATCGTCATCGGCAACCAAACGCAGTCCTTTAATATCAGCGCAGCTGCAACAGACAATGGCGCAGTCGACGCAGTCAGATTCAATATAATCAACACCTCCGGCGTTGTCATAGCAACACTCCTTGGAACACCAAGCGGAGGAGCGCGATTCGCCGCAGTCTTTAACACCACATCAAGCACATCACCTGGAAACTACACCTACCGCGTCCTTGCCAATGACACAGCAGGCAATGTCAATGAGACGATCACATCAAGCTTTATCGTCAATGACGTGACGGCGCCAACTGTCGAGAACCTAAGCTCATTCCCCATCAATGGCAACCAAAGCAACACATTCAATGTAAGCGCCGCAGTCTCGGACACCACAATCCTAGGCACCGTCCTCTTCAACATCTCAAATAGCACGAATGTCGTCGTCTCGACACTCGTTGGCGTATCCATAGGCAATGAGCGATTTCTTGCACAGTTTAACACCACATCAAGCGCATCACCTGGAAACTACACCTACCGAATCATTGCAAATGACAGCTCAGGCAATACGAACACGATTCTCTTGAGCACATTTATTGTGAATGATATCACCCGACCAACTGTTGTAGACCTGCGATCACGACCAATCCTTGGCAACCAAAGCAATACCTTTAATGTCACTGCCAACGTCTCTGATAACATCAATGTAGGAACTGTGCGCTTTAATATCACCAATCCATCAGGCAGCGTTGTAGCAACACTCACAGCAGTTGCGTCTGCAAGCGGCGAATACAGCGCCACATTTAACACGTCGACTACGACATCGCCAGGCAACTACACCTACCGCGTCATAGCCAATGACAGCAGCGGCAATCTCAATTCGACTGCGTCATCTACATTTGTCATCGCAGACATCATCACACCCACAGTCTCAAACATCCAACCCACAAGCGGTTCAACAGCCTTTGCCAATGAAACCGTGACCGTAAGCGTCAATGCAACAGACAACAGCGCCATCAGAAGGGCTGTGGCACGAGTTGTACGACCTGACGGCATCGGACACGAACTGAATCTGACCAACACAACACTTGACATCTTCTCGTCACCATTTACACTCACAAACATCACCGGCCAATACAATATCAGCATCAGCGTCAATGACACATGGAACAATACCGCCAATATCAGCACGACATTCACCGTCGTCGCAACAGCCATTGTCTTTAGCAAAACAATCCTCACTGAAAATCCAACAAATACCAGCCGCAATGTCATCTTTAGAATCAACATCTCAAACCTTGGATCAAGCAACCTTACCAATATCACTTTTAGAGACACATACGACCAAGCTTACCTTAACTTCACCACATCGAGCATCACGATCGAGAACAGCAGCAACAGCACGGGAACGCTTATTGTCAACGAAATTCTTGACGACAACCACGGAGCAGGAAGCGTGCTGCAGAACGGAACAAGCATCACCTTTAATATCACCTACCGAGCACTACGCAACAACACCAATACCACCAATGTCGCAAACATCACATTTAGGGACGCCAGCGGCAACCTAAGCAGTATTCGAAGAACCGCGGACGTCGAAATCCGAAGCATCCCAGCAGTTGCAACAGCCTTTGTGAACGGAACAAACTTTTCAGCAGTCAATGACATCACCAATGTCAGCAACGCGACGATTGCTAATGATAACGGCACGATTCTGTGGGTGAATACCATCGATGCCTCGGGAGCAAACTTCGATGCGCACGTAAGAATCATTGACAATGCCACTGTGCTAAACACCAGCGCCTTTAGCAGGACTCTCAATAGCTCGGCAGTCCTACAGATCCGAGGCATATCGTGCCCTGTGGCAACGATCAGCTTCATCGAGAACTTCAGCGCATCACTTTCTGCAGAACAGATCCGCGCCAATGGACGCGACTGCGCTGGATTCGGCATCTGCAGCAATGTCAGCTGCAGCTCTGGCGTGCTGTCATTTACTGTGGCGCACTTTAGCGGCTTTGCGGCAGGAGCAACAGCGAATCTAACCATCGGAGCGACCGGAGCCCAAGTATCGCAGCCCATCAATTTCACAGCAATTTATCTGAACATCACCAATGGGGCGGCGATTAGCGGCGCGAGCTGTAATGTCTCTGTAAGCACGATAAACCTTACCATGACCAACATTAGCAGCGGCTACAATGCGACAACCACATCCCTTGGCACTGCCGGAACCTTCAATTACAATATCACCTGCGCAGCACCAGGATTCACCACACTCCTTGCCAATGACACCGTTGCGGTCACTGCAGTGCCATCATCAGCATCAGCAGGCGGGGGCGGAGGAAGCAGCTCCATCTACTCAAGCCAAATATCCCCAAGCGCAACAGCGACCAAGATAGCTTCAAGCACAGAAAGCGGCGCACGTCGCACCTACACTGCATTCGACCTCATCGACATCATCAAAGAGTATTATGCAGGCGTGAAGAAGTATACAACATTTGAGATAGTGGACTTAATCAAGGATCATTATGCCCAGATGAAATAGAGGCAGTCATTTTTTCAAAGTTCTCTGTAATAAACCAGCTATAGTAACAGTAGCCCGATGCATTTAAATAATGCACCAAAATTCGCCCCATATGAGACGCGTGGCGGTGTTGGCAACACTCATCTTGCTCATTATTCCCCTCACACTCGCCGCGCCTGCGGTCACACGCACGATGCCACAAGAGGCGCACGCAGGAAACCTCATTGAGATCATCTACGCTGTCTCTTCTGCCACACCCAAAGAAACCTTTAGCCTAGAAGACACCCTTCCCGCAGGATTTGAGGTCATCAACTGGACAGTAAAGGGATCCTTGGAAGCACGCGAGGACGTCCTCACGCGGACAAAAGAACATTCGTTCGCATGGTCATTTAATGCAAGCTCCACAAAACCCACAATCACTGCCATCGTTGATGTGGGTGCAAGCGTGGGAATTGGCAACTACACCCTAAGCGCAGTCTGGTTCGACCCAAGCGGATTTAGCAAAGAAGAATCCAGAATCGAGATCGTCGAGGAGCCGCCTGCTCCGGCAACACCGCCACGCAAGCTTGTGAAGGCCACGACAAAGAAAAAAGCAAGCTCTCCGGTCGCGGCGACAGGAACTGTAACGACATGGACAATCCCTGCGATCGACGCCTACACTGCCTGGGGCATCACATTCTTTGTGCTAAGCTTCGCACTCGTTGTCGGGCTGTACTATAGCAAGTCCGCTTAATATGGGAATTTTGTTAGCGGACTTGCTATCTATAGGCAGTTGACGAATTATATCAACTTTTGCGTCAACTGCCTAATAAGCAAGTTGAGTCGAGATGCACTTCGTGACAGCCAGACGCAAAAGTTCCAGCATTAACTCAACTTGCTATATCCAGTCTGCACCAAATGTTCCACTATCTTGCAGACTGGATATACTTTTATAACAAGAACTTTTAACGTTCTTGATGCGCAAAAATCGCCTTAAGATTCCCAGAATCAAACGGCTCAAAAAAAGTCTTTGACAACAAAGGACGCGTTGTGTCATAAAACTTCGCATACGGCTCCTCAATCTCATCCCGAGCATCCTTAAGCATATTGATAAGCGTGCCTGTGCGTGTCAAGGCGATCGTCTTGGTGAAGAACACATAATTCTTCACATAATTCCCATGCGCTAGGGCTTGGAATGCCATATAGTTCTTCCAATATTTTGCCACCTTTCTCACATCGGTAAGCTTGCGCCAGTCAATAGTCCTCATAAAATGCAATGCATGCCGAATCTTCTTGGGAGAACCGCCATAGAAATTGTAGATGTGAAACGCGATCCGATCAAGATCTGATCGCCTGACTGCATTATTAAGCGCCTCGGCATACTTGATATCAACGTGAGAATCAACGGCAAACTCCGTCATTGTATGGATAAATGCTTTTGCCTTTGCTGGATCAAGCCTTGGCTTGTGCAGCTGCAAAATCTCAAACATCCCCATCTCATTCGCATCGATAAACCCGCCTTCCCGATGCGTGTAATGATCAAGGCCGCAAGGATCTTCGCCATGAAGCATAAAGCCAAAACCAAGACCCACCATCTGCGGATCGTGATTTCGCAGATATTCAATAAATGAGAGCGAATGCTCGTGCGCCGGCTTAAGAGGGATGATGCCCAATTCGCTAAGGTCAGGAAGGATGCCTCCCAAGAGAATATGGTTCCGCTGCTCCTTAATGCCATACACATCAAGCAAGTCGAGATTCATCCGAACATGCGCAAGGGAGTTCATGGCAATGCAGATAACCAGGGCATTAAAAAACTACCGGAACATCTGCACGTAGAGATTTTCAAGTCTATCAAGAGCCTGCGTCATGCTCCATCTATCCTTGGGCGACCAACGGATCATATTGACGATGATCTCGTCGATGTCCGAGGACATGCCAATAGCAGCATAATTGCGATGGACGCTTGGCATCACCATCAAAAAGAAAAAATCAGGGTCAAAGACATCGACCATTGCAAAATCCACCCCTGGAACCAATGATTCATAGAGCGTCATACCAAGCATATACACATCCGACTTCTTATCTGGACGCACAAATTTGCGAGCGCGTTTGTGATCACCTGTATGGGGCCAGTGACTGTAGAACTCGGGAGGCGCATAGCCATCAGTAGTGATAATACTGTCTTTAGGAAACCACCTAAAATCCCCAAAAACAACCGAACCATAATCAATGATCCTTATTGAACACTCGGGATCATCCAGGAGCTTATGCAATACGAGAATGTTTGATGGCTTAATATCCGCGTGCGCAACAACACCACGAGACGCCATCTGCTCAAGCGTACTCGCCACATCACAACCCACCCGAACAATGTCCCTTGCATATCGCCACAACGCATCACCACCCCCCTGATACGCCTCATTACGAAATCCGCCAATATGATCATGCAATGTCCACTCTGTCTCATATGGCATAAAGAGCCTGGCTGGGGAACTATACGGTCTTAGCTGCGGCACGCCATCAATACCTGCAAGACACTCTAGCAGAAGCTGCTCCTTGCGCAGGACCTTGCACCCATATCGGTGGACCCTGTCATCAACACTCAGCCTACTTGCGGACTGCGTGGCATCGTAGATCAACTCCTCATAACAGGCACCCCCTCTAGAAGCAAGCATCACCTCTCGTCGACACTCCTCACGCTCGTGATCAAAGACATCCGCCGCATAAGCCCTCTTATAACTACCCTGCCCAAGACGCCGCTTTATCACAACATTATCTGCTCTCATCTGATTCGAGCAATGCCGACCATTTAAAAAACTCACTACCGAGGGTACAGCAACGACTCAAGACCGGAGCCCGCCCTTTGGGGATGCTGATAATCCTCGACCTGCACCAATTCAATCCCCTGGCGGAGACGACCGATATAGTAATCCCCCAGTTTGGAATAGGAAAAAATAGGCTGTTTCTCAATCCGAGGAGAACCCACACGCCGTCGACGAAACGGACGGCGTTGCACCATCGAATAGAAAAACGCAGGCAAGAATGCCATACGCCACGCCCTTTGATCATGTCCACATGACACATGCACCTGATTCGCTACCTTATGGAATACAGGAAGCGCGCTTGCTGAATGGCATGCATCGATAATTACAAGCAAAGGGCCATCATAATTGATCTCACCAGCAAGATCCTCATACGGAACATCAACTCCTTGGAATGGCCTGATGCACCCGACTTCGCCATGACCATGATACAAAAAGATCGTCGCCGCCTGCTGATCCCTGCGTACATTATTGTAAAATGCTCGCATCACATCCGGAATACTCTGCGCCTCTGACTTGGATTGTGGATTGAACTGCACAACATTCCCATTATCAAACCCCGCCGCATCGCACAGATACCTAGCAACCTCACTGATGCCGTGCGTCAGATTCCTGCCTGAACCACCTATGAGCAGCGCATATCGATTGCACGCCTTGAGAAATCGTTGCGAATACATATGCATGTCCACTTCATGGGGGTTTTTAGGCATTGCGTCATTAGTACCTGATCACAAGGCCATCATCATAGACACGACTTCGCGTGCCATCATACTTCGAGGTTGAAAAGGGATATGATCGACTGTATCTGTCGTACGAAGGATTATAACGGTAGTCATCGTACCTGCCGTCGTAAACATACTTTGTCGATCGGTACTCTTGCGGAGAGTAGTACTGGTCATATCCGGCATCGTAGTAGCGGTTCGCGCTATTATAGCGCCCTTCATAATCCACGTCCTGATAGAGCTTCTCGACTTTCACTGCGTCCTTGATGCGTTCGCTTAGGACATGCGTCGCATTCGTACCGCTTGATTCTCGCGTCGACGACTGGGACTGCGTATTGAAGTTCGTGTTGTAGCCTTGATTGGCAACAGCGCTATACGCATCATTATATTGTTGATTGGCATTCTTGTTGATGTTTCCAAACTGGTTGAAGTTCTGGTTTTGGTCAACATTGCCATTGGATGAACCGCTTGTCGGATAGTAACCATACGGATAGGTGTATGGGTTGTAATAGTTGCCGTACGAAGCCGCCACACCGCCATACCCAAACCCCCTGTTAGAGTATGGCGGATAGGCGTTCGAATACGAGTCTGCATAGTTTGAATTATACGCGCCATTCTGGTTGACATTGGCATTACCATTGAAATTCCCGGATTGGGATCCAGCCTGGGCACCGATTAGAGAACCTGAAGCGGAACCGCTCGACGTCGCTGACTGCGACGCAGACGCGTCACGATTAACGAAGCTGAAGACATTGTTGGTCTCGGTCCTATCGATAGAGTAGTCTCTTGAGAGGGACTCTGCAACTCTGCCACGTGAAGATTGATAGTAACTGTCGGCGCCATACTCTTTGCCATACGAATCGTGATTTGCGAAAACGGACTGTGACACCATAAGCGCCATGACTGCAAGAATGATGAGATTCTTCATAGCCTTCCCTCGTTAACCCCTTAAGAGGGGTGAAGAACAAGGGGTTTAAGAAGGTGAGCAAAGTGAGGTAAGCCTCAAATGTGCTTTGCACTTTGAGGATTTTGAGACATCAGTCGAAAAAGCCTTCGATGGGAGTCAGAGGTAATGTTGCAACCCCAATAAGTCCGAAGCTCTTGAATATGAGAAATGGAGATATCCTTGTATATTTTATTTTTGGATATCTGTGACATCCAATGGTGTGAGTGAAATTTGGGTTTTCCAT
>JACQSU010000030.1 GCA_016211165.1 Candidatus Woesearchaeota archaeon | reverse complement strand
GGAGCATTCGTGAATGATGCCACCAAGCTTCTCGATGAGCTGGGCAGCGGCCGCTGCCCAGCTCATCGAGAAGCTTGGTGGCATCATTCACGAATGCTCCTTTGTAATCGATCTGCCCGAATTGGGCGGCAAGCAGAAGCTTGATAAATACAACGTGCATTGTCTTGTAGAATTCGAGGGCCACTAAGATGCAACTCAAACGTGTTGAAACAAAGCTCAAGCCGGCATTCAAGTTAGCGCAGGATCCTCTTGACTTGCGCACGCTTTCAACAGATGTGATCATCAATCATCTCGAGTATAGTCGCAATCTTCGGGAGATGCCCTTGCAAGACCGTCTTAAAAAGAATGTGAGCGTGTGCCTACGCAGTCCTTCTCCTTCTTGAATATCGTGTCTTTCGCGGTCGTGATCTGTGTTTCTCTTTCCATGCCGCGTAGTCCCCGCCAAAATTGGAAGGCGTTGCTGGTGGCGAAGTATCAATTGACGCTCCGGCCTCTTTTTTCTCAAACTTAAATGGTTTCTTGCGTTGCTCAAATGTTTCTCGCCGTCCAGAATATCGCCGCTCATCGCGTCCAAAACTGCGACCTCGCTCTTCAGTGCGTCCAAGTCTTCGATCTCTTCCCGTATCGTCTCCAAATTTTCGTTTCCATTGTGGTCGTTCGCCCCGGATGCGTGCTGGTGTCGAATGATTGGGATTTGTCCAGACGCGGCGTTGGGGTCGGCGCTCAGTATCTCGTGGTGGTCTATCGCTCTGTCGTTCATCGCGCCGCGCAAAAGCCTCTTGTTGTGTGTCCATTGGTCGTCGGATGTGTTCTCTTCCAAAAAACTGCGGTTCGCGTTCAATGCGTCCCGTCTCCGGATCAACCCTTGGTTTCTGCGTGAATTTGGCTCGTCTCTGTTCGCGTGATCCGACAGGGTTCCATTCACGTTTGAATTCGCGCGCCTCCATAGTCGTTGTGACAGGCGTTGCCTTTGGCCGATCCTTTGTTTCGGTAAGAAGCAGTGCCACTTCTTCTAATCGAAGATGTCGCCACTTGCCTGGTGTCAGTCCGCCTAAGGATAGTCCTCCAATCCTAACGCGTCGCAGTCGGTCAACTTCTTTGCCAAGGTGTGCAACGACGCGTCGGATGATGTTTTTGCGTCCTTCGTGGATGCTAAATTCGTATGTGGAGTATTTTCCTTCAGATACTACCCGAACTTTCACTGGCCAGATATTCACAGATTGTCCCGTGTCGACTTCGCCGTGGAGTGCTTTGATTTTCATTCCTTTGTCAAGTGAGATGATATCATCAGCAGAAAGACGTCCTTTGATTGTCACAAGGTAGACTTTCTCCTTTTCGTATCGTGGGTGTGACATTTGTTGCGCAAACGCGCCGTCATTAGTTAAGAGAAGGAGTCCTTCGGTCTGATAGTCAAGTCTTCCAACGTAGAACAGTCGTTCAGGCATTCGCACAAGATCAAAGACAGTGCGTCGTTTGGTTTCTGCGGCTGTGCATTCGTATCCAGCAGGCTTGTGGAGCGCAATGTAGATTTTTGGTCGGATCACGACTCTCTTATCATCTACGCGGATGTCATCAGTCGCCTCTGCTTTGGACCCAAGTTGCGTCACGCGCTCTCCATTGACACTGACTCGTCCAGAAGTGATGTATTCTTCGCATTTCCGCCTCGACGCGATACCAGCTGATGCAAGGAGTTTTTGGAGGCGTTCCATGGTGATAGTCGTCGTCCCGACGAGTACAGAACTAAAAAGAGGTCTGTTGCTTATAAAGCAGTGTCTTCGGAAAATCGTTTATTGTTCCTCCCCCGGTCGGAACATAAACGATTTTTTTGGTTATAATTTGACTATATTTTTAGGGGGTTAAAAAGGGGGCGAAGCTCCCTTTTTACACTGGTCACACTAGACAACCCTACGACTTGCATATAAATCAGAAATCAGGGAATCGTTGCTATGGACCAAGACATCATCTGTGACGAATTTGAACGAGACGCTGGACGCGTACTCGCATTGCGTGGCGACAATAAGACTGTGGCAAGGTTGCTCTTGTCTATGGGGATTCGTTCCCAGTCTATGGCGCGTGTGACTCTTATCGATGCTGCGGGGATGTTCAATCCGGCGTTCATTCACCGGTATTATAAGACTTCCAAAGTCGATGTCTCCAAGATGATGGTGGCTCGTCCGCTTTCAAGCGATGAGTTGCAGCGTATCATGCTTCGTCTCGAGCAGACCATAAGAAAGCACCGGAGTCGTGTGTTGGTGATTTCAGGTCTTGACGATCTGATCCAAAAGGATATTCTTAATCAAAACGATCGTCAGTTCCTCTTTGTAAGCCTGCTTGATGAGGTCGTTCGTGTAACCCGCACGCTTGATATTGTGACAATGATCGGCCTCTCGCCCAATAGCCAATTTGATCGTCTTGCAGATGCGCGCTGTGACTTCGTGGCGCGCGTCTAAAAAGAGGGGCAGGCCCCATTTTAACCCCAGAAATCATCGTGAGCAATAACAAGAAAACGTTTAAGATCCGAGCCAAAGGCGAGGATCATTAAACGTTTTTCTCTTCGTCTCCGCCGCCAAAGACAAGATTCTCTGTGAATGGTCGTTGTAATTCTGATTTGACTTTTTTGCACCAACCTTCCAAGATGATGGCGGCTTCGGCTAGTGAGATGCCTTCGCCGCGTGTTTGCATTGAGAGCTGTGTCTTTTTGGTCTTCTTGTCGATGGATCTAATAATTAAGACAGCAAACCGTTGTTCATCTTGTGTTGGTGCTTCCATATGGTCATAAAAATCCACGGTTATAAAAATCTGGTGGCAAAGTTTAAGACTGCGCTTGAGCGTTTGGCCCTATGATGCACGTATTTGCTATCGCGTTTCTTGCTGGTCTACTTACCTGTCTTTCGCCTTGCATTCTTCCTATCCTGCCTGCATACGCTGCAATGGGTCTTGGCAGTGTCAGGAGGGGTGTGTTCTTTTTGTGTGGCCTCCTTGTGATGGTCATCCTGCTGGGCCTTGTTTCATCCTCGATCCTTGCGCTTATTCCAACGACGATTATAGGTAAGGTTGTTGGTTCGATTCTTCTCCTTGTTGGCATTCTGATGCTTGTGGGAATTTCTATTCCATCGATTCATCTTCCAACAACGCCGTTTTTCTTTGGCCTAGGTTTTGGTTTGGTGTGGAGCCCTTGTCTTGGTCCTGCGCTTGCAGCAATTCTTGCACTTGCCGGCGCCGCAGGGCCTTTGTTCTCAACAATGATTATTGCAGTGTATGTGATTGGAATGCTCATCCCTCTTGTTATTGTGCATTATATTGGAGCAAAGAGGCTTGCACTATTCAAGGGTAGTATGCTTCGCATTCCTTTTATCAATCACGAGATTCACTCGCACGCTCTTATCATCGCACTCCTCTTTATCATCATTGGCATCTTGATGATTATTGACTTTGTCTCGATTCAATCAACTGCGTGGGCGCAGTGGTTTGTCGGGTTTGAGTCCGGTGTTGTTGGAATGATCACCGGATGACCGTGTGTCTCATTTGTTGTGCAATTGCAAGTAGTTTTCTGCTGATACCACTTTTTCCCTGATCCTATGTTCAAGTTCCTTTCTTGCAACACCTGCAACAGTGCCTCCTTCCACAGCAGCTTCCCTGTTTCCCAGGAATCCTTGAGAGTCTTTTTTCAGAGCGATTTTTGTAGTAGTTGCCTCCCCGAGCATCGTGAAAATCAGTTCCAAGTCATTCATGTGGTCTCTAAGGTTCTCCTGTTCAAGTCCTTTGAGTTTCTTGTATTCATAAGGAGTCAGTTCAAACGTTGCTTTGGAGATTTCAGCAGTAAGGATTGCAAACTCTTTGTCCCATTCGTCAGTCAATTCATCTTGGATGGCAATTCCCCGAACACGTTTTTCGATCCAGTCATTAGTATATCCTTTAGTTTTGTAGATCTCCTTCATGCGTTGCTGGGCCAGTTCAGGGTTCTCGATCTCCTGGATCCTATCATGTCCGATTTCGGCTAACCACGCTTGTTGATGGCCCTGAAGGGATTTGAACCCTTGATCTCCACCATGTGAGGGTGGCGTCATAGCCGCTAGACCACAGGGCCGTGGAGTGTGTTTCTCGTGTGAACTGGTGACCTTTTTTAAATGTGCCGCGGAAGTTATTTACACAAGTTATACATGGATAACTTATGGGCCTCGCCGTATCTACTGCAAGAAAGTGGGTGGGCAGAGTCAAGTCGCGTAAGTCGACGGATCAAATGATGCGGGAGATGATACCTATGCAATTCTAGAGATATTACAAGATATAGCAAGTTGAGTTATAGCTGGTTCACGAAATAGTGGAACTTTAGTGAGTGAACCAGCTAGATAGCCAGTTCATTACACAAAAGTTCAATTATATAATGAACTGGCTATAATGTTGGAACTTTCTCGACTCAACTTGGACGCAAAGGTTCATATAATTCGTCAACTGCCTATAAGTCGGCTGAAGGCCGACATTAAGCGTTTCTTAAGAGTCGTCCCAATCCAGTCGTCGCTAGAGTATAAATAAAAGCCGGTTTATCATCAAAAGACAGGGAGTGCTCCAAATGACAGACGATGCAAATGCATATGCGACGCGGCTGGCAAAGATTGCCCTAGATAATAATGTGATTAAGTTGAGTCCAGACAAACCGTTTAAGTGGGCTTCGGGGTTTCATATGCCGATTTACAATGATAATCGGATGCTTCTTGGTGATGCAACGCATCGCGCACTGGTCGCAGAAGCTGCGCAGGCAATGCTTAAGAAGTCTGGTGTGATGTTTGATGCGATTGCAGGGACAAGTACTGCGGGGATTTCTCCAGGGACAACCTTGGCTGATCGGCTGGGCATCCCTATGATGTATGTACGTGACAAATCTAAGGATCATGGGATGCGCAATCGCATTGAAGGTATTGATTCAAACGCAACCCTTGCAGGAAGAAAGATTCTCGTCTATGAAGATTTGATTTCAACTGGTGGAAGTTCACTTGATACTGTGCAGGCTGTTCGGGCGTTGGGAGGTATTGTGACAGATATGGTATCGATTTTTAATTATGGTTTTCCTGAAGCAAAGCAGATGTTTGATGATGCCAAGGTGAATGTGCATTCGCTGTTAACCTATGATCAACTTCTTGAGGTGGCAATTTCAGAGGGTAAAATCAATCAAAGCAGCCTGGAGACGCTTGGTGAATGGCGTCTTGCTCCATTTGCATGGGGTGCAAAACATGGTTTTCCAAAGGGTGAGTCAATCTCATGAGCGTGTTTGGCGATAACGTGATCGCAAATGTGGGTCGTGATATCCTCAATGCTCCTGACCCTGCCGCTGTGGCGATGAAGTATCGGGATATGTTAAACGGATTTCGCAGATCAAAATAACGATTGTAGAAAACTTTGCACACCGTCATTGTTTATATACTTCCAAATTCAAGATTTAGGTATGCCTTCACATCTCATCATGTTCACCGGTAAAGAGTGTACGCATTGTCATGAGATGAATCCGCTTGTTGATCGTCTCGAAGAAGAGCTTAAAATCAAAGTCGATCGTCTCGAAGTCTGGCATGATGAAAAGAATGCGGAGCTCCTTAAAGAGTGTGATAAGGGTTTTTGTGGTGGTGTTCCGTTTTTCTTTAACAAGAATTCTGGCATGTGGATGTGTGGTGCGGTGAACTATGAGGTGCTCAATAAGTGGGCGCAGAGTTGTTGCCAGTCGCGTTAGTTGATGCAGTAACTAAAAG
>JACQSU010000021.1 GCA_016211165.1 Candidatus Woesearchaeota archaeon | reverse complement strand
TCTTAAACGCGTCCTTGATGTAATTCTCTGGCCATTCTGCGTCTTTGAGCATCTGGCGTATTTGGGGGTCTTGATAACCGATGTCGCGATTGTGTTTGATAAAAGACATGGCGTCATCAACAAATCTCTGGTGCGCCTGGACATGTTTTGATCGGATGAAGAGTGAGACGACAATGACTAAGAGAAGGCCCAGGGCGCCAAGACTTAAGAGGACGATGAGATTCTGCGTTGTTTCTAATGCAGCTGGTTGTTCTAGGGGTGGGGTGGGTTCTTGGAACATGGGCGGGATTTCTTCAACAGGGATCGTTGGCTCGATGAGTGGGGGAATGGGCGCCTCGGGTTGACTGACTGGTGTTGGTTGTGCAGGGATGGGTGGTTCTGCTGTTGGTTCGATTCGAGAAGGTTTGCATGCTCTTCTCTCTGATGGTTTTCCGCTGATGGTTCCGCAATTGTTATTGTCTGTGCAGATGCGTGTCTGGAATCCTGATGCAGGGCACGGGCTTGGTGCGAATGTCGTGCACGACCAGCTTGATGTGCATCCTTCTTGTACTTTGAATCCTGCAAGGCCGCTGATGTTTAGGGGCCTGCGGAAGAGTGCTCGTCCTTGGAAGTCTTCTTCATCGCTCACATTGGTGCGGCGTCTCCCTCGACGGCCCTTTTCACTAACCGGCGCTTGGGTGGTTTCAAATTCGATCACTGCTGAGTGAGCAAGGCCGCTTATAGTATAGAAGTCTCCAAAGTCTGTGCAGTTGATGCCGGCATTCATATTGCCATTGCATGTGATGATGCGTTCATTGGCGCCATTGCATGCGCTGCTTATCTCAGTGATATTATTGATGGATTGATCCTTGGTGCATACTTGTGTCCTATTGGCAGATTTTGAGAGGATGACGGTCTTTGCGATTTCTGCATTGACAATGATAAAGTTCTTGCCATTCCGTGTGCCTCGTTGCGCTTGGGCGATTCCCAGATCAAGTGTGGCATTAAGTGGATCGCGGAAGATGCGGGCGACAGGCACTCCTTCGGTCACAATGTCAAAGAATGGCAGACCTGTGTTATTAAAGAGGACGGTGAGCGTGTCATTGAGGGGTTTCTTCACAAATTGTTCGTTGCGTGGTATGGCGACGATATTGACGCCATTGCAGATGCAGTCTGTTCTGCACAGGATGCAGCTTTCTTGGCTTGCGCATGGTCCGTCACCGCAGAGGGGGATTCTCACGGGTGCTGTGATCTTGTGAGTGCCTCCTGGTGCGAAACTTGTGTTGGCTACATTGAATCCATTAAGGAAGACAAGGAGTCGTTCTCCTGCATGGAGTCGGGGGTGTCTTGCTGTGCCGATCAGGAGTGGTTGCACAAGGCCGACGCTGTTATTGGATGCTCGAAGTAATGTGATGATCGATCCGTTCGCAAGTTCGATGCTTACGGTGTTGTTGCCATTGACTATGCTTCCTGCGGCGAATGTCACTCCTAGTTGGAGTGGTGCTTGTGGCGCTGCGAGTGTTGTTGCTACAAGCGTGATGGCGATGAGTGCTGCTATGGAGCTACGAGCTGATGGTTGCATTCTGTGTCACCTTGATAAAGTATCCGCGCCCTGCTTCGAGTGGTGCATTCAGGCCGAGTTGTATCTCTTGGGAGTTGATGATCGTGCCGAGTTCTGTAGTGATGTTTACAAGTTCTGGAAATGTGTTGTTGAGCGTGCAGGGGACATTGGTCTCTATAAGATCAATGACCTGTCCTGATCCTATCGTGACATTGCCTCTGCAGGGTGATGTGCGAGGCAGGGCGATGATGTTGAATCCTTGATGAAGCGTTCGTGTGGCAGGTCCTGATCTCTCAAGGCCGCGAATGATGATGCGTTGGCTCTGATTGGAAGTCAGGGCGTATCCTGTGAGCGTTTCGATGTTTTGGATGTTTGATGCAAGTCCGCGGTTGCTAAACACATTCCAGTCCTGTAGGGTGCTGTTGAAATGGAAGAGGGCTTCAGTAAATGGAGAACGAAGCGCAGTGATGGTTCCATTAAGGGCAAATGCTGATCTGCTCATGTTGCTTGCTCCGGGGAGAAGCGGGATTCCTACAAGGCTTGTTCCTGCTCCAAGGTTGATTCCAAATGTTCGCAGTGCTGCATCGATTGCAGGGGTGTGTTTGTTTGCATAGGCGTCGATGATGGGTATGATCTCTGTTGGTTGTGGGCATTCTGCGCTCACTCCAGGAGGGGGAAGTGCGCAGACCGGGATAGTATAGTGTCGTGATGTGAGATTGGAGAGGATGGCAATGGCAATGATGCTTTCGTTTGTGACCCATGTGTGCTGTGTGGTGTTCTCTGGAAGGGTCGCAAGGCCAAAGAGGTCTGGTCGGGCCGTGCTCAAGTAGAGTCTGTGGGATCTGAAGCGAATGAGTTCCGCATCAGGAGGAACAAGGGTGTCAAGGAGTGTGTGTAATGTGGTGTTAAGCGATTCAGGCCCGGGGACGGAAACCATGGCCCTTACAAGTCCAATTCCTGGCACGCTGCTATTGCGGTAGCTTGCCACAATGTATGATGTTCCCCCAAACGATGCAGGTGCGACTCCTTCGAATGCAAGGTCGCCTGCGTTGGGGGTGACAAAGGCCAAGGTGTCTGTTGGGTCAATGACTTGGATCGTGAAGTTGAGCTGTTGTGGCAGGGTTGTGGTGATATTGGTGATGGCGATGCGTAATAGGCCGGCTGTGTCAGGTGTGATTGGCAGCGCAGAAAGTGTCGCATTGCATTGTGTGGATGTTTCACAAGTGACGGTGAGTGTTGGTGTGTCGCTGAATCGCAGATCGCCTGTTGAATTCCTCACTTCGAGGATATATGATGGCCGTTCAAATGCGACTTGGGGGCCTGTGAGCAGCACTGATAGGTTAAGTGTGGTTCCGCGGAAGACTACAGCAGGATTGAGGAGTTGTGTTGAGGTAATCTCGACAAGGCATCCTGTGACAGGGCAGGGTGCGATGACAAAGACGCATTGGCCGCTGATGCAAGCGCGTGGTGGATTGCATCCGCATGCTGTGCAGTTGCTGACAAGGACGCCGCCGGGTGAGCACAGGAATGGTTTGGCGCCGCACGCCCCAATCCGGATGCCTCCAGGGCAGGGTGGTTGATTCGCGAGCGGTACCTCGGATATGTTTTCGACTAGATTGATGTTTGCGAATGGGCCGCCGCTGCTCACGAGGCGGACAGGAAGGTCGCAGGGAAATGATGAGCAGAGGGGAATTAATGTGGGTGAGAGATTCTTGCTAATGGAGCTGTAGCTGATCGCGACATCGTGAATGTCGATCTGCGGAGGAATGGCGAAGACAAAGGATGGGTCGTGGTTGATTGTGAGCGCTGTCTCGCAGAAGGTTTCAGTGCAGGATCTGTTGATGAGTCGGGAGATGTCCACTGCTCCAGGAGACGCGATGATTGTGGTTCCGTTCTGGCTGCGGATCGTGATATTGATTGCAGGATTGCTGTAAGCGAATTGTGCTGTGTGTATATTGACCTGTGGTGGCATCCTGAATCGTTGTGTTGTGGGAAGGGTCGCGAGTGGATTTGTTTCAAATGCTGTGATGACATTGATGCTTCCATTAAGGAGTCCTCGTGAGATGTGGACGTTCTTCTCTTGGATCGTGACATTCGGATCGCTGATGTTGCCTGTGATGAGCATAAAGCCGCTCTCAAGTGGTGATTGGATGCGCAGGACGCCGATTGTGTCTTCGGTTTCTTCTTGAATAAGGACGTGGCTTCCAATCTCTTCGCCTTCTTCATCAAGGAATGTGAATGTGAGGCCTGTGGGTTCCATGTCAAGATAGAGAAAGGAGAGGATGACAAGGACAATGATTGCTCCCATGACGTCTTCCCTGCGTATGGCATGTGATTGCGCAGGACGAGTAGTTCTGGACAAGGGACCTTTCCGCAATCGTTTTCCACCTCGTCGTGCCATTCCCGGAATGTCCACCTTCGCTTTTATATAGTTTGCTCCGACGGTTATATGACGGGGGATCACAGCTGCAGAAACGCATAAATAGGGGGTCGTCCTATTCATAATGATGCTCTGGAAATGTGGTCATTGCGGATTTATTGTTGAGGGTAAGACTGTTCCGTTTGAGAATTGCCCTGTGTGCGGGTATGCGAAGGCGCAGTTTAAGCAGATTCAGCCTTCAGACATCGGCACGCTGGATAAGGTGAAGAATAAGACGATGCGTTTTACAGTGCTCAAAGCAAAGGGTCTGTCGTATCCGCCGGACTTCTGACCAAAAAAGTTATATGGTGGCGTAGAGATCCTCATTGGATGGCTGACGATTGCGTCTTTTGTAAGATTCTAAAAAAAGAGGTTCCGTGCGTGAAAGTCTATGAGGATGAGTACACATTCGCATTTCTTGATGTTCAGCCAATCAATAAGGGTCACACGCTCGTAATTCCAAAGAGTCATCATGAGAATCTCTTTGATCTCCCGAAAGATCAATTGCACCAATGTATATCAACAGTCAAGACAGTTGCCTTGGCAATAAAAGAGTCCTTGCGTCCTGATGGAATAAATGTCGGCATGAACAATAATCGTGCCGCTGGCCAGGTCGTCTTTCACGCTCATTTTCATATCATTCCACGATTCCTTGGTGATGGTCTTCATCACTGGCCTGGGAAGAAGATGGAAGCTGCGATGATGGGTATGATTGGCAAGGACATCGCAGGGGCGATCAAGGAAAAAACCGCTTGAGGATTTTGAATGACCTCCATTTGGTCGGTTTTCAAAGTTCTCGTCGAGGGCGAGCATGAAGCGATTTTTTAGGTGAAAGATCAACACTAAGCGTCCGTTGGCTTACTCGTTTTGCTAGTGAGTTGAGAAGGTCAGCTCCAAGAAGGCCGGCAATTGCTCCTGCTGCAGGACTCAATGCAAACCTAGCCATTCCTACAGATACCAGGGCGTAGAGCGCGAAGCCTCCAAACAGCATGCTGGAAATGAGTTCAATAAGAACTCGCATCCAGTCAACGCGGAATCGTTTCTTGTCGTAGGCCTTACGCAGGCCAAAGAGGACGCGTATGATTGCGCCGCCAAGAACGCCAAGGAAGACAACGAGTGTTTCGTTCATCGTGCCCTCCGTGCCAAATACCAGATGGTGTCAACAACATCAGATATTGCGTATCCTGCCATGAAGGCAAGAATCCATAATCCCAGGGCGGCGCTGCCCATGTCAAGAAGCGTTGCCGCATATCCTCCAATGCCTCCCACGATGGCATTGAATGCTACAAAATTTCCTGGCAGATATCCTGTTTTGGCGTCTTGTGCGCAGTCAGGATCAACAAGGACGCGCACAACAGCGCCCAATGCTCCAGCAAGTGTAGCAGTAAGGATCATGGAAAACAACAAAATCTCAAGTATTTAAGGACTTTGATGGGGGGGTTTAAAAGAGGGGGCTTTGCCCCCTCTTTTATGTCGCTGAGGGGATTCGAGCCCCTGACCTCCACGTCTCTCACCCATGATGGGGTTCAAAAGGGGCGGAGCCCCTTGTTGTTATGAGCGTGGCGCTCTAACCAGGCTGAGCTACAGCGACGGAAATCCCTTGTAAGTCGGGATTTATAGCAACGGAAGTTATACTATATCCGGCGGAAATTGCAATGTTATATGTAAATTAATTTTCGCCGCTATAAAAGGGATTTTCCCAGCATTTTTAAACATTGTCCATACCTGCCCGCCCTGATTCAGTCGCGGCGTGACAAATTCGGCGCTGGTAAAGAACAATGAAAGAAGAAACAGAATTCGTCCGCCTCGATGGTTGCTTTGCTGAAGGTGGGGGACAGATCGTGCGTTCGGCGCTCGGACTCTCTGCACTGCTTGGTATCCCATTTGATATCCATTCGATTCGCCATGGTCGGTGTACGTCCGGATTGAAGGCACAGCATGTCACGGCTATCACAGCGCTTCAAGAGCTAACCAAGGCAACAGTCATCGGTGGAAAGGCAGGTTCCGAAACGCTTAGTTTCAAACCAGGTCAATTCGTTCCTAAGGACCTTAAAATCGATGTGGGTACTGCAGGGTCCATTACGCTAGTCATCCAAGCGCTCATCTTACCCATGATTTTTGCAAAAAAGAGAATGAATGTAAAGATCACAGGGGGAACTGATGTAGAGTGGTCAATGCCAATCGATTATCTTAAGGAGGTGCTGATTCCTCAATTGAGGCGCTACGCGCATATCGAGTGTAATATTCACCGGCGGGGATATTATCCAAAGGGGAATGGTCTAGTGGAGATGGATGTTCGGCCTCGATTTGATCTTTCTACGATGCGTAGTGCGCCATCGATACAGCTTGTAAAGGCCAATCCATTGGTGATGGTCCGTGGTGTTGCGCACGCATCCCATGATTTGGCGCAAGCAAAGGTAGCGGAACGCATGGCGCAGGCCGCTGCAAAGGCGCTTAAGGATCTGAATGTGCCCATTGATATCCGTCAAGAATATCATACTGCCGCTTCGACTGGTTGCGGCATCGCATTGTTCGCTTATAGAGGTGTTGGTGGCGAATTCGATGTCGAGGATCCGCAGATTCTGGGCGCTGATGCATTGGGCAGGATGGGTGTTCCTGCAGAGGATGTCGGAGCAAAAGCTGCGCGCTTATTAAAAACGCAGATAGGTGCCGATGCTCCTGTGGATGAGTTTCTTGCGGATAATTTAGTTCCGTTCATTGCGTTGTGTGGTGGGGTTCTTAAGACAACCAAGATCAGCGAGCATACGAAGGCCAATGCCTATGTTGTGGAGTCATTTCTTGGGAAGTGCTTGGATGTGGATGGGGAATCAAGAATAATCCGGGGATCATTAAACGTTTTCACCCGAGAGCTGCCAATTTGATGTTTGCCTTTAATTCTTTGATATCATACAGGAGCAATCTCCGATCCTCTGCTGCGACTTTGGATGTCATCACTTCTGCCTCGGCGGCGTACCGTGTGGCATCGTCGAGTTTGCCGCTTGCAAGCATCTCATTAGCTCGCTCGATGACGTCGTAGATATCGCCGTGCGGAGTCGTTGCCTTTGATTCGCCTATTTCAGCGCCGGCATCAGCGCTAAGCATCCTCGTGTAGAGTTCTGTTTCGTCTTTTTTGAGGAGCGCTTCTTCGTGTTTGATCTCTTCTTCGTGTGCAGATAGGAGTTTTTCCTTAATCTTGAGTCCTTCTGCCCTGTCTTTGAGCGCTTCTTCGCGTTCTTTTAGCTTCCTGGGTCTGGACTGCAGTTTGATTCCTTGGGCCATCAGCTTGGCTCTGATTTTTTCGGTAAGTTCGACATAGCGGTCGTATTCAGTTTGCAGATGGGGAAGATCTTCCTTGAGTTCTTTTGTTTTGGATATCTTCGCGAGCTTTGTAGCGTATTCTTTCTCAAGTTGTTTGGCGCTCGTCAATCGTTTGAAGATGTCCTCCTCTTGGGTCTTCAATTTGACTTCCCAGTCCGCCATCCTTTGCTCGCGTGTCTTGATTCGCGTCTCAGCTCGTGTCAGTTCGGCGATCTTTGCGATGACTGTGTCTTCCTCTTCCCGCAGGGATTCACGATCATCTTCGAGTTCTCCAACGAGGCCGTGCAGTTCAGTCTCTTTTGCCTCGAGGACGCTCATGTCTTCGAGTTTGAGTTGTGAGATGCGTTTCATCTCGCTTTGGACGTATCGTCGATTCTCAAGGAAGACTTGCACGCGTTTGTCCCACTCGTCCGAGAGGGCTTTGAGTTCTGCCTTGCCAAGAAGGATGCTTTCCTCGATCTTTGTTTTGTCTGTTTTGAGATTCTCAAGGCTTTGGGTGAGTACTTGTTCCTTTCCTGACCAGATCTTCTCTTTTTCACGGATGGCGTTCTCGCGTTCAGCAAGTGTTAAGAGGGTCTTGTTAAGATCTTCTTCGCGTGATGTAATTTCGGATTGTCTCGCGGTGACTGCCTCTTCTTGTTGTTTGAGCGTCGCAGCTTCCTTCTCGAAATTGGCAAGAAGTGTTTTCTTTGATTCGTATTCTGCTTGCACACGGGATGCCTGTGTCTCGCGCCGGGAGAGGCGTTCTTCGCTTTTTGAGAGCGTCGTTTCCTTGGTTTTGAGCTCTGATTCCTTTCCTGCAAGAAGGTTCTCCTTTTCTTTGAGGAGCACCATCACTTCCTTGACTTTGAGCTCCTTTGTCTCGAGGTCCTCGGCTCTTGCCTCGAGAGTTTCATAGAGTTTTTTGCGTTTTGCGTGCGCGGACTCAAGCCACTCAAGATCGGTTTTGGCATCGGCGATGGCAGTGTTCAATTTCCCTGCTTGTTTTGTCAGTTTCTCGACGTCGCTCATTCGCCGTTTGTGTTCTGCTTCAAAGTGCGAGAATTCTTTATGGCGGGATTCAAGTTGGTTTTCCCGCTCAAGTGCCGCTTTCTCTCGATTCCGAAGTTTTTCTTCGAGTGTCGCGAGCGCCGTCTCGCGTTTTGTGATTTGTTTGACAAGGGTTTGTTTGTTCTCAAGATCGTGGTTGATCGCGCGCAGGGCGACTTCCAAAGCTTGGGTGTCGCGTTCCAGCGTGGCTTTCGCAGAACTAAGTTTCTGGACGTGTTTTTCTAGGGATGCCCGTCGTTTCTCGAAGGCGTCGCGTTCTGATGAAAGGGCTTTCTCTTCCTTGCCAAGCTTCTCCTCACGCGAGCCTAGTTGTTCTTCTTTGCGTGCGAGCAGTTCTTGTTTTGTCTCAAGCAATCCTTCCTTGGTGAGCAGTTCTTCTTCGATGCTTTTGAGTTCCTCGATTCTATGCAGGAGGTTCTTCTCTTCGGTCTTAATCGTATGCAATGTTTCCTGCAATTCCTTTTTCGCGCTCGCTAGTTCATTTCTCTTGGTTAAGATATCAGACAGAAGCTGTTGCTTGCGTTGTTCAAGCGATTCGAGTTTCGCAAGGTGTTTGCTTGTCAGTTGGTCAGGTCCATGCGTGCCTGCCTTGCGATGAGCGCTGTCTTGGCCGGTTGCTTTTGAGAATAATCGTCCGAGGATGCTTGGAGCTGGCATGTGGGGGTGCACCAGAGTGTTCTGTAGCGATCCTCGATGGGTCGCTTTATATATGTTTTGCCTCGAAAAGGGGGTTTCACCCTGTTTTTAACCCCCTAAAAATATAGTCCAACTATAACAAAAAAATCGTTTATGTTCTGAGCGAAGCGAAGAACAATTAACGATTTTCCAAAAGAAATTTAATAAGAAACTGGGCAACTACGCGTGATGGGGATTTTCAAGGCATATGACATCCGCGGGGTCTATCCTGTTGAGTTGGACGAGGAGATCGTTTATAAGATTGGGCGGGCTGTAGTCCTGCTTCTCAATCCAAGGAATGTCGTGATTGGCAGGGATTGTCGGACTTCGTCGCCCAAGCTTGCTGATGCGCTCTCGCGTGGTGTGAGGGACCAAGGTGCTGATGTGATTGATATTGGTCTTGCAAGTTCACCTCTGTTCTATGCCGCTGTGGCTAAAGGTGGGTATGATGCCGGGGTGATGCTAACCGCAAGTCATAACCCGAAGCAGTATAATGGTTGCAAGATCGTCCGTGAGAAGGCGATTCCTGTAGGCTATGATGACGGGATCCGGCGGATCGAAGAGATGATAAAGATGAGCTTGCCGCTTCCCCCGATTAAGAAAGGTTCGATCACAAGAAAGGAGGTGCTTGGCGACTACGCAAAGCACGTGCTCTCCATATGCGGGTCCATAGGCGATCTTCGGGTCGTTGTTGACTCTGCGAATGGGATGGCTGGATACACCTTTCCACCGATCTATGCGCAGTTCCCCTTGAAAGTGACGCACTTGTACAAGGACCTTGATGGGACGTTTCCGAATCACGAGCCGGATCCTCTCAACGTTGAGAATCTTCGCGATCTGCAAGCCGCAGTCAAAAAAGAGAAGGCGGATGTGGGGCTTGCCTTTGACGCAGATGCCGATCGTGTGATTATGGTTGATGAAAAGGGTGATGTTGTCCCTGCTGATCTGATCCTTGTCTTGCTTGGGAAGGAACTCTCCATAGTCGATCCGAAGGCCAGGATCATCTATGATTGTCGTTCATCGCAGGTGATAGCAGAGGAGTTTGGCGCGCGGGCGATCCGTCATCGGGTAGGTCATGCGTTTATCAAAAAGTCGATGCGTAAAGATGATGTCGCCTTGGGTGGAGAAATTAGCGGTCATTTCTACTTCCGCGACGCGTTCTTTACTGATGATGCTGTGGTGGCTGCTCTTAAGCTCCTCCATATTCTAAGCAAGCGCACAAAGCCGCTAAGCGAGCTCATACAGCCATACCAGCGGTATGCAAGATCCGGCGAGACGAATTTCCACGTGCCAGATCCTAAAGCTAGCGTGGAGCGCGTGGCCAAAGAATTCAAGGATCTGCGGCAGGATCGGATGGATGGCGTGACGATCTGGGGTGTGGATTGGTGGACGAATGTGAGGCCTTCAAACACCGAACCATTGCTTCGTGTGTGCGCTGAGGCAAAAGACAAGAAACTTCTTGATGAGATAATGGCAAAGATCGTTGAGATTATTGAGAAGTGAGAACTTTGAATAACCCCTCGCTACGCTCGGGCTTTTCAGGAAGGACTTTGAAAACCGACCAAAGGGAGGTTATTC